>JBNKYJ010000188.1:0-38930 GCA_050300835.1 Sedimenticolaceae bacterium
GTTCATGTGTAGGGTGCGGCTTGCCGCACCGAAGGAAACGCATATGAAAAGCCTCACAGCGTGATTGCAGAGATCGCAATTCCTGTACCTTCCACCCCCATCCCCAACGGTGGGGCAGAGCCCCACCGCATCTTGCTGAAAGGCTGTCCGTTATCGAATCTAGGGCTTCAACTGATAGACCTGTTCCACCATCCTGCTCACGCCCTTGTCGCCGTAGCGTTCGCTATCCTTCAGCAGATCGAGGGTATGCAGTAGTGTGACCTTGAAGCGGGACTCGTACAGGCTCCTGACCTCCGACTCCTGCACACTGTAGGGAGGCCCGGGCATCTCCTCCTGGGGATAGTCCATCGCCACCAGCAGCATGCGACTCTTTTCCGGCAGCAGCCTGTTCAGCATCTCCGCATAGTGTTGGCGCTGATGCGGATTGAGCGCGATCAGCGAAGCCCGATCGTAGACCGCATCGATATCGCTGTTGTCCAACTGCGGCAGATCGAAGATGTCGCCGCAATAGAGTTCGTAGGGCCCGGCCCGCCAGCGTTCGAATCCCGCCACTGCGGTCACTTCAGGCTCCAACTCATGCTCGACGAAGAAACTCTCCACGGCCAGTGGACTGAGCTCGACACCACGGATGCGATAGCCCTGCTGCGCCAGCCAGGCCATGTCCCGGCTTTTGCCGCAGAGCGGCGCCAGCACCAGTGACCCTTGCGGCATGTGCAGGGCGTGCCAGTGGTTGAGCAGGTGGGGATTGAACTCCACATGGTGCCAACCGATGTTCTGGTCCTGCCAGCGTTGCAACCAGTTGTCGTTGGGATCTCGAAGCGCATCCGTATCGGACATTCAGTGACTCCGGCAGTCGTTGGATGAAGTGTTGGGGGCGTATCGAACAGGATAACCGTGCAATGAAAAAAAAGCCCGCTCGGTTTGAGCGGGCTTTTCCATCTCAGGCCGTCAGCCGAAGCTGACGATCAGTTGCCGAGACGTTCCTGAATCGCTTCCACCACGGCATCGCTATCGGTCGCGCTGACCGTCAGCAGCATGCCTTCGTTCTTGTAGAAATCGACCAGGGGAGCCGTCTTCTCGTTGTAGACATCGAGCCGGTTGGAGATCGCCGCTTCGGTCTCATCGTCACGCTGGACAACCTTGCCGCCACACTTGTCGCATACACCTTCAACTTTGGGGGGCATGCTCTTGACGTTGTAGATGGCGCCGCAGTCCACGCAGGTGCGGCGGGTGGTGAGGCGATCGAGGATCACGTCGCGCGGCACATCGATTTCGACGGCGAAGTCGAGACTGACGTCGATCTTTTTCAGCAGCTCCTTGAGTGCCTCGGCCTGGGGTATGGTGCGGGGAAAGCCGTCCAGCAGAAAGCCGTTGGCGCAATCGGGCTCCTGCAGACGCTGCTCCATGATGCCCATGATCAGGTCGTCCGGCACCAGGTCGCCGGCCTTCATGAAGGCTTCAGCCTGTTTGCCCAGTTCGGTGCCGGCGGCAACCGCGCCGCGCAGAATGTCTCCGGTCGAGATCTGCACCGAGCCGTCGAGTCCGGTCAGACGCTTGGCCACGGTACCCTTGCCTGCCCCGGGCGCACCCAAGAGAATAAGTTTCATTGATCGCTCCTTTTGTTATATTGATACCGGCATTCGTCATGATGGAGCTCTGCTCCCTCCGCCGGTTAACGCTAAACCGGCCGCTATTATACGCATTTCGGTTTTGATGAAACCCTCGGCTGTACCCTGAGTCACTATTTGATGTCGAAACAATTACTTAAGGGAATAATCATTGCACTCGCCACGGCCGGGCTCAGCGCCTGCTCCACCTCCCCGCCCAAAGACACCGCCAACGCCTGCGGCATCTTTACCGAAAAAGACGACTGGTACGAGGCCTCCCAGGAGTCTTTCGAGAAGTGGGGCGTGCCGATTCACGTACAACTGGCCATCATTCATCAGGAGTCCCGTTTCAAGCACGACGCCAAACCGCCCCGCGACAAGCTCTTCTGGTTCATTCCCTGGTTCCGTAAATCCTCCGCCTACGGCTATGCCCAGGTGAAGGACAGCACCTGGGACTGGTATCGGGAGAAGACCGGCAACCGCTGGGCCGACCGTGACGACTATGAGGATGCGGTCGATTTCATCGGCTGGTACGGCAATCTGAGCCATCAGAAGCTGGGGATCTCGAAGTGGGACGCCTACAACCAGTACCTGGCCTACCACGAGGGCCACGGCGGCTTCAAACGGGGCACCTATAAAAAGAAATCCTGGTTGATTCAGGTGGCGCGCAAAGTGGACAACAACGCCAACCGCTACCGCGCCCAGATCGGAAAGTGTCGTGAGGAGCTGGAGAGCGGGTGGAGCCTGTGGCCCTTTTGATGGCCCACGAACCTCTCCACCCTCTCGCCTCGCTCACGATAAGCCATGCCCATATGCTGCTGAAACGGAATTATCGGCCCAGGATCTCATCGACCTCTTCCTGGCTCAGGACCTGTGCCGTGTAGGCGCCCTTGCCGATGATCGCCTCGATGGCCCGCACATAGCCTTTCAGATGACTGGCTGAACCGTCCAGCAATGAATCATAGAGAGTGATGATATCGGACTGATCGGTGTAGAGGCGTCCGCACTGGGTTTCATCGTCAATGCCGTTGTCCTGTTCCACGATCACCGTGGGACAAAGGTTGATGTCCCGCATGTCCAGCTCTTCGATAAAGGCCCCCACATAGAGGGCATCCAGTTCGCTGACTGAGGCCAGGTTGACCAGATACGCGTATTTCTCCGTAAAGTAGTCACCATAGGCCTCGCCGGTGAAGATACCGATATTATCGTTGGTGTTGGGATCTTCCAGACCATACTGTTCGAGCATCCCCTTCACCGCATCCGTATGGCGTTGTTCGGAATCGTCGATGCGCCCGAACACCGCAGACTCCGGATAGAGCATACCCAGTTTGGTGTAGACGTCCCGCGCCAGTTTCTCCTCCTCCCGCATGAAAGCCAGGTGAGAAGCCTCGTTGACATCGAGTTCGGCGGATTGCTGCAGCTGATCGCCATCACCGTGACCACCCGTCGCTGATTTACCACCACCAGCCATCGAGAATCCCGAAAAGAGCAGGCAACTGATCGAAAGGATAATGAAGGTCGTCAACAACAGTCGTTTAAACATATTGGGCTCCAGTATGATGTCGTTATACCGCCAAATCGCGGGCCCGGGTTCATCCCGGTTGCTGGAGATCATACTGTCGCCCCACCGCTTGAAACTGTGTCAATCTGTTGCCCGGGTGATCACCGCTGTAACAGTTGAAACAAAGTGGGAGCTTTATTCCCGTTAACTGACGTTCTACCACTGGCGGGGATACTCGCGATGCGTTTAACCAATTGATATTTAGTCAATTGATACGGAACACTTCGAACAGATTGACAGGCTTCACAGAACACGGAGAAAGATGGCCTCGATCGGCCGGGGAACCCTCACCACCGGCTCACTCATGGCAAATAGAGTCTGGCGACGGTGCCGCCACGCGCCGCCTCGTCGAGTTCAAAGCGCCAATCATTCATACGACAGAGCTGGTCGACGATCGCCAGTCCGAGGCCGCTGCCGCCGGAAGCGCGACTGCGGGAATCCTCGAGGCGTTTGAATGGCTGCAGCACAATCGATCGCTGATCGGCGGGAATGCCCGGTCCCTGGTCCTCGACTTCGATGATGACCTGACCCTGCTTCTGCCTGCAATTCACCGTGATCGGCTTGCCCTCACCATAGCGTAAGGCGTTATCGAAGAGATTATTCAATACACGGCGAAATGCCGTGACCGGCAGGTCGCGAATGATCCGTCCGTGACAGTGGAGTGTCATCTCCGCATCCCTGCGCCGGAACTCCTCGACCAGCGTTTCAACCAGCGCGCATACCTCGGTCTGCCGGGTGTGCTCATCGGAGATGCCTTTTGAAAGTTGCAGTGTGGCCGAAATAATCTCATTCATTTCGGAGAGATCGGCACGCATCCCCTCCACCAGCTCGCTGTCGGGTTTATCCTCGAGCAGTTCCAACGCCAGCTGCATACGCGCGATCGGGGTTCGCAGATCGTGGGAGATACCGGCCAACAGCGTGGTCCTGTTCTCCATCAACACCTGTAACTGCTGTTCCATCTGATTGAAGTTGCGCGTCAGCTCCACCAGTTCGGCCGCGCCCTCTTCCGGCAAGGGCTGTCCCCGCCTGCCCTCACCGATCCGGGTCGACGCACGGGCCAGCGCCGCCAGCGGCTGCGTTATTCGCCTGACCATCACCAGCGAGGTGACGGCCGCGATCAGGGTGCCGGCGATTATCATCAGAATCAGTGTCAGCGGGATTCGGGTGATGAAGCGGTGGGTGTCGAATCCGACACGCATCTGGCGCCCACCCATGGGGATATCCACCCAACGCCAATCGGGCTGTTCTACATCGTAGAGGATATCGTGCACAGACCCCGTCCGTTCATTGAGGGCTTGGCTCAGATCCTTCAAATAGAAAGCCGGATCGGGGTCTACCGGTAATGATTGCTGTGCAAGACCGATGATGATGTCATGATGCTCGCGCATCTCCCGCTCGAAATCGGGACGGGTGCCGGGTGGCAGCTCCACCCAAATCTGGGTCGTCAACACCGCCAGTGCCGAGAGGTCGTTGGCCACCCGCTGGGTCAATGGCGTGGTGACGAAGTAGACCACCAGACTCAGTGAAAAGAGGGAGAAGAAGAGAAAGGCCAGTGTGAAGGCGGTGGCCGTCCTGCCGAAAAGCGTACCGCTATGGAATCTAAGCCTCACGATGCCTCTTGATTTCCCTGGGGTGTAAAGATATAGCCCCGCCCCCAGACCGTACGGATGTACTGTGGCTGATCCGGATTGCTTTCCAGCTTCTTGCGCAGGCGGGTCACGCGTACATCGATGCTGCGATCGTAGGGTGAGCGTTCATAACCTTTGATCAGTTCGATCAGACGATCACGGCTCAGCACCCGGTTGGGATGCTTGACGAAAACTTCGAGCAGAGTGAATTCACCGGCAGTGAGATTGATCTGTTCACCGTCACGGGAAACCGAATTGGTGGTCAGGTTGACCACATAGTCACCGAAGCGGAAACGCTCCGACGCCAGCGACTCATAGACGCCGGCCCGGTTCAACTCCTGGGTTCGTCGCAGTATGGCCTTGACCCTTGCAGCCAGCTCCCGGGGATTGAACGGTTTCGCCAGATAGTCGTCCGCCCCCACTTCGAGGCCGATGATGCGATCGATATCCTCGCCACGCGCCGAGAGCATCAGTATCGGAATGGCGCTGCCGGCACGCAGGCGACGGGCTATCGACAAGCCATCCTCTCCCGGCAGCATCAGATCGAGCACGATCAGATCCACGCTCTGTTTGGAAAGAAAGTCATCCATGGCCTGACCGCTGCCGACACCGGCCACGTCGTATCCCTCCTTGATCAGGAACTTGATGACGAGATCGAGCAGTTTCGGGTCGTCATCGACGACCAAGACCTTCTGTTTATCCATGCCTGTTCCAGTTCGCTTTTAGGGCCTGTAAACACTATCCCATTGAGACCTACCGTCAACTGAAGGTGAAACAACCTGTAACAGTTGCTCAATCCTCGGTAATTAGCGGGAAACAGCTTCCTCCTAATCTGTAGATGCTAGATCAAAGTATTCACACAGGAGGTCGAACATGTACGTTCAACGCAAAGTATTACACCTTTCACTTTTACTCGCCATGGTGCTGCCGGCGCTCTCGGTATCGGCGGACTCCGGTGAGGCCACTCCGGCGTCAGACAGCAGTCAGTTCCAAGCGGGTGAACAGCTTGCGGCCGGTAAAGGAACGGCACAACAGTTCAAGAACGAGGGCGAAGCCGACCGCCTTCGTCACCGCGTGAACGAGGCGGAAAAGGAAGAGGCACAGCGCAACCGTCTTGAGAAGCATGAAGCCGGGTCCGATGCGGACCCGATCAAAGATCAGGACCAGACCCAGGATCGGGACCAGATCAAGGATCAGGATCGAACCAAAGATCAGGACCAGATCAAGGATCAGGACCAGATCAAGGATCAAGACCAGACCAAGGATCAGGACCAGACCAAGGATCAGGACAGGCTGAGAGACCCTGATCGGCTGATGGATGCCAGTCATACCCGTGACCCGGCGCTGTCCGGCGATCAGCGGGATCAACCGAACCGCCTGTTGGACCCCTACGCGTTCGACGAGCGCCCGGCTGGACAGGGCTTCAGCACCGATGGTTCAATGTACCAAAGGATGGGGGGTGGCGCGGCCATGGGTGGCGGCTCCTCTTCCTTGGGTTCACGCGCCGTCAGTGGAGCCGGTCGCGGAGCCGGGCGACGCTGAGTCTCCCTGAATCGACTGCGGCGAAAGAGTTATGCGCAATTCCAAACCAATCCTGCTGCTTCTGCTGATTTCGACGGCCATGGCCACAAACGCCTGGGCTGAGGAGACGCCCGGTGCTGTGAACGCTGATGAAGCACCGGAGCAATCCTCCAATATGCAGAGTTGGGAGGATGAGGACAGAAAGGACAACTGGACCTGGTTCGGTATGGGTTATGAATCGCGACGCTCGTTTTCAGACATGAACGGGACACCCGGCACAGGCGCCTCCGGCGGTGCGGGACCCGGCGGCCCGGGGGGACACGGGAGTCCGGGCGGCAGAAGGTAGTCTGCCCATCAAAACGCCGCTCTCATCACCCGCATGACGCTACCCATGTCGCAATGATTCGCTGAAGAATGGCGGGCCGCCCCAAGGCGACCCGCCGTTCAGGTGCACGCCTTATCGTGCGTTGCGGAGGTTATTCGGCACCTGTGCCACCGCCACCGATCAGCTTGCCCCAGGTGTTGTCGATGTCATCCGAGATATAGTTCTCGATCCACCAGACTCGCCGTGCCTGGGCATTGGACTCGACAATCTCTTCTCCCGTCTCGTCAAACACCCACTGGGCCCAAACACCATAGAGCTTGGAGCCGTCCGGATTACCCTCCAGGTTGGCCTCGCTGGAGTGGGTATCGCCACCGGTGTTGAGTCGATCGAACTCATTGCAGAAACCGGAGCCTTCCAGCACGGTTCCGATGACATCCTCGTCGCCATGGGGATCGGCCGGATAACAGACGCTCAGGTCGCTCTCCTCCGCCCATACCAGGTAGTCGTCACCGAAGTTGACGGCCCGGCTGTAGTAGAGATCGAGCGGCTCGGCTTCACCCTCGGTCACGGTGGTGTTGTCACCGGTCTCATAGACCATGAAGTAACGCGAGGGATTCCTCAGATCGGAGTCCAGAGTCGAGTTGTCATCACAACTCCACGCCGAGGCATCGACATCACCCGGCAGATTCAGATTGCTCACACAATCACTGCCGATGGTGGCCGCCGTCGGCGCATAACGCGGATCCAGCGTGGTGATACGCATACGCTTGTGCTGGGTGACGTTGCGCGCCTGCTCGTTGCCACCGGTCGGGTAGTCGTAACAGACATGGGGTTCCGGAGCCTGCGGTACCTGGGTCAGGGTCGAGCGATAAGTCTCACAGGTGACCGTTCCGCCACCCGTATAGTCCAGGTCGTCGCTTGCCGTGAATGTCGAAGGCAGGGTCGTCCATGTCTGGCCACCGTCGAAAGACCGCCGCACATAGAGATCGTAACGGTCGTTGCCAACGGCGTTGAGGCGCCAGTTCGGTGACCAGGCATAGAGAAACATCACGAAGTCACCGTCGAGGAAGCCACGATGGCCCTTGGAGACATCGAGCGGGTTGTACCAGCTCTGATCCTGCAGGTTGACGAAGGCGTCGGTCCGGCTGTCGGTACTGCAGTCGAAGTAGGCACCTTCAAGCTCGCTGGTATCCTGTGCCACGCCGTCGGACGGACACTGATGCCAGGTCAGCACCTTGATGGTGTTGCCCTCGCCCTGGATGTAGCCCTGGAGTATCGGATTGGTGTCGCCGATGCCGTAGGTCGAACTCGCGAAATCGACTGTCGGACAGGGCGTCCCGGCATCCGTATCCGTATCCAGACACTCGTCGGGCACCACACTCGAGAGGTTGGTTGCCGGATCGTTGCAGATGCCGCCCGGATAGTAGGGATTCACACCCGGATCCACCAGCCATTCGCTACACACCATGTTTTCGAAGGCATAGGGATTGAGCGCAATGCCCTCGTCACCTTCATAGCCCGCCGGCAAAACGATTCGCCTCAGCATGGTATCGGCGGGACCGCCTTGACGCATGGCCCCCTGCTTCCAGGAGGGGATGGCGAGCAGACGGTTCTCGCTGTTGTCCGCCTTGCCGATCGACTGCACCAGCAGACTGGAGCGGCGTGCGATCTCGGTGTTCCAGAGATCGTAGTTGTAGGTGCCGAAATCCCACATCTCGGAGGTGTTGATCGCCGGATAGTACTCGCCCGTACGCCAGTCGACCTCCGGCTGGTTCAGCAGATTGCCCTGCTTGACCAGGTTCTGCACCAGTCCGTTGGGCTCATCCGCCGTCGTGGAAGTGGCGGGATCACCCATGTCGAAGCTGAAGTACCACTGGTTCTTGCCGATGTCCGCCGTGCAGTCGGGGGAGGCGTCGGGCGCATCCTCGTCGCAGGGCGTACCGTCGGGCAGGAACTGATAGCGGCCCAGTCCCTTCGACTCTTCCGAGGCTACGATCACCCAGGCGCTGTCGACGCCGTCCTCACCGTCCGAGTCGTAACCCTGCAGTGACAGGCGCGGCCGCGTGGAGGCGGTGTTGGCCAGATTGGGCAGACCTTCCGCATTCACACAGATGTCTCCCGGAGTGCCTTGCGGGCCCTGCGGAATGGAGACCACATCGGCGCAGAAGTCCTGCAGACCGTAGTCTTGAGCAACATCATAGTTGCAGTAGCTGAACCGTTCCGTGGTCACGCCGGGAACACACTTGTCGTTGTTGGTCAGACGCATGGGCACGGCCATGGGCACATAGACCTGGGGCCGGCCGCTCAGGGTCAGGTCATGCACGGCAATGTTGAGCGGTTCGGCAAGATCATCCGCCGGGTCCTCGACCAGATCGAAATACTGCCACGGAATGAAGCTGTACCAGACGTCGGTCTTGTCGTGCGCCACCGCGCCGGACCAGCCTTCGCCGGGACCTTCACCCTGGCCGGGACGCAAGCCGTCGGGATCCTCCTGCCAGGTGATGACGAAACCGGCACCGGCCACGCCATTGACCTCGATACGGTTGGGATCACGACGACCGGAGGTCAGGCGCTCCGCCTTGGTCCAGACCATGTGCGATGCCTCCTCCACATCGGCGGTTCTGGGATCGTCACCGGGCAACAGCACACCACGGGCCGTCCAGACACATCCGAAGGGGACTTCGCCCGCTTGGGGATAGCCCTCGTCGGCGAAATCGATGGAGCCCTGAGATCCCGCCACACCGAACAGGTCTGTGAGATAGAGATCCGTGGTGACATCGATACCGAGATAGGCCTCGATGGCATCGCGCTTAGCGACAAGCTCGGGATCCTTGCCATCGTCATCGCCGTCATAGGCGTAGGAGTAGGCCGGTTGACCGGAACGGCAGAAACGGCTCGGCCAGGCCACCAGCACCTTGTTGCCCGCTGTGGCGTGGAAGACGTTGTGGACACCGCCCGGATAGGCCGTAACCTCGGTGATACCCGAGTCGCAATCCTCCGGAGCGCCTTCCACTTCCACCGGAGGGCCCCAGACGTCTCTCACCCCCGCCTGGATGGTGCAAGGGGCATGTTCGAGTTTCTTGATCTCGACCTCCCACTCACCGCTCTTGCTGGCCTTGTCCCTTCCCAGGATGGCCAGTGTCTGGGCGTTTCTGATAGTGACCCGGGCCTTCCGCGGTGCATCCTCACCCTTGGCATGCAGGGTATAGCCCTTCTTCCTGGTTGCCTCCAACTCATGTTCCGAGATGGTGGGCGTGGCCGCATCCGCCTCCGCCACCGGGAGGTTTTTATCGATGGTGAAGCCCTCCTCGATTTCGAACGAGCTCTGGTCCGCCGTTTCCGAGAGGTTGACCGGTTTCCAAGTGGTGCCGTCATCCAGGCTCACGGCACCGAAGGTGTCCATGAAGCTGTGGGCGAACGGCGTATCCTCCACCCCCACGGCGGGACCGTTGATATAGACGCTGAGCAGCGGCTTGGCCACCTCGAGTGTCTCGACAAGGTTTTCGTCGATGTTGTTGTACTCGATCGGTGTCAACTGCCCGCTGGCCGCCTGGGAAGGCACATAGAATTTCATCATATCGATGAAGGCATGTTCCGCTTCTGCTGTGTGGAGACCCAACGCTTCAGGTTCCACCGTGAGTTTTGAGTTACGGGAAATATTCTTCGATGTGAGTTCGCCATCGTCGGCAAGCACCGGCGTGCTGGCGAGCAACATCGCCATGGTAAGGGACAGGAATTTCATAAAACCTCCATATTTCATGCGATCCATATGCGTTCGTTGCGAACGCATTTCCGCGGTCCTATCGAAGATGATAAGACTGCCTATTTCCTCTGCTTTCCCCGAGTGGTCATCGGCACCTTGGAAGGGCGCCAAAAGTATGGAATGAGTTGTTGTATGTTATGGACTCGATGGCTCCATTGACTGCTCCGATATACCTCCTTGCATTGCGCTTAACGAGTCACCAGCTTGCGTCGAAACGGAGAGGTGGAACATTTCCGTTAAATGTTCGTGAAATGCTTAGGCACGTTACATACCAATGGCGAGATCGGCAAAGATAAACAATGGGATATATTTACCAAGTTTTCCTGTCTGGTATTCAAATTGTAAACTTCTTCGACAAACGGGTAGATAACCCAGCCAACCGATTCTTCTTCACTATTAATTATTTTATTTTCATAGATCGGCTCTTGTTTTTCATTTCGTTTTTTTCATTTTCTGAAAAATTCAATTTTGTGCTTTTTTTGTTTTACGTTAATTATCGAAATATAGGTGTAAATTTTTTCGACACATAATCTCTCGTCGCAGGATGGGAATGACCTAGCTCAAGACAAGTTAACCGGCTCAAGTTTCACTCTGGGTTCGGGTATTTGAAGAGGTTCTTCTCTACCTACCCGAACCCCTTTGAAACCACACCTATGGCGCAAGCCTGGCACGTAGGGTGATAAAAAACAGATCACGCGTATAGTCATAAGTGCCTACGACCGGACTGACACTGTTCAGATCATTGGAGTCGTTATCGATATGGCTGTAGCTTGCGGTAATCATCACCCTGGGACTCATGTAGTACTTCACGCCAAGGCCCACCGACTGGGTGACATCCTCCCTGCCGACATCCTGAAACTCAGCCAGACCATGGTTGTAGTTGAGGTAACCCAACAGATCGCTGACGAGTTTGCGGTCAAGCTGAAGATCGAAACTGGTGTAGAGGTAACCGGCGGAACCGACCTCTGTCGTCTCGTTGGAAGAGCGTTCCAGCTTTGCGGTCAGTTTGGTTCCGCCGGTAGGAAACCAATGCAGATCAAGACCATAATTCGGTTCGCTCAGGCGGTCGAAGCGACTGTCTTCGTACTCCTGTTCCAGATAGCCGACAAAGGCCTCGATTCTATGCCCGCCCCGATACTCACGGCTCAGCCCGACGACAGCGTTGTAGCCTTCCGAATCCCGGTCATAGCCAAACTGATCAAGGGCATCATCATAACGGCGCTGATTGAACACACCCTGCACATAGAGCGAAGTCTGGTTGGCGATGGGATTGCTGACGCGTAAGCCAAGCCCCCTCACTTTCCGGTCCCGGTCGTCGTTATAGAGGGTGCCGACGTTATCGTAGTCCAATGCTTCGTAGGTTGTGCCGAGCTTCAGCAGCGTCTGCCCCCATCGCTGATCGATACCAAGCTGCAGTGTGCGCGCATCATAGGTCGTCAGTTCATCGACCGCCTGCTGTGCACTCTCCTTGGAGTCACGGCTTTCGTGATTGTAGCTGTAGCCTGCCCCGCCATAGATCTGGGAAGCCTCGGTGAGTTCCAGCTCGGCATCGCCTTTGAACCAGAAATCCTCGTAGTCCTCGGTGGAGTTGTCCAGATAGCGCCCGATCACGGCGCCGGCCCCGAGATCCAGGCTGTGACGTTCCCAGAGGGAATCCATCTTTATGGTAGGCGACACCACCGCCACCATATCGGACTCCTTTGCCTGTTTCGTGGCGTAGATGTTGTCGTCGTAGTAACCGGTCACCTCGATTTCCGGCAACACATGGAATCCTCCCATGCTATAGCCCGGCTTCTCGTCGGGACGACTCTCCGCCCCGGCAGCCATCGGCATGCCGCCCGATATCAAACAAATGCTCAGGAAAACCGTCGCCGACGGGAGGTGGTTGCGCAGATGCGAGCTCATCAGTCTCTTCCTTAAATTACATGTCCAGTCCTCATTATATGTTTGCTGGCTGAAGTGGTCTCGATGGGTGAAACAGCTTGAAACAGGCTGGATACAGATCGGCTACATATCGGAAACCGGCAGGCAACGCTCCGTTGCTAGAGTTTTATCAGACCCACAGGGCGTCTTTGAGCAACCGACGCCCGAACAGATTGACCCGATAACTGACCAGGAGGTATCCACCATGAAACTGACACCGATCAAACAGGCGCTGCTCGCTGGCTTCGCCGCCCTCACCATCACCGGCGTCGCCCAGGCGGACCATATGAGCATCTGGGGCGAAGGCTGGGCCAACATGCCGAACGAAATTCACAATCTGCGCATGGAGTACAAGGACGACAACGACGCCTTCCTGTCAGAGATTCAATACGGTGCCGGCGCCGTGACCGGCGGCGGCAACGACAACGTGACGCCGGGAGCCGGAGGCGCCGGCAACCAGGTACAGGGCGTGGTTCCTGTCCAGACCGGTGGCCGGGACCGTGGCCGCATGTAGTCGGAGACCCGACTGAGCCGTTCTCAACCTGCAGCCGGGCACCCTCTTAAACAGGTGTCCGGCTAAATCGTCCTTTACTTACCCTCCCTGTAAGATCCCCCCAGTCGTCGTTCTGAGCCTATCTACGCGGCATAGCGACCTGTGCAAAGCAGGAGTAGCCTGGACGGAATCCAGGGTAAAGCGCATGCCATCCCGGATTCCGCTTCGCTGCATCCGGGCTACCGGCCACGCGCTCAAATAGACTGAGTCGTTTAGTTCCCTGAATCACTGACCCGACGCACCATTCCCTGATACCACGGCATGGTTGAAATCAAGGAGTGCAAGACTAGAGTTATCAGTGGCATGGCGGCCCGCAACTCAATGTCAGAGCGTGGCTTCAGTCGGTGACGAGCGGGGATGACACCTTCTTTCATTGATATACCCAATATTTTCTATTGACTCCATTCCATAGTTCAATACTTAGTCCATCATTACACTTTGTGAGGTTTCACGTTAATGACGGGTTTGTGACTGCTTAGGTGACGGAATGGATATAGATATCGCACTGAACGTTTCGAGCGCCATCCTTTTTATGGGCGTGCTGGGCCTGTTGCTCTCCTCCCTGCTGGCCTTCGCCAACAAGAAGCTCTGGGTCTTCGAGGATCCCCGCATCGACGAAATCGAGAGCATGTTGCCCGCCACCAACTGTGGCGCCTGTGGCAACGCCGGTTGCCGTCCTTTCGCCGAGGCGCTGATCGCCGGCAAGGTGACGCCGTCCCAGTGCACGGTGAGCAGTACGGACGCCATCCACGAGATTGCCGACTACCTGGGCGTGGAGAGCGGTGACGTAGTCAAGCGCGTGGCCCGTCTCGCCTGCGCCGGTGGCAGCCATGTCGCCCGCATGAAGGCGCACTATGACGGCCTGGCCTCCTGCCGCGCCGCCGCCGTGGTCTCCGGCGGTCCCAAGGGCTGTACCTGGGGCTGCATCGGTCTGGCCGATTGCGCCGAGGTGTGTGAATTCGATGCCATCACCATGGACAGGCACGGCCTGCCGGTAGTCGATGCCGCCAAATGCACCGCCTGCGAGGACTGCGTTGAGATCTGCCCCAAGGGACTCTTCTCTATCCACACCGTCGATCACCGTCTGTGGATCGCCTGCAAGAATCTAGAATTCGGCGACACGGCCGAAACAGACTGTGAGGTGGCCTGCACCGCTTGTGAGCGTTGCGCCAAGGATTCGCCGGAGGGTCTGATCACCATCAGGGACAATCTGGCCGTCATCGACTACAGCAAGAACGACCTGGCCTCACGGGTCGCCACCGAGCGTTGTCCGACAGGCGCCATCGTCTGGCTCGACGACGCCGGGAGCATGATCAAGGGATCTCAGGCAAAGCGCATCATCCGCAGCGAAGCCCTGCCCATGTAACTTGCGATCCGTTTGATCGCTTCGGGGTTCGCCGGCAATGCGCCTTCTGGCCAGAGGACCCCGTGAGTCATTTTTATTATTAGAAGCAAGAGAAGTGTTCAATGTTCGGTAAAAAAGACGAGAAGACCTTCAAGTATCCCGGTATCCGCATGGCGATGGACGGCAACGGCGCGGTCATCATGTGCGAGCGCGAGGCCTCGGATGCCGCCGGCGCCTACCCCATCACGCCCTCCACCCAGATGGGTGAATACTGGGCCGAGGAGACCGCCAAGGGTCACGTCAACATCTCCGACCGCTCCCTGATCTTCATCGAGCCGGAGTCCGAACACGCCGCCGCCGCGGTCACCGCCGGCATGTCGATGACCGGTCTGCGCGCCACCAACTTCTCCTCCGCCCAGGGCGTGGCCTTCATGCACGAGTCGCTCTACGCGGCGGTCGGCAAGCGCCTGCCCTATGTGCTCAACATCGGCTGCCGCGCCATCACCAAGGCGTCGCTCAACGTCCACTGCGGCCACGACGACTTCCACTGCATCGACGACACCGGCTTCTTCCAGGTCTTCGCCAACAACGCCCAGGGCGCGGCCGATCTGAACCTGATCGGGCGCAAGATCGCCGAACTCTCCCTGACCCCGGCGGCGGTGGCCCAGGACGGCTTTCTCACCACCCACCTGATCGAACCCCTGCAGGTACCTGAGCGGGCGCTGATCGAGGAGTTTCTCGGCCGTCCCGACGACCAGATCGAATGCCCCACACCGGCCCAGAAGCTGCTCTACGGCGAGACCCGCCGTCGCGTGCCGGCGATCTGGGACGTGGACAACCCGATGCTCTCCGGTTCGGTGCAGAACCAGGATGCCTTCATGCAGACCGTGGCCGCCCAGCGCCCCTACTTCTTCCAGCACATCCCCGAGATCGCCGACCAGGTGATGGACGAGTACCACGAGCTGACCGGCCGCCGCTACGGTCGCATCGGCGCCTACAAGGCGGAGAAGGCCGACTACCTGATCATCGGCATGGGCTCCATGGTGGTGCAGGCCCAGGGTGTGGCCGACTATCTGGAGAAGACCCGCAAGCTCAAGGTCGGGGTCATCGACATCACCATGTTCCGCCCCTTCCCCGGCGATCTGCTGGGCAAAGCGCTGAAGGGCAAGAAGGGTGTCTGTGTGCTGGAACGTACCGACCAACCCCTGGCCGAGGATCTGCCGCTCATGCGCGAGGTGCGCGCGGCGCTCTCCAAGTGTATCGAAAACGGCCAGGCCGCCGCCGAAAAGCAGAAGACCCTGCCCTACCCCAAATACGACAGCTACGACCGCCTCAGCGACGCCCCGCGCCTCTACTCGGGCGCCTATGGCCTCGGCTCCCGCGACCTGCAGCCGGAGGCGCTGATCGGCGCGGTGGAGAACATGCTGCCGGAGGGCCCGCACCGCAAGTTCTTCTACCTCGGCATCGACTTCGTGCGCGACGCCGCCACCCCCAAGCAGGAGATCCATATCCAGAAGCTGCTGGAGGCCTACCCCAACATCGGCGAGATGGCGGTGCACGGCTCCGAGAACCCCAACCTGATGCCGGAGGGTTCCATCACCGTGCGCATGCACTCGGTGGGCGGCTGGGGCGCCATCACCACTGGCAAGAACCTGGTCATGACCCTCTACGATCTGCTGGGCTACGAGATCAAGGCCAATCCCAAGTACGGTTCCGAGAAGAAGGGCCAGCCGACCACCTACTACCTGGCGGCGGCGCCGACCCCGATTCCGCTCAACTGCGAATACCACTATGTGGACGTGGTGCTGAGCCCCGATCCCAACGTCTTTCACCACTCCAACCCGCTCAGCGGTCTGAAAAAGGGCGGCACCCTGATCATCCAGTCCAACCTGGGCAGCGCCGACGAGGTGTGGCAGGGCTTCCCGCGCTGGATGCAGCAGCAGATCGTCGATAACGAGATCCACGTTTTCTACGTGGACGGTTTCAAGATCGCCCGCGAAGAGGCCACCAACCCCGAGCTGCAGCTGCGTATGCAGGGCAACGCCTTCCAGGGCGCCTTCTTCGCCGGCTCGCCGCTGATGGAGATGGCCGGACTCGACGAGAAGAAGCTCTTCACCGCCATCGAGGACCAGCTGGAGCACAAGTTCGGCAGCAAGGGCCGCCGCGTGGTGGAGGACAACCTGCGCGTGGTGCGCCGTGGCTTCGACGAGATCCACGAGATCACCGACAAGGTGGTGGGCGCCGTTGCGGAGCAACCGCAGAAAGTGGTGCCGAAGCTGCCGATCATGCTCAAACAGCTACCCCAGGCCGACGGCGGTGTTTCCGACATCCACCGATTCTGGGAGCAGACCGGCAGCTTCTACGCCACCGGCAAGGGCTCCGACAACCTGGCCGATCCCTACCAGGCCCTCTCCCTGATGCCGGCCTCAACCGGTGTCTTCCGCGACCTGACCCAGATCCGCTTCGACTATCCGAAGTGGGTGGCGGAGAACTGCACCGCCTGCGGTGACTGCTACTCCCTCTGCCCCGACAGCTCCATCCCCGGCCTGGTCAGCAAAGTCAGCGACGTCTTCAACACCGCCATCAACCGCATCGAGACCGGCGGTCGCCCGACCCAGTACCTGCGCCGCGAGAGCCGCAACGTGGAGAAGCGCCTGCGCGACCTGCTCAATGTCGCCGGCGAGGCGGCCGAGGTCCGCACCCTGCTCGATCAAGCCGTGCTCGAGACCATCGCCGCCACCGAACTGGAGGAGGAACAGCGCCCGGCACTGGAAGAGGAGTTCGGTCTCTTCCTGCAGGCCATGGTCGACTTCGACTTCTCCGTCACCAAGCCCTACTGGAACAACCTGGAGAAGAAGAACAAGGGCAGCGGCGGTCTCTTCTCCATCACCGTCAACCCCTACACCTGCAAGGGCTGCATGGAGTGCGTGGACGTCTGCGAGGACGACGCCCTGGTCGCCACCCACCAGGACGAGGCGGCGATCGAGAAGATGCGCAGCGACTGGGCCTTCTGGCTCGACCTGCCCACCACCGATGCCAGCTTCAACCGCATCGACGACCTGGACGAGAAGATCGGCGCCCTGCACACCCTGCTGCTCGACAAGGACAACTACAGCGCCATGGTCTGCGGCGACGGCGCCTGTCTCGGCTGCGGCGAGAAGACCATCATCCACCTCTTCACCAGCACCGTGACCGCACTCATGCAGCCGCGGGTGAAGACCCAGGTGGAACGCATCGGCAAGCTGATCGAACAGCTGGAACAGCACGTGCGCCTCAAACTGGCCGCCGGCGTCGATCTCAGCAGCGCCAGCGCCATCGCCCAGGCGTCGGCCACCGACGGCGACCTGACCCTCTCCGGCCTCAGCGAGAACCTGGATGCCGGCCACGAGAAGACCGTCATCGATCGCGAGTGGCTGCAGTGGGTCACCAAGCTGCTGGATCAGCTGCGCGATCTCAAGTGGCGCTATCTCGAGGGCGTCACCAACACCGGCCGCGCCGAGATGGGCATCGTCAACTCCACCGGCTGTACCTCGGTCTGGGGTTCCACCTACCCCTACAACCCCTACCCCTTCCCCTGGGCCAGCCACCTGTTCCAGGACAGCCCCTCCATGGCCATGGGCCTGTTCGAGGGCCACATGCACAAGATGGCCGACGGCTTCGCCGCCATCCGCAAAGCGGAGCTGGAGCTGGCCGGCAAGTACAATCCGGCCGAGCACGACGACCACTTCAAGCAGTTCAACTGGAAGCAGTTTTCCGATGAAGAGTGGCTGCTCTGCCCACCGGTGGTCTCCATCGGTGGCGACGGCGCCATGTACGACATCGGCTTCCAGAACCTCTCCCGCGCGCTGGCCTCCGGCATGCCGATCAAGGTGCTGGTGCTCGACACCCAGGTCTACTCCAACACCGGCGGCCAGGCCTGCACCTCGGGCTACATCGGCCAGATCGCCGACATGAGCCCCTACGGCAAGGCCTGGAAGGGCAAGCAGGAGATGCGCAAAGAGGTCTCCCTGATCGGTATCGCCCACCGCACCACCTATGTGCTGCAGAGCGCGATCAGCAACACCACCCACCTGATCGAGGGCTATATCGACGGTCTCAACAGCCGCAACCCGGCCCTGTTCAACATCTACGCGGTCTGCCCGCCGGAGCACGGCGTGGGCGACGACGCCGCCTATGAGCAGTCGAAGCTGGCGGTCGAGAGCCGCGCCTATCCGCTGATGAAGTACGATCCGGACGCCGGCGAGACCATCGAGGAGTGTATCGACCTGGAGGGCAACCCGGCGCTGGAGGACGACTGGCCGGTCTACAGCCTCAGTTACCAGAACGAAAAGGGCGAGGAGGAGAAGCTGGAGGTGCCCATGACCTTCGCCGACTTCGCCCTCACCGAGGGCCGCTTCCGCAAACAGTTCCGCAAGGCGCCGCCGGAGACCTGGAACGACGACATGGTGCCGATGCACGAGTTCATCGATCTGGATGACGACGACCGGGAAGGCAAGTTCCCCTACATCTGGGCGGTGGACGGCAAGAACCGCCTGATGCGGGTCATCTGCGCCGAGGAGATCGCCCGCTCCTGCGACGAACGACGCCACTTCTGGCGCCAGCTCAAGGGCATCGCCGGCGAGATGAACAAGGTCGATGTGGAGGCCCTGGTCGATCAGGCCAAGGTCGACATGGCCAACCGCTTGAGCTCCACCCTGCTCTCGCTGGCCGCCAGCGGTAACGCCAACGCCCTGGCCGGATCACTCTCGGCCAACGGCGCCGCAGCCGCACCCGCCATCGGTGGCGGCAACGGCGGCACCGAGATGGGCGACTATGAACCGGTCTGGATCGATACCCCGGAGTGCACCGCCTGCGACGAGTGCACCGAGCTCAATCCCAAGATCTTCGCCTACAACGACGAGAAGAAGGCCACCATCATCGATCCCAAGGGCGGCGCCTACAAGGACATCGTCAAGGCGGCCGAGAAGTGCACCGCCGGGTGCATCCATCCCGGCACGCCCTGGAACGCCTCGGAGAAGGACCTGGACAAGCTCGTCAAGCGGGCTGCGAAGTACCAGTAATCGGCGGTGGCATCTGTGATCGACGCTGGCAACACCGGCCTCATCTGTCATGGACGGACCGAGCGGTCCGTCCACTGAGGGGAGGCACATGCTATGGGACTGTTAGACCTGCTGTTCGGGGCCAAGACCTTCACCCACGGCATCCATCCGCCCTATCACAAGGATACGGCGGATAAGCCGATTCGCCGGCTGCCCTTCCCGGCGCAGCTGGTGCTGCCGCTGGATCAACACATCGGCAAGCCCGCCATCCCGCTGGTCAAAAAGGGCCAGGAGGTGGTGCGCGGCGAGCCCATCGCCGAGGCCGACGGCAACTTCTCCGTACCTCTGCATGCCCCCGCCACCGGCCGCGTGCGCGGCATCGAGCTGATGCCGACCCCCAAGGGTCCGAAGACCAACGCCATCGTTATCGACGTCTACGAGGGCTCCACCCAGGAGGTGCTCTGGAGCCGTCCGCGTGCGATGGGCGAGCTGACCCCTCAGGAGATGATCCAGGCCATTCAGGATACCGGCATGGTGGGTCTGGGCGGCGCCGCCTTTCCCTCCCACATGAAGCTGACCATCCCCAAGGAGAAACAGGTCGACACCCTGGTCGTCAACGGCTGCGAGTGCGAGCCCTACCTGACCTGCGACCATCGCATCATGCTGGAGCAGCCCGAGGCGTTGATGCGCGGCATCCGCTACGCCATGCAGGCCACCGGCACCCGCCAGACCATCATCGGTGTCGAGGACAACAAGATGGACGCGGTGGAGGTATTGCGAAAGCATGTGCCCAAAGGCAGCGAAATCCGGGTCGAGGCAGTGGAGACCAAGTATCCTCAAGGCTCGGAGAAGATGCTCATCAAGTCGGTGCTCAATCGCGAAGTACCGGCCGGCGGCCTGCCCGCCGACGTGGGCGTGGTGGTCAACAACGTGGGCACCCTGGCCGCCCTCGGCCAACTGCTGCCCGCCGGTCAGGGGCTGATCGAGCGGGTGATCACCGTGGCCGGACCCGGGATCGTGAAACCGGGCAACTATCTGGTCCCGCTCGGCACCCCGATCCGCCATATCCTGGAGCAGGTGGGCTACGAGGGCAGCCGCACCGAATTCATCCTCGGCGGTCCCATGATGGGCCCGGCGGTCTCCGCCATGGAGACACCGATCACCAAGGGCACCTCCGGCCTGCTGGTGCTGAGCGAGCCCTCCATCGAGGAGGAGAGCCACAAGATCTGGCCCTGCATCCGCTGCGCACGCTGCGTGCAGGCCTGCCCCATGCATCTCAATCCCTCGATGCTGGGCCAGCTGGCCGCCAAGCGCCGCTACGGTGAGATGGCCGAGGACTACAGCCTCAACAACTGTTTCGAGTGTGGCTGTTGCTCCTACGTCTGCCCGTCCAACATCCCGCTGGTGCAATACTTCCGCATCGCCAAGGCGATCAACCGGGAGCAGGCGGCGTGATGTGGTTTTATAACGCAAAGGACGCAGAGAAGCGCAAAGCCCGCGAAGGATTTTCAATACGGGCTGCCAGCTCTCCAAGCACACCCGCTCTCCCGGAGGGAGAGTACCGGGAAGAGGAAGGCCTTAGAGGCCATAGCTTGAATTTAGCGCCCCCTAATTTTGCCCTTCCGCCTTGGGAGAAAGAATGCTCGAACGCATGTTGTCCATCTGACGCACAGAACGCCAAGATTCGAAATGATCGTAAAGTCATGTACATTCAAAACCCTTTGCGCCCTTTGCGCTTCATTGCACCCTTTGCGTTATAAACACCCAATTCAAACATGAGAAAAAAACCCACCATCGAGCTGCGCACCTCGCCCCACGCCCATGCCGGGGACGACGTGGTGCGCATCATGCGCAACGTGGTCTACGCCCTGCTGCCGATCTGTGCCTTCACTGTCTGGCAGTTCGGGCTCAGCGCCCTGGCCCTGCTGGCGGTGGTCACCGCCAGCTGTCTCGGCAGCGAACGGCTGTTCAACCGCCTCAACGACAGACCGAGTTCCCTCGGCGACTGGTCGGCCACCATCACCGGCCTGCTGCTGGCCCTGACCCTGCCGCCGGGCTTCCCCCTCTGGATGGGCGCGGTGGCCGGCTTCGTCGCCATCGCCATGGGCAAGGCCCTGTTCGGCGGTCTCGGCATGAACGCCATGAATCCGGCCCTGATCGGTCGTGCCTTCGTGCAGGCCGCCTTTCCGGTGGCGATCACCACCTGGACCCCCGCCTTCTTCGAGGGCCGTTTCACCAGCTTCGTGCCCACCAGCCTGACCCCGCCCTTCCTGCAGGCGCCCGCCATTGGCGACTGGGTCGCCTCGGTCAAGGTCGACGCCTTCAGCGGTGCCACTCCGCTGGCGCTGCAGAAGTTCGAGGGCATCCAGGCCGACACCCTGGATCTGCTGCTGGGCACCACCGCCGGATCCACCGGCGAGACATCCGCCCTCTTGATCCTCGCCTGCGGACTCTATCTCGCCATCCGACGCATGCTCGACTGGCGTATCCCGGTGATGGTGATGGTCGGCGCCGCCGCCACCGCCGGGGTCTTCTACCTGATCGACCCGGCCCAGTATCCCGATCCGCTGTTCGTACTCTTCTCCGGCGGCCTCATGCTCGGCGCCTGGTTCATGGCCAGCGACATGGTCGGTTCGCCGGTGACCCCGCTGGGGGTGGTCATCTATAGCCTGCTGATCGGCGTGCTGACGGTGGTCATCCGCCTCTTCGGCGGCCTCACCGAGGGGGTGATGTACGCCATCCTGCTGGGCAATGCGGCCACTCCGCTGATCGATCAGCTGACCCAGCCGCGTGTGTTCGGAGCGCAGAGGACGGGCAAATGAGCACACCGGAAAGCGAAGTCATGCAACGGCCGTCGACCCCGGCGGGGCCGATGATCCGCACCCTGATGGGCATCGCCATGCTGTCGGGATTCCTGGTGGTGCTGACCTATCAGCTGACCAAGCCGATCATCGCCGAGAACCAGCGCCGCGCCATCGAGGCGGCGGTGTTCCAGGTCATTCCGGGAGCGGTCACGCGCAAGGACTTCGTCATCGGTGATCAGGGGCTGATCCCGGTGACGCCCGACAATCCGGCCGACGGTATCGCGCTCTATGCCGGCTACGACGCCGACGGCAAGCTGCTGGGTGTCGCCACCAATGCCGCCGCCCAGGGGTATGCCGATATGATCCACCTGCTCTACGGCTTCGATCCCGACTGTCAGTGCATCCGCGGCATCAAGGTGCTGAAGCTGGCGGAAACCCCGGGACTGGGCGACAAGATTCTCAGCGACGCCGATTTCATCGCCAACTTCCAGCAGCTCGACGCGAGCCTGAATGGAGACGGCAGCGATCTGGCCAACGACATCGTCACCGTCAAGCACGGCACCAAGCAACACCCCTGGGAGATCGACGCCATCTCCGGCGCCACCATCTCCTCCAAAGCGGTGGGCAAGGCGCTGAACCGGTCGGCCAAGCAGGTACTGCCGAGGCTGGCACCGCATCTCGAACTGCTGCGAGACGAAGGCGAAGGTACGGCCCCATGAGACGACGCCTGATTCCCCTGTCGCCTATGCTTGGTAGATTGACCGGGCGCAAGGCGGTTCGGCCCGGCAATTGTTAATAATTCATATTTCGAGTTCGATCCTGACATCATGGCCAAGAAAACCGACGACAGCATCACCTGGGAGACCTTCAACGAGGGCCTGTGGCGGGAGAACCCGGTCTTCGTCATGCTGCTCGGCATGTGCCCGGTACTGGCGGTGACCAACTCGGCCATCAACGCCCTCGCCATGGGCCTGGCCACCACCTTCGTGCTGCTGGCCTCCGGCACCCTGATCTCACTGCTCAGGCGCAGCATCCCGAAGCAGGTGCGTATCGCCACCTATATAGTCATCATCGCCACTTTCGTGACCATGGTCGACTACACCATCCAGGCCATCTCGCTCGACCTCTATAACGCGCTGGGCGCCTTCATCCAGCTGATCGTGGTCAACTGCATCATCCTCGGCCGCGCCGAAGCCTATGCCTCGCGCAACCGCCCCCTGAAGGCGGTCACCAACGCCCTCGGCATGGGCATAGGTTTCACCTTCGCCCTGCTCTGTCTCGGCGTGGTGCGCGAGGTGCTCGGCGCCGGTACGCTGTTCGGTTTCGACCTCTTCGGCCCCCGTTTCGAGCCCTGGGTGGTGATGTTGCTGCCACCGGGGGGATTCATCGTGCTGGGGGCATGGCTGCTGTTGTTCGAGTGGATGAAGCAGCGGAAAGCAAGGAGCGCACTGGAAGAGGCGGCGGAAGCATGATGATGAATAGTGTTGAGTTTTTAGTTTTGAGTTTTGAGTTGAGGAGCTCGCTTCGCGAGCAAACCGCTTTTCAAATCCCAGGCGTGCGCGCAGCGCACACCACAACTAAAAACTCAAAACTCATAACTCAAAACTTTTAAAGACTATGGCGACAGAATCACTCAGCTTTATCTTTCTAAATGCGGTGCTGGCGAACAACTTCGTACTGGCTCTGTTTCTCGGCCTCTGCCCCTTCCTCGGCGTCTCCGGCAAGCTCAACACCGCGCTGCCGATGGGTCTGGCCACCATGTTCGTGATGCTGGTCAGCTCTGTCTGCGCCTATCTGATCAACCTGGCGCTGGTGGCGTTCGATATCGAGTTCCTGCGCCTGATCGCCTATATCGCGGTGATCGCCAGTGCGGTGCAGCTGGTGGAGATGACCCTGAAGAAGTTCTCCCCCACCCTGTTCCGCTCCCTGGGCATCTTCCTGCCTCTGATCACCACCAACTGCGCCATCCTCGGCCTGGCCCTGTTCCAGACCTTCAAGGAGTACGACTTCATTCAGTCACTGGTCTACGCCCTCGGCGCCGGCAGCGGATTCATCCTGGCCATCGTGCTGATGGCGGGGCTGCGCGAAAAGCTCGAACTCTCGACCATGCCCAGCATCACCCAGGGGGCCGCCGTCAGCCTGATGCTCGGTGGCCTGCTGTCGCTCTCCTTCATGGGTTTTGCCGGTCTGGGGGGCTGAGCTGTATGGTCCACCTGCCCCCCGAAAATTCTGCCATATCGGTGCGGCGTACCCCCACCAATCCATGGCTTGCGACCTGTAGGGTGCGGCTCGCCGCACCGAATCACCGGATTGTCAGGATAAGCGGTGCGGCAAGCCGCACCCTACGCCGGATAGATCCTATGGAGGGGTTCTGCCCCACCAATGAGGTGCCGAAACGTCGCATTCCTGACCGATATTGCGCTATAAAGACGAACTATTTTCTTATATCTGCATAAAAATGCTTGATTATCTGATTGCAATGACGATCATTCCCCTTTTGCTGCTCGGTTGGCTGGTGGTGCAGTCGATCGCGCGGCGTTACGCAAAGCTGCATCCCGAATTCGGCCCGCCCAGGGAAGAGGGCGCGGGCTGTGGAAAGAGCTGCCTGTGCAGTGGCGGCAGCTGCCAACGACGAGGAGAACCTTCACAATGAGTGAACCATCCAACCAATCCGACAGCCGAGGACAAACGGTGAATGAGCAAGTAATCTGGTTCGAAAACCTGAAGATGCACGATGTGGATCAGGTCGGCGGCAAGAACGCCTCCCTGGGCGAAATGATCAGCGGCCTGGCCGACGCCGGCGTCAGCGTTCCCGGCGGTTTCGCCACCACAGCCCATGCCTTCCGCGAGTTTTTGCGCCACAACCGCCTTGCCGAACGCATCGACCCCTTGCTCAAGCAGTTGGATGTGGATGATGTCACCGCCCTGGCCGAGGCCGGCAAGACCATTCGCCAGTGGGTGGTCGAGGCCCCTTTCCCCGAGGAGCTCGAGAACGCGGTGATCGCCGCCTACAACAAGCTCACCGGCGGCGTGGAAAACCCCCCGTCCGTGGCCGTGCGCTCCTCGGCCACGGCGGAAGACCTGCCCGATGCCTCCTTCGCCGGACAGCAGGAGACCTTCCTCAACGTACAGGGCCTGGACGAGGTATTGGTGGCGATCAAGGAGGTCTTCGCCTCCCTCTACAACGATCGCGCCATCTCCTACCGGGTGCATCAGGGCTTCGCGCATGAGGAGGTCGCGCTGTCCGCCGGCATTCAGCGCATGGTGCGCTCCGACATCGGCGCCGCCGGTGTGATGTTCACCCTCGACACCGAGTCCGGCTTCAAGGACGCGGTCTTCATCACCAGCTCCTACGGCCTCGGCGAGAACGTGGTGCAAGGCGCGGTCAACCCCGACGAGTTCTACGTCCACAAGGGCAACGTGGAGGCGGACCGGCCCGCGATTCTGCGCCGCAACCTGGGCAGCAAGGCGATCAAGATGGTCTACGGCAAGGATGGGGAGCCGCGCGTGGTCACCGTCGACGTGGACGAGGCCGACCGCCAGCGCTTCTCGCTCACCGGCGAACAGGTGGAGAGCCTGGCCCGGATGGCCATCACCATCGAGAAACACTACCAGCGCCCGATGGATATCGAATGGGGCCTGGACGGCAGCGACGGCCAGCTCTACATCCTGCAGGCCCGTCCGGAAACCGTGGAGAGCCGGGTCGACACCGCCACCGTCGAGCGTTTCCAGCTGGAGGAGCGCGGCAAGGTGCTGTCCCAGGGCCGCGCCATCGGTCAGCGCATCGGCAGCGGCGTGGCCAAGGTCATCCACAGCGCCAGTGAAATGGCCAAGGTGGCGGCCGGCGACGTACTGGTCACCGACATGACCGATCCCGACTGGGAGCCGGTGATGAAGCGTGCCTCGGCCATCGTCACCAACCGCGGCGGGCGCACCTGCCATGCCGCCATCATCGCCCGTGAGCTGGGCATCCCGGCGGTGGTCGGCACCCACGACGCCACCGAGACCCTGAAGGACGGCCAGGAGGTCACCGTCTCCTGCGCCGAGGGCGACGACGGCTTCATCTACGAAGGGCTGCTGAAATACTCGGTCAGCCAGGGCGACGTCACCGAGCTGCCGGATCCTCCGGCCAAGATCATGATGAACGTGGCCAATCCGAGCCGCGCCTTCGCCTTCAGCCGCATCCCCAATGCCGGCATCGGCCTGGCGCGCCTGGAGTTCATCATCAACACCACCATCGGTGTCCATCCCCGCGCCCTGATGGAGTTCGACAAGCTGCCCGAAGACGTCAAGTCGGTGGTGGCGAAACAGATTGCCGGCTACGACGATCCGGTCGGTTTCTACGTGGAGAAACTGGTGGAGGGCATCTCTACCCTGGCCGCCGCCTTCAACGGCAAGCCGGTGATCGTGCGCATGTCCGACTTCAAGTCGAACGAATACGCCAACCTGATCGGCGGCAAGCTCTACGAGCCCGAGGAAGAGAACCCGATGATCGGCTTCCGCGGCGCCTCCCGCTACCTCTCCGAGACCTTCCGCCCCTGCTTCGAACTGGAGTGCCAGGCCCTGAAACGGGTGCGCAACGAGATGGGCTTCAGCAACGTGGAGATCATGATCCCCTTCGTGCGCACCCTGGAGGAGGCGGCCGGCGTCATCAAGCTGCTGGAGGAGAACGGCCTCAAGCGGGGCGACAACGGCCTGCGTGTGATCATGATGTGCGAGCTGCCCTCCAACGCGGTGCTGGCCAGCGAGTTCCTGGAGTACTTCGACGGCTTCTCCATCGGCTCCAACGACATGACCCAGCTGACGCTCGGTCTCGACCGTGACTCCGGGCTGGTGGCCAAGAGCTTCGACGAGCGCAACCCGGCGGTAAAAAAGATGCTGAGCATGGCGATCCAGGCCTGCCGCGACGCCGACAAGTACGTCGGCATCTGCGGACAGGGCCCTTCGGACTACCCGGACCTGGCCGAGTGGCTGGTGGAGCAGCAGATCACCAGCGTGTCGCTCAACCCGGATACGGTGATCGACACCTGGCGCTTTCTGACCGGCCTGAAGAAGTAACTTTAATAACGCAAAGAGCGCCATGAAGCGCAAAGCTCGCAATGGTTTTTAACAATCGAAACAGCTTTGCGTGCATTGCGTCCTTTGCGATATCAGTAAACAACCGAAGCGAAAGCAATGTGCAGGGTGGGGCCCTGCCCCACCAACAACCTGGAATTTGAACCGTTCGGTGGGGAGGGGCCCCACCCTACCCGAGTGACCGGACTGAGGCAGTAACCTATACATAACGCAAAGAGCGCGATGAAGCGCAAAGTATGCAATGGATTTGTTTAAAGCTAACCAAGAAAACATTGCGCCCTTTGCGCTTCATTGCGTACTTTGCGTTATAAATGAAGACCCCGGAACGGCAACAAGATGAAACGCACCGTCTACTTCCTGGCCGACCATACCGGCATCACCGTCGAGGCGATGGGCCGCTCACTGCTCAGCCAGTTCGAGGGCTTCGAGTACGAGACGGTCCACTGGCCCTTCATCGACACGTTGGAGAAGGCACGCCGGGTCTCCCAGCGTATCAACCAGACCACCATAGAGTCGCAGCAGAAGCCTATCGTCTTCACCACCCTGGTCGATCCCGTCATACGGGACTACTTCAAAGGCCTGGACGTACCGGTGATGGACTTCTTCGAAACCTTCACCAGCCGACTCGAGGAGGTGTTGCAGATCCCCTCCTCCCACGCCCTCGGGCGTTTCCACACCACCGACAACAACCGCGCCTACGACCAGCGCATCCACGCCGTCAACTTCGCCCTCAGCAACGACGACGGCATGATCACCAAGAACTACGAGACCGCCGACCTGATCCTGGTCGGGGTCTCCCGCAGCGGCAAGACCCCGACCTGCCTCTTCCTCGGCCTGCAGCACAGCGTACTGGCGGCCAACTACCCGCTCACCGACGACGACCTGGAGAGCGACCTGTTGCCCAAGTCCCTGGTGCCCTACAAGGAGAAGCTCTACGGTCTGACCATCGACCCCAATCAACTGCAACGTATCCGCCAGGAGCGCAGGCCAGACCGCCGTTACTCTTCACTGGAACAGTGCAAACTGGAGGTCAAGCTGGCCGAGCAGCTGTTCAAGCACTACAACATCCCCTACCTCGAGACCACCTCCATGTCGATCGAGGAGATCTCCGCCCGACTGCTGCAACACATCCACCGCGCCGCGATGGCGGGAAACTGAACTCAGCACAAGACCGAGCGATCCTGACACCGGGGCATTGATTTCCTGGATTTATGCAATTTGACAGGAGGTTAGAATCGTTACTTCACCCGGCACATAAAACGTCAGTGTTCATGCTGCCCTTGAGCAGGGTGATCAATACGCTCACGCGGTAGGGTGGGGCCCTGCCCCACCGACAAGCACTTAAAATCCATCAGGCTTAGGCGTTTGAGATCCCAGATGCGCGTTCTCCCCCTCGGATACTCCCCGATTGCATTGAAATCCCGCCTGACCAGAACGCAGGCTGCCGCCAACAACCGAGTTCTCCTCTCGGGTACTCCCTAGACCGGGGATTGGCGCTATAATGTGCCGTTCCAGCATTAAAGTCCCATAAACTCTTTAAGACCCGGACTTCCAACTTCTTCTGACTCAAGGGCTTAGAACTGAGTGTTCAACTGGTTGCTACAACTCTTCCATAAGGCACCGGTGCCGATCGCCATCAAGTGGACCATCTATATCGGCACCCTCATCACTCTGGTCATGGGTGTTTTAGGCTGGTTTCTGATCGGCCAGCAGAACAGCTTTCATATGCGTGAAGTGAGGGGGTTCGGCGAGATCCTGGTGGAACAGCTGGCCCACTCCTCCAGCGAACCCCTGCTGGCGGACGATCAGTTCAACCTGCAGGGCCTGGTCAGCCGCCAGACCCAGAATCACAACGTGGTCGGCGCCGCCATCATTCCCACCGACAAACCCTGGGTCACCTCCGGCAACGTCCCCAGTGTCCTGCCGGAAGACATACCGGATGAGCCGATGATCTGGTCCTGGCGGGACGGCCAGCAGCACCGCCACCCGGTCATCACCTTCTTCAGCCCCATCACCTTCCGTGACGTGGTGGCCGGCCATGCCCTGATCACCCTCGACCGGGAATACCTCGATCGGGATCAGCAACGCACCATCGGCGTCATCAGCTATGCCACCTTCGGCATGATCCTTATCGCTGCCCTGCTCTCCTACGCCCTGAGTAAACGACTCAGCCGCCCGATCACCCTGCTGGCGCAGGTCGGCCGCGAGGCGGAACCCGGTGCGCTGGTCAGCCCTCTGGACATTGCTCGTCAGGATGAGATCGGTCAGGTCTATGCCCACTTCGACCGCATGACCGCCGGCATGCTGGAGAAGCGCCAGGTGGAGGAGGCGCTCTCACGCTACGTCTCGCCGGTGGTGGCGGAGAAGATCCTCTCCAACCTCTCGACACCGCGCCTCGCCAACCAGGAGATGGAGGGTAGCGTATTGTTCTGCGATATCGTCGGTTTCACCCAGTTGTCAGAGGATCTGCCGGCCGACGAAGTGGCCGACCTGCTGAATCTCTACCTGGGTGCCATCGCCGAGGCCGCTCACCGCTGCCGCGGGGTGGTGGACAAGTTCATCGGCGACAGTGCCATGATCCTGTTCGGCGTGCCTGAGCCCGACAATCAGCACGGCTTGCAGGCCATCCGCTGCGCCTGGCTGATCCAGGCCATCGTGCGTCACATCAACAATCAGCGCCGGCAGCAAGGCAAAGAGCCGATCATGTTGCGCATCGGCATCAACAGCGGCATGATGCTTGCCGGTAACATCGGCATCCCGGACCGGCTGGAGTACACGGTGGTGGGTGACACGGTCAATCTTGCCTCACGGCTCTGCAGCGCAGCACCGGCCGACGGTATCATGCTCAGTGAAACCACGGCAGAATTTCCATTGGTCGGAACCATGGTTGAATTGCATCGTCAGCCGGCACTGAAAATCAGGGGCAGAAAAACCCTGGTAAAACCATCGATCGTGGGAACACCGTCGCGAGAATTCGGTCAATGGTTGATGCGCACCATGTCCCACATACTACATAAGAAAGCTGAATGACCCTCCATCTGATGCAACCGGTTCTCCTGCTCGCACTGCTGTTCCTCCTTTCGGGCTGCCAGCTGATCCCGGTGAAACACACCCCTGCGGCCGCCGCCAATCCCAACAGCATCGAGACCGCCCGTCAGCTGGAGGCCAAGGGACGCTACGGTCAGGCCATCGAAGTGCTGGAAGACGCCATCGAGCGCGACGGCAAGGCCGACAGCTACACTGAGACCCTGCGCAAAATCCGCCTGCAGCAGACCATCGTGGAGCAGGAGCTGCTGGACCAGCTCCTGATCAGCCAGACCTCGGCGCTGAAGAACCAGGTACCGATCCTGGTGCAGTTGATCCGCTCCAATCCGGACCAGCAAAAGTACGACCGCCAGCTGGAGGAGACCCGTCAACAGCTGCAGGAGCTGCGACAATCCTTATCCGAGTGCGGCTGGCGCCATTTCAAGAAGAACAACGCCCTGGCCAAGGACTGCCTCACCCTGGCCCTTTCCCTGGAACAGAGCGAGCAGGACGAGCGGCTGATGGATTATCTCGTGGAGGAACACCAGGACAACCTGAAGAAGACCCAGACGGTCGAACGGGCCAAACGGGAGATGGCCTGGAAGCACCGCAACAAGCAGCGGATGGAAGAGGCGCAGCATCTGTCCGAGACAGGGCAACTCACCGAGGCACGGCGGGTGCTGAAAATGGTGCTGAAGGAGGATCCGCGAAACGATACCGCGAAAAAACTGCTGCGTGACGTGGAGACCCGTCTGCACAGCTATATCGAAAACCTGCTGAACGCCGGCGATCGCCTCTATCGGGAGGGGGAGATCGAGGGTGCCAAGGCCACCTGGCGTGCTGCGCTTTCACTCGATCCTCAGGATTCCAGGGCACGCGAGAAGATCGAACGCGCCCAACGGGTGCTCGACAATCTGGAGAATCTGCGCAAATCGGATCCTCAGCGTCCCTGAAGAACTCCACAGCCGTCCGAATTTGCCGTAGATCAGGAAAATCCCCACCTAATTACTGTCCATCCCCCCCCAATTCGTTATAATCCCCCGCTGCAATCTCGCCGTCCGGGCTCGTCCATGTCGCGAACCGCAAACTCCAGCGGTCAACCGAAAGCATCCTCCGGTGCCTTGATTCAGGAGGACGGTGATCAATCAATAGCAAGTGTGATTATCAGCGATGATGAAAACTAGTCTGGTCGTGGTCCTCTGAATGAAACGGTTGCTGCTAACCCTGGTTACCCTGCTTTCGACGCCGTTCGCCTACGCCCAGGAGTGGCTCGCGCACAGCCCGGTCTCCTTCTACGAGACCCGTGCGGACTGGCGCCTTGTGGAGGCCTCACTCGACAGCCCGATCCACAGTCTGGAGAACGGCAGCCTGGGAGAGCCTTTCGACGGACCACCGGATCGTCCCTACGGTTTCGGCCGCGAACTCGACGACCAGAGCCCGGCGGATTTCGATGGCCTGACACGGGATACGGCCTACTTCTTCGGCTACCAGTTCGTTATCGTGGGCATCCTCTATGTCCTTCCGGAGAGTGTCTCGGCATGGACCGATGAACAGAAGGAGGAGTACACCTTCGAGAAATGGAAGCACAACGTCACCCATCCTCGTTGGGATCCCGACGAGTGGTACATCAACTACATCCTGCACCCCTACTGGGGCCTGACCTACTACACCCGTGGCCGGGAGCGCGGACTCACCGAGATGGGCTCCTTCTGGTACTCCTTCACCCTCTCCAGCATCTATGAGTTCGGTCTCGAAGCCCTGTTCGAACCGGTTTCGATCCAGGATGTGATCTTCACCCCGGCCCTCGGCTCGCTACTGGGCTGGTACGTGGAAGACTATCGACGCGAGATCAAGAGCCAATCCGAATTCAGCGGCTGGGACAAGACCGTCCTGATCGCCACCGACCCGCTCGGCTCCCTCAACACCATCGTCGACGGCTGGTTCGGCGTCGGCGTGGAGAGCGAGATGGAGCTTCGCTCCTTCTACCGCAGCCCCGCCATCACCGAGTGGGAAAAACTGTCGCTGGATGACCCCTACGCCAGCCGCCAGAACCCGGTCGTCGCCGACTACCTGGGCCTGGAACTGACGCTGCACTGGCGCTGATCCGCGCTTCCTTGAACAGCTTTCAGATGCATTGTTTTAGTGGGGTAGGGCCCCACACTGCGCGAGTGACCGGACTGAGGAACTAGCCTATCCATAACGCAATGAGCGCTATGAAGCGCAAAGCTCGCAATGGACTTTAACGTTAAATAAATAACTTTGCGTACTTTGCGCTTCATTGCGTCCTTTGCGTTATCAATCAACAGCCTGAACAGGCAGCAATGTGCAGAATGGGGCCCCGCCCCACCAATAGCCGCTTAAACAAGTGCCATTCGACTCCGATTTTTCTATCCCTCCACCCGCCGAAACTTCCACAAGGCGTAACCCAGGAACAGCAGCACCGGGAACAGGGTGGCGAACAGCGCATTCAGGGAGTAGACCACCGCCATGTAGGAGAAGGCACGATTCAGCAGGTAGAAGACGATGCCGAGCATCGAGCCGATAAAGACGCGCTGGCCGATGCCGACGCTGCGCAGGGAGCCGAAGACGAAGGGGATACTGAGAAACAGCATCACCAGCGTCACCAGCGGCGCCACCAGCTTGCCCCAGAAGGCCACCTCGTAGGTCTGAGCCGATTGCCCGTTCTGTTTCAGGTAGTCGATATAGCGCCACAGATCCCAGGCCGCCAGCATGTGGGGCTTGACCGTCACCACATCGAGCACGGAGGGTTTGAGACGGGTCGGCCAAGGTAGTCGGTCAACCACCTTCACATCGACACGGGACGGGGAGAAATCGCTCTCCCTCACCGCCTCCAATACCCAACCATCCTGTTCATAGACCGCGCGTTGCGCGTGCAGGGAGCGCTGCAGCCTCTGTTCCGTGTCGTACTGGTAGACCCAGACATCCGCCAACACCCGGTTGGGCAGTATCTGCCGGATATTGATGAAGGTGTTGTCGTCACGGGACCAGAAACCATAGCGGGTCTTGAGGCTGATCTGGTCCGACAGCGCCTGCATCTTCATGCGCTGAGCCTCCAGTTCGGCACGCGGCGCCAGGTATTCCCCCACCAGCAGGACCACCAGCAGGACCAGCAGACCCGACTTCAGGGTGGCGGAGACGATGCGTCCGATGGAGACACCCGCCGCCCGCATCGCCATCAGTTCGGAGTGGCTGGCCAGCGCCCCCAGTCCGATCAGACTGCCGAGCAATGTGGCGATCGGAAACAGTTCATAGGTGTAACGTGGCAGGGTCAGGGCGACATAGGTGTAGGCCATCATCGAGGTGTAGCCGCCGCTCACATCCTCCAATTCGGCGATCACCTCGAAAAAGCCGATCAGCACCAGCAGCAGTGCCAGTACCGCCGTGATGCCGAACAGCACCGCGCGACCGATATAGCGATCCAGCAGCGAGATCATGCGTCCGCCCGCCTGACACGTCGTCGCCACACCCGATACGCCGGGGTATCCGGCAGCAGCACCAGCAGGCCGATCAGAAACAGGCTCAGATGCACCCACCAGATACCGAGCCAGCGCGCCGTGACGCCCTCGATCATCCAGCGCTCGGCCGCTCCCTGCAGGCTGAGATAGAGGGTATAGAGCACGAAGGCCAGCACCAGACGTCCGAAGGGGCCCTGTCGCGGCATGGAGCGGCTCAGCGGCAGGCTCAGGAAGGCGAACACCAGCAGGCCGAAGATCTGTGCCATCCTGACCTGAAACTCGGCATGATCCTCGATCCTGGCGGAGCTCAGCAGTTCACGGTTGGAGAGGGATTTGCGGTGCTGCTGAACCACTCCCTTGTCACGCTCCTGTATCTTCAACGCATAACGATCGAATTCGCTGACCCGGTAGTCGAACTGCCCCGGCTCCCCCTCGTAACGGTAACCCTGGTCCAGAATCAGATAGCGATCACCCGATGTCTCGTCGATTTTCTGAAAGCCGCTCTGGGCGCTGATCAGACTCAGCACCCCGGTCCGGCGTTGCTGGATGAAGACATCCCGCATGCGGTGTTCACGATCGTCGATCGAGGCCGCATAGAGCACCAGGTCGCCCTTGCTGTACTCGTTGAAGCGACCGGCGCTGATGCCCGCCAACTCGCTCGCCTCCCCCTCCTGGGAGGCGATCAGTTCGGCACTGGTGCGGCTGCTCCAGGGCTGAACCAGCAGCGACAGCCAGGCGGTCAGCAGGACCACCGGCAACACCACCAGCAGCAGTGAGCGATAGAGCCGCAAACCACCGACCCCGCAGGACTCCAGCGCCACCATCTCGCTGTCACGGTACATGCGTCCCACCGCGTAGAGCACGGCGAAGAAGAAGGCGGGCGGCATCAAGCGCGAAATATAGGTGGTCATCTGCAAGCCGAGCAGCTGGAACAGCAGGTTGGTGTTGAGATCGCCGGAGGCCACCTCTTTCAACAGCTTGATGAAGCTGTTGCTCAGCAGGATCAGCGCCAATACCGCCAATATCGCCAGCAGCGCTTTCAACACTTCCTTGAGCAGATAACGGTCGATGATGCTGATCACGGGACGATGGTAAATTGCTTCGCTTTCGGTAGACTTGGGTTTTTACCGCCTGAAGGGCACTGTCCTAACGACAGGCCTGATATCCTACAGACATCGCCCGGCGACCAGAACCTATTTTTCGACGCGAGGAGCTATGGAATACAGCATCAAGACCGGTGATCCCGCCCAACTACGTACGGCCTGCCTTATTCTCGGCGTCTACTCACGCCGTCATCTCACGCCATTGGCCGAACAGATCGACAAGGCCAGCCAGGGCCATCTCAGCAAACTGCTCAAGCGCGGCGACATGGACGGCAACGCCGGTCAGCAGCTGATGATCTACGACACTCCCGGCGTGGCCGCGGAGCGCATCCTGCTGGTCGGTCTGGGCAAGCCCCGCGAACTCACCATGAAGGTCTTCAACGGCGCCCTCACGGCCGCCGTCAAGCAGCTCAACGAGGGCCATCCCACGGAGGCGGTCTGCGGTCTGTGCGAGGTCGAGGTCATCGACAGGAGTCTCTACCAGGTGGTGCGCGAAAGCGTGCTCTGCGCCGAGGATGCCGTCTACGAATACACCCAGACCAAGAGCGAGAACAAGAAGAACCCCCGCCCGCTGAAACGGCTCGGACTGGCGGTCCACGACCGCCGGCAGCAGAAGGCCGCGCGCAAGGCCCTCGACCACGCGGTGGCGATCGCCAGAGGCGTGGCCCTGACCAAGGACCTGGCCAACCTGCCGGGCAACATCTGCACTCCCGGCTACCTGGCCGACGAAGCGCGCAAGCTGGGCCACGGCAATCCGAAGCTGAAGGTGCAGATCCTGGAAGAGAAGCAGATGGAGAAGCTGGGCATGGGTTCCCTGCTCTCGGTCTCCCGCGGCAGCCGCCAGCCGGCCAAGCTGATCCTCATGGAGTACAAGGGCGGCAAACCCGGCGCCAAACCGGTGGTGCTGGTGGGCAAGGGGCTCACCTTCGACGCCGGCGGCATCTCCATCAAACCGTCCGCGGCCATGGACGAGATGAAGTACGACATGTGCGGCGGCGCCAGCGTCTTCGGCACCCTCAAGGCCTGCCTGGAGATGGCACTGCCGATCAATGTGGTGGGCGTGGTCCCCTCCTCCGAGAACCTGCCCGACGGCGACGCCAACAAGCCGGGCGACATCGTCACCAGCATGTCGGGTCAGACCATCGAGATCCTCAACACCGACGCCGAGGGGCGCCTGATCCTGTGTGACGCCCTGACCTACTCGGAACGCTTCGAGCCCGCCGTGGTGATCGACATCGCCACCCTCACCGGCGCCTGCATCGTCGCCCTCGGCGACCAGGCCTCAGGCCTGATGGCCAATAACCAGGCCCTGGCCGATGAGGTGCTCGCCGCCGGCCAGCATAGCGGCGACCGGGCCTGGCAGCTGCCCCTGTGGGACGAGTACCAGGAGCAGCTCAAGAGCAACTTCGCCGACATGGCCAACATCGGCGGCAAGGGAGCCGGCACCATCACCGCTGCCTGCTTCCTGTCGCGCTACACCAAGAAGTTCAAGTGGGCCCATCTCGACATCGCCGGCACCGCCTGGCGCAGCGGCGGTCCCGACAAGGGCGCCACCGGCCGGCCGGTACCCCTGCTGAGCCAGTTCCTGCTCAAGCGCTGCGGACACAAGGATTAGGGCCTGTTGTTTACCTACCATTATCAGCCTACCGATGGCAGGTTCTAGAATTGAGTCAGGTCTGAGAAGTTTTGAGTTTTTAGTGATGAGTTTTGAGTTGAGGTGTTCGCTGCGCTCACGGGTCATGGGTTCCCCCTCTCCCTGGCCCTCTCCCGCGAGGGGAGAGGGGACGCTCTGTTCGAGTGCATCGAAAACGTCCAGCCAGGATGTAGAGACAAGCTGTCCGGTTACATCCGTTTCTGATCCGTGCATTCCCTCTCCCCTCGCGGGAGAGGGCCAGGGAGAGGGGGGTAGAAAACCCGTGAGCACAGCGAACACATCCACTCATCACTAAAACTCAACACTCAAAACTTCGTACTGAATCAAAGTGGAGAACCAGGAGACAGCATGACCCAGGTCGATTTCTACGTCCTCGAAGAGCGGGCCCAGGGCAACCGCTTCACCCTGGCCTGCCGCCTGAGCGAGAAGATCTATCACCAGGGACGCCGGATCTTCATCCACACCGGCTCCGACGAGGAGACACGTCACATGGACCGGCTGCTGTGGACCTTCCGCCAGGGTAGCTTCGTCCCCCACGGCAGGCTCGGCGATTGCAACCCGGCCGTCACCCCTGTCATCATCGGTCATCAGGAGGCCGACGAGGAGGAGCACGACGTGTTGATCAATCTGGCCAACGAGGTGCCGGGATGCTTCAGCCGCTTCGAACGGGTGGCGGAGGTGATCGACCAGGAGCCGCAGGTGGTCGCAGCGGGACGCGATCGCTTCCGCTTCTACCGCGATCGGGGCTACCCCCTGAACAAACACGACATCAAGTAGATGACCATCGATCCCCCAGACCGCCCCGAAGACGAAGAGATCCCGCTGCTGGAGGACATCGTCACACCCGAGGAGCTGGAGCGAGACTCGGAATACATCGAATTCGACGACGTCGACTCCGAGGAGTACACCCCGGCCACCCCGGAGTACGACGAGGTGCTGCTCTCCATGCGCGACGACATCGTCGCCCAGCTGCAGTCCGAGCTGCACCCACTGGTGATCCGCTCGGTGGAGAAGGCCATCGACGAGGCCAGCGAGCGCCTGACCCAGGTCCTGCACGACGAACTGGTGGGCCCGCTCGGTCACCGGGTGCGCCGCCTGATCGAAGAACGCATGGAAGAGGAGTTCGGCCCCCGGGAGCTGCCCCTGGACGAAGACACGAAGGTCGACCCTTTGGACGACTCGGAAGAGCTCTAGCCCTCATTCTCCGGTATCCGGCGCATGCACATCGACCGACTCGACCACCTGGTCCTCACCGTCCGCGACATCGAGGCCAGCTGTGATTTTTACACCCGCGTGCTCGGCATGCGGGTCGTCACCTTCGCCGGCGGCCGTAAGGCCCTGGCCTTCGGCCGGCAGAAGATCAACCTGCACCAGCAGGGCAAGGAGTTCGAACCCAAGGCCCGGCAGGCCACCCCCGGCTCCGGTGACCTCTGCTTCATCAGCGACACCCCGCTCGACGAGGTCATGGCCCATCTGACAGCCTGTGATGTCGGGATCGAGCAGGGCCCCATCCAGCGCACCGGCGCCGAAGGTCCCATTCTCTCCGTCTACCTGCGCGACCCCGACGGCAATCTCCTGGAAATCTCGAATCACCTGTAGGGTGCGGCTTGCCGCACCATTTAGCCGATCCCATGACATATCGGTGCGGCAAGCCGCACCCTACGCTTTATTTGCGTCTATTGGTCTTGATTCGCTGACAAAAACCACAAGACACCTCCCCCATCAGCTACTAAAATCCCCCCCAATGTTGTTCTCAATTCCGGGATATGAATCATGAGTCGAGTTCTGATCATCGGCGCCGGTGGCGTCGGCCGTGTGGTGACCCACAAGTGCGCGCAACTGCCCGAGGTCTTCAGTGACATCTGGCTGGCCAGCCGCACGCTGTCCAAGTGTGACCAGATCGCCTCCGAGATCGGCGGCGGCAAGGTGAAGACCGCCCAGGTCGACGCCGACAATGTCGACGAGCTGGTGGCGCTGATCCGCAAGATCGAGCCGAAGATGGTGATCAACGTGGCCCTGCCCTACCAGGACCTGAGCATCATGGACGCCTGCCTGGAGACCGGCATCGACTACCTCGACACCGCCAATTACGAGCCGCCCGAGGAGGCCAAGTTCGAATACAAGTGGCAGTGGGCCTACCAGGACAAGTTCAAGCAGGCCGGACTGATGGCCCTGCTCGGCTCGGGCTTCGATCCGGGCGTGACCAACGTCTTCACCGCCTATGCGCTCAAGCACCACTTCGACCGCATCGACACTGTCGACATCCTCGACTGCAACGCGGGTGACCACGGCTACGCCTTCGCCACCAACTTCAACCCGGAGATCAACATCCGCGAGGTGACCGCCAACGGCCGCTACTGGGAGAACGGCGACTGGGTGACCACCCGACCGATGGAGATCTCCCGCGTCTTCGACTTCCCCGAGATCGGCCCCAAAAAGATGTACCTGCTCTACCATGAAGAGATGGAGTCGCTGAGCAAGCACCTGCCCGAGGTCAAGCGCTGGCGCTTCTGGATGACCTTCGGCGA
>JBNKYJ010000189.1:0-34334 GCA_050300835.1 Sedimenticolaceae bacterium
TGCGGCTTGCCGCACCGAACCCGCTTCCAATAGGCGTTCATCGGCGGTTCATTCATGATGATCAATCCCCTTCAACAGATCCTCGGCAGCTGTTCGCCGGAGAGCCAATCCACCACCCGGCTGCCGCCGAACAGGGTCTCCATCTGCACGAAGTGATGCGGATCTTCCACCACCTCGCCGATGAGGCGGGTCCCGGCGCCCAGGGCATCGGCCTGCATCAGTGGCAGCAGCCGCTCGGCGTCCTCGGCGGAGCAGATACAGACCAGCTTGCCCTCGTTGGCCACGTAGAGGGGATCGAGTCCCAACAGCTCGCAGGCGGAGGCGACCGCGGGCTTGACCGGAATATCGGCCTCGTTGAGCCGCATGCCGACCGCCGATTGCATGGCCAGCTCGTTGAGGGTGGTGGCCAGCCCGCCACGGGTGGGATCGCGCAGGCAGCGGATGCCGGGGGCCGCGGCGACCATCTTCTCCACCAACTTGTGCAGCGACGCCGAATCGGACTCGATGCTGGTCTCGAACTCCAGGTTCTCACGGCTCGACATGATCGCCACCCCGTGGTCGCCGATGCTGCCGCTGACGATGATGCGATCGCCCGGCCGTGCCCGCTCTCCCGAGATGTTGACGCCCAGCGGCACCACGCCGATGCCGGTGGTCGTGATGAAGACCCCGTCGCCCTTGCCCTTCTCCACCACCTTGGTGTCGCCGGTCACCACCGGCACCCCGGCGTCGCGGGCGGCCTGTCCCATGCTCGCCACGATGCGCTCCAGATCGCTCAGGGGAAAGCCCTCCTCCAGGATGAAACCGGCCGAGAGATAGAGCGGTCTGGCCCCCGACATGGCCACGTCGTTGAGGGTGCCGTGGACCGCCAGCGAACCGATGTCGCCGCCGGGAAAGAAGAGCGGCGAAATGACATGGCCGTCGACGCTCATCACCATACGCCCGGCGTTCACATCAAAGGCGGCCTGGTCGTTGCCCTGGCGCAGCAGCGCGTTGTCGAAGTGTTTGAGAAACAGCTCCTGGATCAGCTGCGCCATGGCGCGTCCGCCGCTGCCGTGGGTCATGTCGACCCGGCCCTCGCGGGTGTCGAGGCGGAGAGGAAAACGTTTAACGACGGCGTTCATGGTTGGGTACCTGTTTGTTGATCTGTTTTTAATAACGCAAAGCACGCAAAGAAGCGCAATGAGCGCAAAGATGACTTAATGTGTTCCGTTGTTGGCTCATTTTTCCTCTCTCAGAATCAAGCTCATCTCAACAATAAAAAATGACATCGCGTTCTTTGCGTTTCATTGCGTGCTTTGCGTTATATATTCACCGACATTCATCAAAAACTGCTCGCAAAACACACAAGATGAATGACGTGAACTTTTCAGTGACCCAAACGGTGCGGCAAGCCGCACCCTACATTAATCACCTTTGCGTGCTTTGCGTTTCTTTGCGTCCTTTGCGTTATAAATCTTCGATAACCTTCATCAAGCACTCCGCTGAGCCGGTTCGCGGAAACGCCCGTAGCTCCAGTAGGCGGCGCAGGCCCCTTCGGAGGAGACCATGCAGGAACCCATGGGATTCTCCGGCGTGCAGACGCTGCCGAACAGCTTGCAGTCGGTGGGCCGCTTGAGGCCACGCAGGATCGAAGGGCACTCGCAGCCCTTCACGTCCTTGGCCTGGGAGACCGGGATGGTGAAGCGCTTCTCCGCATCCCACTCCGCATAACCCTTTTTGATCTTCAAAGCGCTGTAGGGCACCTGGCCCAAACCGCGCCACTCGAAACTGCGGCGCAGTTCGAACACCTCGCCCACCAGACGTTGGGCCTTCTGGTTGCCTTCACGGGTAACCACCCGGGTGTACTCGTTCTCCACCTCGTAGCGCCCTTGGTTGAGCTGGCGGATCAGCATCAGGGCCGACTGCATCACGTCGAGGGGCTCGAAGCCGGCGATCACCACCGGGCGTCGGAACTCCTCGGCGAAGAACTCGTAGGGCCGGCTGCCGATGATGGAGCTCACGTGGGAAGGTCCGAAGAAGCCGTGGATGGAGACGGTGCCCAGTTCCCTGACCTCGGGGGATTCAAGGATGTTCTGGATCGCCGCCGGGGTCAGCACATGGTTGCAGAAGAGGCTGAAGTTCTTCAGCCCCTCGGCCTTCACCTGCCGCAGGGCCACCGCGCTGGGCGGTGTGGTGGTCTCGAAGCCGATGGCGAAGAAGACCACCTCGCGGTCCGGATTCTCACGGGCGATGCGCAAGGCGTCCTGGGTCGAGTAGACCATGCGCACGTCGCCGCCGGCCGCCTTCACCTTGATCAGGCTCTTGCGTCCGCTGGCCGGCACCCGCAGCAGGTCGCCGTAGGTGCAGAGGATCACATCGTGGACCTCCACCAGGTGGATCGCCTCGTCGATGCGGCCGATGGGCAACACACAGACGGGACAACCGGGGCCGTGCACGAACTTCACGTTGTCGGGCATCAGGTCCTGCACGCCATAGCGGAAGATGGCGTGGGTGTGGCCGCCGCAGAACTCCATCAGATGATATTGGCGCGACGCATCGGCTTCCTGCGCGATGGCCGCCGCCAGCTTTTTGGCCAGGCTGTGTTGGCGGAATTCGTCGACGTATTTCATGGCGCCACACCCGCCTGGGCGAAGAGCGCCAGTGTCTTTTCCGCCTCGGCTTCACTGACCTTGTTGAGGGCGTAACCCACATGTATGAGCACGAAATCGTCCACCGCCACATCCTCCACCAGGGCCAGGGAGACCTGCTTTTTCACCTCCCCCAGCTGCACCGTGGCGTTGTCACCGGTGTCGTCGATAGCGACTACTTTTGCCGGTATGGCTAAGCACATTATTCGGTCACTCCTCGATTTGATGTTCGTATAACGCAAAGGGCGCAAAGAATTTTTCCTGTTGGGTGCGGCTTGCCGTACCGTATGAACAATCGAAAGATTCATCTTGCCCAAGCCTTGTCTGCCAAGACCGTTTCGGTGCGGCAAGCCGCACCCTACGTGAAAACCTTTGCGTGCTTTGCGCTTCTTTGCGACCTTTGCGTTATAAACGCTTAAGCCGACAAGGCAGGATGGCCAACCAGTTCCATCTGCCGGGTGGCGGCGATCCATTGGTACCAGGCGGCCATCCCCTCGCCGGTGGTGGCGGAGACCTGCAGCACCCGGATGCGCGGGTTGATCTGCTGGGCATAGGCGATGCAGCGCGCCACATCGAAATTCAGGTAGGGCAACAGATCGGTCTTGTTCAGCAGCATCAGGTCGGCGGCATGGAACATATCGGGATACTTGAGCGGCTTGTCCTCCCCCTCGGTGACCGAGAGGATCGCCACCTTGTGCGCCTCGCCCAGATCGAAAGCGGCGGGACAGACCAGGTTGCCCACGTTCTCGATGAAGAGCAGGCTGCCGTCGGCGGGCTGCAGGGTCTCCAGGGCATGGCCCACCATGTGACCGTCGAGATGGCACCCTTTGCCGGTGTTGATCTGCAACGCCCTGACGCCGGTGGCGCGGATGCGCTCGGCATCGTTGGCGGTCTGCTGGTCGCCCTCGATCACCGCCATCTCGTAGTCGCCCGTGAGGTCGGCGATGGTGCGGGTGAGCAGAGTGGTCTTGCCGGAGCCCGGACTGGAGACCAGGTTGAGCGCCAGGATGGCATGTTCACGGAAGTAGTGTCGGTTGGCCGCCGCATACTGGTTGTTCTTGCTCAGGATGTCCTGTTCGATCTGCACCATGCGCGATTGGCTCATGCCGGGGGCGTGGGCGTGAGCCGGGCCCTGGCCATAGTCGTGGGTGTGGTCGTGATGCTGATGACCATGATCATGGTGATAATGATGTTCATGCCCATGATCGTGCGAATGGCCATGCTCGTGATCATGTCCTTCGATCCGGGTCTCACCTTCTCCGCAGCCGCAAACGGTGCACATAACAAACTCCTTACTGATGAATGCTGATTTTGTTAAGTTTTGAGTTTTGAGTTATTAGTGTTGAGTTGTGGTGTACGCTTCGCGTACAGCTTTTCCGTTTCTACGCTGCTTTTTCAGTTCAATGACATTATGAAGTCGTCGCGAGCGAAGCGAGCACAACAACTCAAAACTCAACACTAATAACTCAAAACTGTTGAAAACTACTCGACTTCAAGTTCCTTGATCCTCATCTCATCCCCCCCGGTGACCTGCAACTGGTAGCTGCCGCACTCGGGACAGGCGTCGAAACGGGCCTTCACCGCCACCGGTTTGCTGCAGGGCAGGCACCAGGCCTGACCGGGCAGCCGGATGATCTCCAGTGTCGCGCCATCGGCCAGGGTACCCTTCATCACCGCGTCGAAACCGAAGCGCATCGCCTCGGCATCGACACCGGAAAGGGCGCCGATCTCCAGCCAGACGGTCTTCACCTGGCGGAAGCCCTGGCTGCGGGCCTGCTCCTCCAGGATCTGCAACACCCCTTCACAGAGCGACATCTCGTGCATCAGACGAACTCGAAGCTGTAACCGACACAGGGATCGACAGCGCTGATGAAGAGGCTCGCCTGCTCCCGCATGTGGGCTTCATAACCACAGGCGATCCCCAGCAATCCCTCGGCCACCAGACCGCGGGGATGGAAGTTCCACTCAGTCGGGGCCAGGATCTGATAACGCTCGATGGTGTTGCCCGACACGCTGGCGCGATGGACCAGTCGTCCCCGGGCGGCTTCCACCATGCCCAATCCCCTGCCGGAAGCCGATGGCGGTTGAGCAGCAGGCACAGGTTCAGACGCCGAAACGACCGTCTGCAGCAGGGTCGTCAGTTGATCGGGAATCGAAGCCAGCTCCAGCAGCCTGGCCACCAGGCGGGTCAGCAGCCCTTTGCCGTAAACCGGCTCCAGGGAGAGGATCAACGGGTGATCACTGAGGCGGGTCAAGGCACTGGTTTCACAGGGTCCCGTCCGCCATTCGGGGGCGGCGATGAAGGCATCGGCGTCCGCCTGCTGCAGACGCTCATGCAACAGTGCCGCATCGATATCCGGCAGTGCCTCGATCCGGGTCTGTCCCAGTTGCGCCGTGCCCGCCTGCATCAACTTGTCGAGATAGCGCGCGGCAGCCGTCTGCCGGGCCTGAATCCAGTGCTCGAGCGCTGGCGCAGAGGCCAGGGCATTCCACTCCGCTGCCGGGGTGCCGAAAACCGTACGCTCCAGGATGTGTGAGAAGCGGCTGATCAGCTGCCTGAGCGCATCCGGGTCCGGCCGCACGACCGGCTCCAGGCTGAAGGCGGAGGCGTGATCGTCGAACAGGGCCCGCTTGGCGTCTGCGACCATCGACGAGAGCCCGGGCAGCTGCAACCGGTCGACCTCCTCACCCAGATAACCGGGCCAGTCGATCAGCACCCGCCACAGGTGCTCGCGAGCCGTCTCGAACCAGACCAGCATCGATTCGGCCTTCAGGACCCGAGGGGACGTTTCCACGCCCACCGCCTGACGGCAGGCCGTGACCGCGGCGCTGGCCTGGGCGGTGGCGCAGATGCTGTAGAGCATGGGGATGGTCTGCAGCACCTCATCTACCGGCTTGCCCTCGAACAGTAACGGCAACTGCAGGGGGCGGCTCGAAAGAATGCGTACCCGCCGGATCCGGTTGTCCCGGCACTGCAGTTCGATGCGCAGCTTGCCTTCGATGCTCACGACTGCCGCTCACGGGCCAGCCGGCCACGCAGCAGTTGGCGCCGGCTCAGGGGCTGTTCAAGGCGCTCGTCAATCGAGAGCGACTCCCGCTCCCCGTCCGCTTCCGATGTCGCTTCGCTGCCGGGTTCCGGCTCTCCACGCCAGCGACGTTCGATCTCCCGCTCATGGGTGGAAACAGTGTCCCGATTCTCCTCCTCCATCAGCGCCTGCATGGCCGCCTCAGCGGTAGCTTCGGCGGTCTCCTGATCGGCGAACTCGAAGACCGGCGAGAAGAGCGAGCACATCTGGTAGCGCCCTACCCCCGGCTCTTCACCGACGATGAACTCATAGGATCCGGAGGGAAATTGATGCAGCTGTTTGTCTCCGATGCGCAACTCCCGCCAGCCATCCCCTTCGTTGGGCAGCAGCATCAGGTTCATGAACCAGGGGGTGATCAGCACCCCCAGGCAGTGGCCCTGCCAATGGCGAAAGCCGACCGCGCTCACCCGTAAGGCGGAGTTGAGGATCGGCAGCCCCTGCATGCGCTCCGTCTCGATGCGGCGAAACACCTGTTCCAGCCCCTCACAGAGGTAGTCAGGGCAGATCACGACGCCTCCCGTACGACCATGAAATCCTCTTTGCGACCATCGCAGTTGGGGCAGCTCCAGTGATCGGGCAGTTGCGAGAAGGGCGTGCCCGGCGCAATCTGCCAGTAGTCGTCACCCTGCTTGGGGTCGTAGACATACCAGCATATCTTGCACTCCAGGCAGGTCTCATCGTCGATCCTGGAATCGTCGCCGCCATAGGAGCCGCCGAAGAAGGCATCGCTCACCGATAGGCCTCCATCATCTCGGCCAGCCGTTCGGCGCTATCCTGCAGATCCTCGACCGCCGCCGCCGCCACCGCCGGGACCCCGCCGATCTCGAGGGTGTTGAGGATGTTCTTGTCCTGGGAGTTGAAATACTGCACCCACCAGACATTTTCTACCGCAGTGCTGGTAATGCGGCAGTTGCCATAGCCGCGGGAGAGGATGGTCAGCGGCCCCTCGCCCAGCCGTTCGATGAGATAGCCCAGATCCTCCTCGGTCTGCGGCAGCAGCGTGAGGTTGATCACGTGCGACTCATGGCCCGGACGGTATTCGGACACTTTGTCGTTGATCTCGGCCAGCAGGGGTGGCGCGTTCAAGACCCCCTCCGGGATGTCGTCCCGATTCATATCGGCGCCATGAGCGGCGTGGCTGAAGACGTGACGACGGCAGAGCTTGGGCACGTCGGCCACCTCGATGGTGTCTCGGGTGAGTTCGCCATCCGAGGAGAAGTATTTCACCCGCCAGACGCCGGCCAGCACCGACTCCTGGATGCGTGCATGGCAGTCATCGCGCTCGAAGCGCATGCTGACCTCGCCCTCGCCGAGCAACTGGTCGATCAATTCGAGGCTGTCGCCGTCGAGTGCCCCCAGATCGAGGGTCTCGGCCCGTACCTGTCTGCAGTTCGCCTGCTCGACCAGGACCCTGTGTAAGTCGCTCATCATTGCCAATGCCGGCGACTCCTGTGACAGGTGTTCGGGCATCTCGGGCATGTGAAAAGTCTGCATCTCATCCGGCAGCTGCAGGATGTCGAGTGTCGCGCCGTCCTCTTCGGCCGGCTGACTGCCCACCCCCACGAGGTTGACCGGAATAGTGATATCTTGCATGGTCATGCTCCGTTCAGTGACAGGTGGGTGAGGCGTCTGCGCTGACCACCGGAATCTTGAAACCGCTCAGCGTGCTCGGCTCGCTGCCGAGCAGGCGCTCCATCTCGGACAGATAGACGGCCCAGTCCTGCATGCGGCTGATGGCCCCCACATAGCGCCCCTCGCGCAACAGCACCAGCGCCGGCCAGCCGTCGAAGGGGAAACGGGCGTGGAGCTGTCGCTCGCTGTCGCGCGCCACCACGCCGACACGGAAACGCTCCCCAAAGTGCTGCATCAACAGCGGCAGCACCACCGCCACATCGTTGCTCTCCGGAAATTGCACCGGATTCTCGGTAAAAAACAGCAGCACATGGCGATGCGATGCGCAGAACGCCTCGAGGGAAGCCTCATCGACCAGGGGCAGCCCCTTGCTGTCGATCAAATCCTCTATCAGGGGTGAACTCATGATCAGACTCCGGATGCCGGATCAGCCGGCTTGGTTTGAAGGTGAGCCGGCAGCGAAGGCTCCCGCTCGATCAGGTCGGCGAACAGGTGATCCAGTTGCGTCTCCCCGCGGAGCGCCAGTTCCAGGGCGGTCAGCGCCTCGCTGATCTGCGCAGCCTGCTCTTCGCTGAGTACTTCACGGGCGCTGTCGAGAAAGACCAGCAGCCAGCTGCCGACGGGTTGGTCCCCCACCAGCAGCGTATCCACCTCCCGCTGCTGGCCCATGCCCCGGCACAATGCCCGGCCCGGCTGCGCGGCGATCACCCGCATCGGCAGACCGATACACATCAGTGATCCTCTCCACTGCGGTATTTGTCGAGGTGGGCGTCGACACCGACACTGAGCGTGCCGGCTTCCGCCCCGGCGAGCGTCGATCCGGGCTGAAAACCCTCCATCGCCAGGATGCGTGCGTCACCGATCCGGCAGGCCTGGGACTCGGTCGGTCGCTCGGCCTCGTATCGCTGCATATCGGAGATCGATCCCTGGGTCAGGGGATTGGGGTCAGTCGCCGGTTCGCGTCGCTTGGCCTGGATGCCAAAACCGGACAGGTAGTCGAGCGCCATTTCAATGGCCGGCTCGATCTGTGCCTTCACCTCATCGCGCAGGCTGCCGCCGTAATCTTCCAGCTCCACCGGTTGCACACCGACCAGCAACAGATGCTGCGGATAGTCCCCCAGCATCTCCGCCATGGCGAGCACCTCCTGAAAGCCGGTCTGGTGGAGACTCACTTTCTTGGCGCCGAGGAACTTGGGTACCTCGGCACCCTCGACCCGTTTCAGGGTACCGCCGGGCAAGCCGTAATCCACGGCATCGAAGACCACCAGGATCCCGGCTTCCCGGATATGCTGAACCAGATAGATGCCTTGGGTTCCGCCATCGATCAGACGCACATTGGGAGGAAACTCGTAGTTGCGCTGCAGGGACTCCAGCGCCCTGACGCCAAAGCCCTCGTCCGCCCACAGCAGATTGCCGATCCCGAGAATCAGAACCGAAGGCGCAGTCGTCATTTTCTCCTCCTGGTCAATCGCACTGGTGTCGCTTTGGCTGATTTATGCGCAAACCGTGTGCCAAGAGGAGATTAACGATTATCTTATTGATTTACTGCACTACTTAATGCAGCTTACGGAGTTCGCGTGAGGTTACATTGGAAGGATTTCTTCCAATACCTTGGAATTACGGAAAGCTTCTTACCACTTTCTTTCGATACCGCTTCAGCATTGCCCAACAAAAAGCAAGGTTATAATCCAGTCTGTAAACAAACTGGCAGAGCGTTTACCTGATACGGTGTCACTACTTTGGTTCGATGCGTACCGCCAGGACGTCACAGGGTGCTGTGTGCAAAACCCCGCTGGCGGTGGAACCCAGGATGCGCTGCAGGCCATGTCGTCCGTGGCTGCCGATGACAATCAGGTCAACGGCCTGTTCCAACGCGACGCGCACGATCTCGAGGGTTGGCGAGCCGGCCTCCACAAAGCGCGAAGCCTCAGTCAGGCCATTGCGCTGTGCCAGTTCATCCAGGCGCTCATTGGCTCTCACGATAAACTGCTCTTCCAGATCGAAGTCGATGGGCAGGGGAGTATCGGGGGGAAAGAGATAGGGCGAATACTCGACCACGTGAATCAGACTGACTCTTGTCTCAGGGCCGGCCACCATGGCCAGGGCCTTGTGCATGACCTGATCGATTTCGTCCGAAAAATCGATGGCCACCAGGATGTGTTGATAGTTTGTCATAACCGCTCACTCGACACGCTTCCTATACACCAAGTATGGCACCAGAAACGGCTTCGATTACCGCCCTATCACGGGATCTGAAAGACCAGGATAGCACTAGTGTACAGCTGCGATACAATTACACACTATGAAGACCGGTTTCCTGAGCCTGATCACCCATCCGCAACACCCGGATCTGGTGCGTGTCCGTATCGATGACGATCTGCCCGCCCTGAAGCCCCAGGACGACGGCAGCCAAATCCGCTACCTGGCCCGCTTCATGGACGGCGAAGCGGGAATGATGCATGTGCAGAACGCCATGCATGCAGCTCTGGTGGATCTGGACAATCGTATCTATCGCAAGCCGCTGACCAAGATGATCGCCTGTGTCGAGGCCGAGGATCTCGATCACGAACGGATATGGATCGACCCGGCGATCCCCGCCAATGATATGAGTCAGATCGAAACCCTGGTCAGGCAACGCAGAGCCACCCACCGACGCATCGATCGCATCTGGCAGATCGTCGGTATCCTGGGACTGCTGCTGCTTTTGCTGACTTCCCTGAAACTCTAGCGGACCAGGCGATAACTCAGGCCACAATCAAAGCCCGGCTCAGTCGAGGTCGAAAATCTCAGGATTGTCACGCAGCATTTCGAGGAGTATGTCGCCGATGACGGGATCCCGCCAGCCCCTGTCGAGCTCCTGTTGGAAGATGTCGATGATCGCTTCCACACTCAACGGACCACTGTAGGCGCGTTTATAGCGAAGCGCATCATAGATGTCGGCGCACTGAAAGACCCGCGCCACCCGGGGGATCTCCTCGCCGCGGAGTCCATCCGGATAGCCACTGCCATCCCAACGCTCATGGTGATGGCGGATGATAGGCACCGCATCACGGATACTGTTGAGCTGCATGCAGAGTTCGGCGCCAATCTCCGCATGCCGGCGCATGACCCGCCATTCACTCTCGGACAATGGACCGGGCTTGAGCAGAATCGAGTCCGGAATGCCGATCTTACCGATATCGTGCAGAATCGCGCCCTTCATCAAGGCGTTCAGCTCCCGCTCGTCGAGTCCTGCTGCGCGACCGAGTATGAGACTGGTCTTGACCAGCCGATTACAGTGTTCACCGGTATTGGGGTCTCTGGCCTCGACCATTTTGGCCAGGGTAAACAGCACGGATTCAGCGTTGTCCAGCTGGTCCACCAGCTGTTTCTTCTCCAGTGCCGCCTTGGCGCGGGAAAGAAGTTCGACCGTGTTGAACGGCTTTTTGATGAAGTCGTTGGCACCAAGGGAGAGGCTGTTTCGCAGATTTTCGCTGTCTCCCATGCCGGTCACCATGATGATCGGCAACAGGTGATTGCCCTGTTCTTCCCGGATGACGCGGAGTAATTCGTCCCCGCTGATATCGGGAAGTCGTTTGTCGAGCAGCAACAGATCGAGCGCATGCCGCTGCATCACAGCCAGCGCTTCTTCGCCACTGCGCGCCGTCAGGATGCTTGCGTCGGGTATCTCCCGCAGAATCTCCGCCTGCAGCTCCAATTGGCCCGGATCGTCATCGACCACCAATATCCTGGGACGTACCTCTGATTGATAGAGGTACGCCTTCTCAGCGATATTCACTCGTTCACAGCTTCCTGATGCGGCATATGAACGTCCAGGCCTAGCGCCTGTTGCAGTGAGGTGACCGTAAAGGGCTTGGGCAGACAGGTCTCAGCGCCGGCCTTGATGATCTCGTTACGATTTTCATCCGAACAGTATCCACTCATGGCAATGACACGGATAAAGCGGGTTTCGATATCGTCCTTAATCATCCGGCAGACCTCGAAACCGTCAAGCCCCGGCATCTTCAGGTCGAGCAACACCACATCGGGCTTGAATCGGGGGATCAGATTACCCGCCACATATCCGGAATGGGCCACTTCTATGGCCGTGACTTCCGGCATGCCATCGAGAACTTCCGTGACGAATTGGGAGAACTGTTGATCGTCATCCACAACCAGCACACGAAGCGAGAGATCCTCCGGAAGCTGCAGTTCTATGCCGTTTTTCTTCGCCAGGCGCAGAACCTCGCTGACCGGATATCGACGATGCCCCCCCTCCGTAGTCTCGGCCCGCAAGCGGCCGCGGTTGGTCCACCCCCTCAGAGTGGCAGGCGTCACACCAAGGATTTTGGCCGTTTCACCAGGTGACAAATAAAGTTTTTTCCAGGGTTTTTGATACATCTTGTTTACTCTACCTCCTATACAGGAGGATATAACAATCCGGCAAAAAAACCGGATTTCGAAACCACGAAATGATCTGGATCAAATGAAAATCTGGAGTTTACTTTCGAACTACTTAGCCAATTCTTTTCAGTCAGGAATCGGTGGTAGTTTCTACTTATCAATCTTCATTTATTGATTTTGTAATATTAACAATAACCCGTTCAGGTCACTGCCTCACAAAGATTATGGTTTTTTAAGATAATAGTAAAGCATGCTTTCGCGTGAACAATTGAAATGATCTTTTTCACGGATGTGGAGTGAGTCACAAATGCTCTGACCGATACCCGATCTGTCTGCACATTGCATGCACACACCGGGTATGGCCGAAACCGGTCGGAACCACCCTCGGCGACTGCCTGAAACGTATCGGGCTGCGTCCCCTCCTCGTGAGTGAGTCTTACATCAATGCGATGTCTTGCATTAGATTTACTCTATTAAATGCATTGTTTTATTCGATTATATTTATTATCAATAATTTTTTAGAGTCGTCTTTTAGAGTGTCAGTCAGTAATGCATCGAGAGACGTTCAATCATGGGTGAAATCGCCATACATTTCCGACCTGCCGAGACTATCGATCTCGACCGGCTGAACGGTGTCATCGCCTCGGCCTTCGAACAGTGGCCACTACCCGAGCGGGTCAGGCGTCTGGCACTTCCGAGCTATCTGTACAGGGAGGATGACCTGAAACATCTGGAGATCGATCTGGCGGAGTCGGTAGAGACTGGAAATCTGGTCGCCGTCGCCGCACTCGAGCCGCTCACCGTTCAACCCTCCCCCGAGATCGCTAAGGGCATGTTGCTGCATGGCATCTATGTCGCTCCGGCATACCAGGGCCGGGGCATCGGAAGGTCACTGATTGAGCGGACGAGGCAGCGGCTCGCTGAGCGGGGTTTCGACGGTCTGCTGGTCAAGGCACAGGCCGAGGCGGTGCCGTTTTTCGAGCGGTTGGGTATGCGCCGACTGCCGGTGCGGGATCAGTTGCACGATTACCCTTACCGCTATTGGCTTCCTGCCGTCGACGGCGGAAACAAAAAAACCGGTCAGTGACCGGTTTTCGTTGTTTGGTAGGCGCGATTGGAGTCGAACCAACGACCTCTACCATGTCAAGGTAGCGCTCTAACCAACTGAGCTACGCGCCTGTGAGACGGCGAATCATACAGGCTGCGCGCACTCCATTGCAACCCTTTGACAGAGCTATGGCTCCTTCGCGCGTGCGCACCCCTCTACGGGCCTGGAATGTGGAGATAGCGCATGGATTTCAGGATGTCTTTCGCCGCGCAACGCCTCATCCCTATACCGTGATGACAATCGGTTCCAGCGATACGATTCTCAGGATGAAACCTGTTCTTCGTGCTCCCCCGCCAACGGCACGAAGGTGACGGGCAACAGACTGGTGGAGTGGATGTTCCCGTCCGCACTCTTCTGCAACAGGATCAGGTCCTGGGTATAGCGGCGTTTGCCGACAGGCAGAATCATGCGCCCACCCGGGGCGAGCTGTTGTATCAACGGTACCGGTATGGTCTCCACCGCCGCAGTCACCATGATCACATTGAAAGGCGCGGTATCCGGCCAACCGTAGTAGCCGTCACCGATGCGGTATTGAATGTTGAGGTAGCCCTCTTCGTCCAGCCGGTGCTGCGAAGCCTGCGCCAGTTCAGGGAGGATCTCGATGGTATAGAGTTCGGCGGCCAGCTGAGCCAGTATGGCGGTCTGATAGCCGGAGCCGGTACCAACCTCCAGCACCTTGTCCGTAGGCTTGGGATCGACCAGGTCGGTCATCAGCGCAACGATGAAGGGTTGGGTGAGGGTCTGCCCGCCACCGATAGGCAGGGGGCTGTTTTCATAGGCGTGGGAGCGGAAGGATTTGCTCACGAAGTGTTGACGGGGCACGCGCCTCATGGCGCTCAGGGTCTGGTCGTTCAGCTGTCCACGACCTGTCATGCGACAGACGTAGTCCGCCTCCGCACGAATATCCTGCAACATGCCTTCGAGATCACCCATGAATCAACGCCGTCGTATCGGTAGGTAAACCACGCCACCCGACCATTTAAGACTACTTTAATTCTAGTTAAAACCCCAAAAAATGAAATGAATACTATTGTTACAAGCTGTTACGAGCTTGCTGTCGTCCAGCCTGCCGGGTAAAACGGGTACTCGACGGACCGACCCACACGCGTCAGGCGACCAAACCCCGTGCCTGCAGCGATTTTATCTGATCACGAATCCGGGCGGCCTCCTCGAACTCCAGATTCTGCGCATGGCGGTACATCTCGTCCTCCAACTGGCGAAGGCGCTTGGCCATCTGTTTGGGTGTCATGTCGGCGTACTCCACCTCCTCCTCGGCCACTTTGGCGTAGCGCTTGGCATTCATCTGCGCTCCGGGGTAGGCACCCTCCATGATATCGGCGATCGACTTGAGGATGGTCTTTGGCGTGATGCCGTTGCGCCGGTTGTGCTCTACCTGTTTCTCCCTGCGCCTCTCGGTCTCCTCCAGCGCCCGCTGCATGGAGCCGGTGACCTGGTCGGCATAGAGGATCGCCTTGCCGTTGACGTTACGCGCGGCGCGGCCGATGGTCTGAATCAGGGACCCCTCGGAACGCAGGAAGCCCTCCTTGTCCGCGTCAAGGATCGCCACCAGTGAGACCTCCGGCATGTCGAGTCCCTCGCGCAGGAGATTGATGCCGACCAGCACGTCGAACTCGCCAAGGCGCAGATCACGGATGATCTCCACCCGTTCCACCGTATCGATGTCCGAATGCAGATAACGCACACGCACGTCATGATCGTTGAGGTAGTCGGTCAGATCCTCGGCCATGCGCTTGGTCAGGGTGGTGACCAGCACCCGCTCGTGCTGCCCCACCCGCTGGCGTATCTCCGACAACAGATCGTCGACCTGACTGGAAGCGGGCCGCACCTCCACTTCCGGATCGACCAGTCCGGTGGGCCTCACCACCTGCTCTACGATGCCGCCGGAGTGCTCGATCTCGTAGTCCCTTGGGGTGGCGCTGACGTAGATGGTCTGCGGCGAACGGCGCTCGAACTCTTCGAATTTCAAGGGCCGGTTGTCCAACGCCGAGGGCAGACGGAAACCGTATTCCACCAGCGTCTCCTTACGTGAGCGGTCTCCCCGGTACATGCCCCCGAGCTGGGGAATGGTGACATGGCTCTCGTCGACCACCAGCAGGGCCTCGTCGGGCAGGTAGTCGAACAGGGTCGGCGGCGGCTCCCCGGCCTTGCGTCCGGAGAGATAGCGCGAATAGTTCTCAATGCCGGAGCAATAGCCCAGTTCCATGATCATCTCGATGTCGAAGCGGGTGCGCTGGGCCAGGCGCTGGGCCTCCACCAGCTTGTGCGCCGATTCGAGCTGGGCGAGACGCTCCTTCAGCTCCTCCTTGATCTGATCGACGGCGTTGAGCAGGGTCTCCCGCGGCGTCACATAGTGGCTCTTGGGGAAGATCGAGTAGCGCGGCACCTTGCGCAGGATCTCGCCGGTAAGGGGGTCGAACACAGACAACTGCTCCACCTCGTCGTCGAACAACTCCACCCGCAGCGCCTCGGCGTCGGACTCGGCCGGATAGATATCGATCACCTCGCCGCGCACGCGGAAAGTGGCGCGGTGCAACTCCACATCGTTGCGGGTGTACTGCAGTTCGGCCAGCCGCCGCAGGATGGCCCGCTGATCGATGATGTCGCCGCGGCTCAGATGCAGCATCATGCCCAGATAGGCCCGCGGATCGCCCAGGCCGTAGATGGAGGAGACGGTGGCGACGATGATGGTGTCCTCCCGCTCCAGCAGCGCCTTGGTGGCGGAGAGCCGCATCTGCTCGATGTGATCGTTGATCGAGGCGTCCTTCTCGATGAAGGTGTCCGACGCCGGGACATAGGCCTCGGGCTGGTAGTAGTCGTAGTAGGAGACGAAATATTCCACCGCATTGTTGGGGAAGAACTCCTTGAACTCGCCGTAGAGCTGCGCCGCCAGGGTCTTGTTGGGGGCCAGGATCAGGGTCGGCCGCTGCAGCTGCTGGATCACGTTGGCGATGGTGAAGGTCTTGCCCGAGCCGGTGACGCCGAGCAGGGTCATGCCGGCCTCGCCGTCATTGAGCCCCTCCGTCAGACCGGCAATCGCCGACGGTTGGTCGCCGGCGGGTGCAAATTTGGAAACGAGTTGGAAGGTTTTGCTCATCAGGGGATTCTGTGGATTGGCTTAATTGGCTATTATGACACCCCGGCCGCGTCATCCGCGAATGGCGTCATCGATACAAGAACAGCCCAGAGCACCACGGGACCTCAGAAATGAATTCACAACTCTCGAGCCGCGTTAAAGCCGTCAAGCCCTCCCCCACCCTGGCCGTCACCGCCCGTGCCGCAGAGATGCGCGCCGCCGGCAAGGATGTCATCGGACTCGGCGCCGGGGAACCCGACTTCGACACCCCGGATCACATCAAGACCGCCGCCATTCAGGCGATCAACGATGGCTTCACCAAGTACACCGCGGTGGACGGCACGCCGGCGTTGAAGAAGGCGATCATCGCCAAGTTCCAGCGCGACAACGGCTTCGATTACGCGCCGGAGCAGATCCTGGTCTCCTGCGGCGGCAAGCAGAGCTTCTACAACCTGGCTCAGGCGGTGCTCGACCCGGGTGACGAGGTGATCATCCCCGCCCCCTACTGGGTCTCCTACCCCGACATGTCGATCCTGGCCGGTGGCGTACCGGTGCTGGTCTCGGCCGGCGCTTCGCAGAAGTTCAAGATCAACGCCCAGCAGCTGGCGGCGGCGATCACCGCCAAGACCAAGTTGTTCGTCATCAACAGCCCTTCCAACCCGACCGGCATGGCCTACACGGCAGACGAGCTGGCGGCCCTGGGCGAGGTGTTGCGCGACCACCCCCGGGTGTTGATCGCCACCGACGACATGTATGAGCACATCCTCTGGCCGGGCAACGAGTTCGTCAACATCCTCAATGTCTGCCCCGACCTGAAGGAGCGCACCCTGGTACTGAACGGCGTCTCCAAGGCCTACTCCATGACCGGCTGGCGTATCGGCTATGCCGGCGGACCGGCCGAGATCATCAAGGCGATGAAGAAGATCCAGTCCCAGAGCACCTCCAACCCCACCTCCATCTCCCAGGTGGCGGCGCAGGCGGCGCTGGAGGGGCCCCAGGAGTGCATCAGCGAAATGCTGACCGCCTTCAAGCAGCGCCACGACTATGTGGTGGAGCGTCTCAACGGCATGGACGGCATCGACTGCCTGCCCAGCGACGGCACCTTCTACTGCTTCCCCAACGTGGAAGGGGCACTGGCCAAGCTGTCCAGCGTGAAGAACGACCTGGAGTTCTCCGAGTACCTGATCACCGAGGCGGGCGTGGCGCTGGTACCCGGTACCGCATTCGGCCTCTCCGGCCACGTGCGCATCTCCATCGCCACCAGCATGCAGAACCTGGAGAAGGCCCTCGACCGCATTGAGCAGGTGCTGAAAGCCTGATAGCCTGGACAGGCGACGACGGGGCGCAGGAAGCGCCCCGACAATTCAAAACGTTCCAGGGAGGGACTCCAGATGCAACGGAATGCATTCCATTGCCGTGCCGGGAAACAGTGCGGCCTCACTTTGATCAATCTTCTGATGTCATTGGCGTTGGTCGCCATCACACTGATGCTTGGCGTACCCTCTTTCAATACGCTCAGCGCCCGCTCCCAACAGACGGCCGAGATCAATCGCTTTATCACCCACCTGCAGCTGGCACGCAGCTATGCCGTCAAGACGGGGCGTGATCACGTCCTGTGCCCCAGCCGCGACAGCCGCACCTGTCTCGAGGTGCCCGACTGGAAGCAGGGTTATATCCTGTTCGAAGACATGGATGAAAACGGTGTGCGCTCCGCCACGGAGCTGCTGGTACATGTCAGCCGTCCCACCGGGAAAGTCGGCATCGAAATGCAGTCCACCAACGGCCGTAACCACGTGGTCTATCGGGCCGACGGCCATTCCGAGGGCAGCAATCTCACACTCACATTCTGCGATCCGGAAAGCGACATCCCACCCAAGGCAGTGATCCTCTCCAACATCGGACGCAGCCGGATATCCAAGACCCGTTGGGACGGTTCGCCACTCAGCTGCGGCCACTGATCCGGGCCGCGAAACTATTGACGCAGGGGGTCAGTCTCATTAATATGCGCCCCTCGCAATTCATTCCCCGGTAGCTCAGTCGGTAGAGCGGGTGACTGTTAATCACTAGGTCGGCAGTTCGAGCCTGTCCCGGGGAGCCAATTAAAACAAAGGCTTACATCATCTTGGTGTAAGCCTTTTTTGTTTCCCGTGTGACACTCTGTTTGACTCGAACAGCCTGTTCTCGCCCCGCGCCGGGAGCCCATGCGCTTAGCCGCAGTACCCGCCCGCCAGCGTAATCCGAACCGTATTCCCCGGGCCTTGCCAGTGCGCGCATGCATGCGCCATCCGCTCCGATATCGCTTCGCAGCGGTGGAGTTGGGCATGCGCACTGCGGGAAATCACTGATATGCCAAGACTTCCGATTCCTGAGATTGTCGGGACTGCCTTGCTTTTCAACAGGCGCATCGCTCAAACTTGACGAGAGCGGGAAGTTGCTCAGCCCCTGGTCAGACAACAACAGTATCCAGGCGGGCGAGTCCGAACGGCATTGACACCTTCTCACCCCCAAGGATCTTCGATAGAGATGGAATTTCACTTGAACAAGTCAATGTGGTTGATGCTCGGCCTGTTGCTCCTGCCCCCGATCGGGGTGGCCGCTGAGCAGACGCTCAAAGCGCCGAATTCTCCGCTCCGCCCGGAGGCTGGAGAGGATGGCGTATTGACCATTGTCGGCAGTCGCAATATACCGCCTTTCAGCATGTTGAATCCCGATGGTGAACCCGTCGGGATCGGCATCGACCTCTGGCGTCTGTGGGCGAAAAAGACCGGCCGGCGTATCCGTTTCCGCCTCACCGACATCAACCGGTCTCTGGATGAGATGCGGGATGGCCGTGCCGATATTCACGCCGGTCTCCTACTTTCCGAGACCCGCGACAGCTGGCTGGATTTCTCGCAGCCGTTTTTGAAGACATCGGCCTATCTGCACTACCCGTTCTCGGATGGACAAAGTCGTTCACTCAGTGACTTTGCAGGTACCAGGATCGGTTCTCAGGGTCCCATCCCGATGGCGCTTTTCTCGAAACTCTTCCCGCAGGCCACACAGTCGGTATACGAAAATATCCCGCAGATGATCAGCGCCGTGGAGCGAAACGAGATCGACGCCTTCATCGCCGATCGTCCCTCTTCCGATCTCGCCCTGCTACGCCTTGGTCTGCGCGGTGATTTCATGACGCTTGGTAAGCCGCTCTACCCGATCAATCTAAGGGCTGCCGTTGCCGCGGGTGAAACCACCCTGTTACAGGAGATCAATGACGGACTCGCCGCCATCAGCCTCGATGAGATGAATGCCATACTCGGACGCTGGATAGATCAGTCCGCGCGCATCGGCATCGAACTGCCGCAGCAATCGAGCTTGAACCTGAGCAACGGGGAGAAGGCCTGGCTGAATGATCACAAGACGCTGCGTATCGCCATAGATCCCGATTTCGCACCTTATGAATTCGCCGATCAGCAGGGCCAGTACAAGGGGATTTCCGCCGAGATCATGCAGACGATCTCGCGCAAGTTGAACATCGACTTCGCTGTGGTTCCCACGGACAGCTGGGAAATGTCACTGCAGCTGGCGCGCGAGCGCAAAGTGGATTTGCTGCCGCTGACGAACCGTACCCCGGAGAGAGGAGCCTATCTGGATTTCAGCGAGCCCTACCTGATTTCCCAACGCCACATCATCACGCGTCGGCAGCACGACGAAATCCAGTCCGAGGAGGATCTGCCCGGACACATCCTGGCGCTTCCCACCGGCTACTCGATCAACGACCTGATACGTGGCAGATGGCCGGATATCAAAATCAACGAAGTACCGGATATTTCAACGGCCTTGCAGCAGGTCGCATTCGGCTCGGCCGACGCCACCATTCTCAGTAGCGGCGTGGCCGCCTACTGGCTGGATCGCAATGAAATCACCAACCTGAGAATTGCCGGCACTTTGGGTCAACCCAGTCAGCTCTCCATTGCCTGCCGCAATGACTGGCCCATCCTGTCGCGCGTCATGCAGAAGGCCCTCGATTCGATCGACGCACAGGAAAGAAGTGCCATCCGAAGGCGCTGGATCTACCTGGAGAGTGATCGGATAGACCGAAACCAGCTGGGACTCAACGCCGAGGAACTGGCCTGGATCGAGCGCCACCCCCGGATTCGGGTCGGCACCAGCAACCACGCCCGACCCATCAGCTTTCTGGATGCCGAGGGTAACTATCGTGGGCTCGCCGCCGACTATCTGAAGCTGCTGGAAAAGCGCATCGGCATCGAGTTCATGGTTGAATCCGACGATGAGTGGTCAGCCATGCTCGACGCCATCCAGTCCCATGAACTCGACATGATCAATGGCCTATCCAGGACCGATGAACGCCAACAATACCTTAGCTTCTCTCTACCTTACTACGTCGCGCCGCTGAAACTCTATGTACGCAAAGAAGCAGGCAATATCCATGGCCCACCGGATCTTGAAGGAAAGGTGGTCGCCGTGGAGAGGGACTACTGGCTGCATGAGCGACTCTCCATGGAATACCCCTCCACACGCCTGCTGGTCCGAGACACCACCCGGGCAGCGCTGGAAGCGGTCAGTAGTGGGAAAGCCGAAGCCTACCTCGGTAACCAGACCGTCGCGGACAGGCTGATCGAAGAACATCGGATGGAAGGTCTCAAAGGCATTCCGGTGTCGCCTGAATTCGGTAAAACCCAACTGAGTATCGGCACACGCAAGGATTGGCCGACGCTGGCTCAGATCATTAACAAGGCGCTCACCAGCATCACCCCGCAGGAGCATCGCAAGCTGCAAGCGAAGTGGCTCGCATCGGATCATGAAACAAAGCCTGATGCCCTGGTATTGAACCGGGAAGAGCGTGAGTGGCTGTCGCGACATCAACAGATTGCGATTGGCATGATGAACGCCTGGCCACCCATGGACTTCGTCGATGAATCGGGAGCGGCGGTTGGCATCGGCGCCGATATCGTCAAGTTGCTCGATGAGCGTCTGGGAGGGGTACTACAGCCGCACTCCGGCAGCTTCAACGAACTCTACCAGGCAGTCAGCGAAGGACGCCTGCCGGCGCTGATGGGCATCACGCCCACGCCGGAACGTATGCATCAGTTCAATTTCACCCAGCCCTATCTGACCATTCCCCATGTGATCGTCACGCGGAAGGGCCAACCCGAGTACAACCGGCTCTCGGACCTCAACGGTCAGCGGGTTGCCGTGGAAGTCGACTTCATGCTGGGCAGACTGATCGCCGAGCGCTATCCGGGAATCTCTCTGCTGGAGTACAGGAATACCAGCGATGCCCTTGATGCGGTCTCCCGGGGCGAAGCCGATGCCTATGTCGGCAACCGCGCCGCTGCGCTCTACCTGATCGAGTATGAGTTGATTTCGAATCTGACGATACAGAACAAGATTGAAGAGAGCGCTTCCGTCAATGCCATCGGTGTGCGTGCTGACTGGCCGATCCTGCGCGACATTCTGCAAAAGGCATTGACGACCATCACCCCCGACGAGATGCGTAGGATACTGAAAAAGTGGGTTCCTGACGCCGAGGCCGTGCCGAAATCATCTTCCGCGAAAGAGCGACTCGCCCTCACACCGCGCGAACAGGCCTGGCTCGACGCCCATCGAACACTTCGCATCGGCATCGACCCGGACTGGGAGCCGATCGAGTTCGTCGACAAACAGGGCGTGCATCGCGGCATATCGGCCGACTTCCTGTCGCGCATCCGGGATATGCTGGGCGTCGACTTCACCTTTTCCCCCGGCTTGAGCTGGTCGCAGGTCGTGGCACAGGCGAAAACGGGCGACATCGATCTGCTTCCCGCCATCACACCCTCGGCGGACCGCGCCCAATACCTTAGTTTCACCCAACCCTATCTGCACTTCCCCTTCATGATATTCACCCGTAAGGAGGCGCCGCTGATCACCGGGATCGATGATCTCGGCAAGGCGCGCATCGCGGTTGAGCGGGATTATGTCACCGAAGAGTACCTGCGCAGGGATTATCCCGCTCTGGAACTGGTGCGGATGGGCTCGACCGCGGAGGCGCTGGAAACGCTGGCCAGTGGAGAGGTGGATGCCTACATCGGCAACCTGACCCTCGGCAGCTACCTCATCGACAGTCTCGGACTCGGCAATCTGAAAGTTGCCGCGCCCACCGAATACGCCAACGACCTTGCCATCGGGGTACGCAAGGACTGGCCGCAGCTGCAATCGATCTTGGACAAGGCCCTGGCCGCCATCGATGACAATGAGCGCCGGGCACTGCGACAGGAATCGTTGGGTATCCGCTACGATGTCGAGGTCGACTACACCCTCCTGTGGCAGGTCCTGGCCGTGGCCGGCATGCTGTTGCTGATCACCCTGCTTTGGATCGCCCAGATACGTCGCCAAAAGGCCAGGCTCGCCGTGGCCAAGGCCGAGGCCGAGCAGGCCAACCGCTTCAAGAGCCACTTCCTGGCCAACATGAGCCATGAGATCCGCACCCCGATGAATGCGATCATGGGATTCAGCCACCTGGCCCTGCAGACAGAACTGACACCGAGACAGCACCACTATGTGGACAAGATCTACAGCTCCTCACATGCCCTGCTCGGCGTCATCAACGACATCCTCGACTTCTCCAAGATCGAAGCCGGCAAACTGGAGGTCGAGAACACCCCCTTCTCCCTCGACGAAGTGTTCGAGAACCTGGCCAGCCTGACCGGCATGCGGGCCGAGGAGAAGGGATTGGAGATTCTGTTCAACCGCGACCTCGAGATTCCCGGCATGCTGATCGGCGACCCGTTGCGTCTGGGGCAGGTGTTGATCAATCTCACCGGCAATGCCATCAAGTTCACCGAGCGGGGGGAAATCGTCGTCAGCGCCGCCCTGGAAAGCGCTACGGAGGCTCAGGTCCGCGTGCGGTTTGCCGTACGCGATACCGGTATCGGCATCGAAGCCGCGGAACTGCCGCGTCTGTTCGCCCCCTTCACCCAATTGGACGGTTCCACCACCCGGCAATATGGCGGCAGTGGTCTCGGCCTGAGCATCTGCAACCATCTCGTCGATCTGATGCACGGTGAGCTGAGTGTGGACAGTCGTCCGGGAAACGGCAGCACGTTCAGTTTTGTCCTGCCGTTTGGTATCAGTCAAGCCGTCACCAGAAAGAGCTGGATTCCCGACCCCGGCCTGCGCGGGCTGCGGGTGCTGTTGGTGGATGACAATCCCACCGCATTGGAGCTGTTGGGCGAACGCCTCGATTCCTTCACCTTCGATGTCACCTCGGTCTCCAATGCCACGGATGCCCTGCATCGGCTGCAAACGGCCGATACCCTGGAGCACAACCCCTATCGCCTCGTCATCATGGATTGGCGCATGCCCGGACTCAACGGTATCGAGGCCGGTCGCCGGATCAAACTCAACACCGACAATCTTTCGTTCATCCCGGCCGTCATCCTGATCACCGCCTTCGGTCGTGAGGAGGTCATCCTGCAGGCCGAGGAGGCCGGACTGGACGGCATCCTGATCAAGCCGGTGAGTCCGTCGGTGCTGTACGACACGGTCATTCGCGCACTCAGCGAACACGAGGAGATCGATGTCAAACAGTCACAGACGAAATCGCAAGGCCGGCGACTCTCGGGCCGTATCCTCCTGGTCGAAGACAACATCATCAACCAACAGGTCGCGCGGGAGCTGCTGGAGAATCTGGGCTTGCTGGTGCATACGGTCAACAATGGCAGGGAGGCCATCACCACCCTGGATCACCACGACTTCGACCTGGTGTTGATGGATCTGCAGATGCCGGAGATGGACGGCTATGAGACCACGCGCAGGATCCGCTCCCAATCGCGCTATGCGAAACTTCCGGTGATCGCCATGACCGCCCACGCCATGGCCGATGAACGCCAGCAGTGCCTCTCCGCCGGCATGAACGAGCATATCCCGAAGCCGATCGATCCCGAGCACCTCTACACGACGTTGAAGCGCTTTCTCAAGAGCGACACAAGGCGATCCGTACCTGATGAGCTCCGCAACACGCAGGACGAGCGGATCGAGCTGCCCGACGACATACCGGGCATCGACCTGCAATGGGGCCTGGAACGGGTTGGCGGCAATCGCCGCCTCTATCTCACGCTGCTGGACGAGTTCTTCAGCCACCACAACAGTGATGCCGAGCATCTGGATGCCGCCCTGAAACAGGGCAAAGAGGAAAACGCCAGACACACGCTGCATACTCTGGTGGGCGTCTCGGGTAACATCGGGGCGCACCGGCTGCAGGAGGCGGCCGCCGTGCTGCACGACCAGGTGATCCAGGATATGGCCGGACTGAAGGACGGTCTGCCACTGGAGTTTCATGACGCCTTTACTGAACTGTTCACGGGCCTCCGGTCTTTTCTGGACAATGCCGCCAGGCTGAGTGCAAAGGTGGACAGACAAGGCCTTGCAGCTGCTGACGCCGCCGATGTCGATAGTCTGATCGATGCCCTCGATCGTATGTTGGCCGAGGGCAACCCGGAAGCGAAGCGGCTGTTTCTGAGCGTCAGCGACACCTTGGGCAGTGAGGATACGCACGCATTATTGGAAAAACTTTCGGAACAGATCAGGGAGTATGACTTCGATCTGGCCAGGGCGACCTTGGCCGCCCTGTCGGACCAATTGAGGATGAGAAGCGATGGATGACAGTAAACCGAAAATATTGCTGGTGGATGACGAGACCCTCTATATCGATATTCTGGTCGATCTGCTGAAGGACGATTACAAGACCGTGGTGGCGAAGAATGGCGAGCAGGCCTTGAAACGGGCCGCCGACAATCCGCCCCCCGACCTGATCCTGCTCGACATCCTGATGTCCGGCATGGACGGTTACGAGGTCTGTCGCGCCCTCAAGGAGAATCCCGTAACCCGTGCCGTACCGGTGATCTTCCTGACCGTAAAAAGCGAGGTGCCCGACGAGGTCAGAGGCTTCGAACTCGGCGCGGTCGACTACATCGCGAAGCCGATGAGCCCGCCAATCGTGCGCGCCCGGGTCAAGTCACATCTGGATCTGCACCGGGCCCAGATGCAACTGGAAAATCACAACGAGCTTCTGGAACAGCGGGTCAGGGAGCGCACCGAGGAACTCAACCGCACCAAGGACGTGGCCATTTTCTGCATGGCCTCCCTGGCCGAGACCCGGGACAGTGAAACCGGCGCCCATATCTTGCGCACGCAGAACTACATCAAGCGGCTGGCGGAACATCTCGAGAGCCACCCCAAATACAGCGACTACCTGCAGGCGGACGGCACCATCGAAATGTTGTACAAGACCTCACCCTTGCACGATATCGGCAAGGTCGGCGTACCCGACCGCATCCTGCTGAAGCCGGGAAAACTCGACCCGGAAGAGTGGGAGTTGATGAAGAAGCATGCCGAGTACGGACACGACGCCCTGTTGCGCGCGGAGCAGGAGTTGGGAAGCACCGACTTTCTGCAGATGGCCCGGGAGATCGCCTACACCCACCATGAGCGCTGGGACGGAACCGGTTATCCCCGCGGCCTCAAGGGCGACGAGATCCCGGTTTGCGGACGTTTGATGGCGATCGCCGATGTCTATGACGCACTCATCAGCAAGCGGGTCTACAAGGATGCCTACAGCCATGAACAAGCGGTCGAAATCGTCAGTCAAAGCGCCCACAGTCACCTCGACCCCGACATCGTGGAAGCGTTTATCCAGTTAGCCGACGAGTTTCGACAAATCGCTATCAACTACAGCGACAATGCATAATCGAAGTGGCATTCAAGCCTGCTGATTTGTATCCAATAGATCTATACAATCAATTCTATGTGCGGCCGGTTCTATCTTGATGTTGACAAGGAGGTATTGGAAAACCACTTTAGCCTGGAATCGGCTCCCACTTGTCAAGCGAGATACAATATCGCACCTTCACAAACTATCCTGGCTATCCTCTCCCGGGATCAGCACAGAGAGACAGACTCTTTTCGCTGGGGGCTCATTCCATTTTGGGCCAAGGACGAAAGGATCGGCTACAAGACCATCAATGCCAGAGCCGAAACGGTAGCATTTAAGCCTGCCTACCGTGCCGCATTCAAATACCGCCGCTGCCTGATTCCCGCCAGTGGCTTCTACGAGTGGAAAACCGAACCAGAGGGCAAGCAACCCTATTGTCTGCGCCCCAAGAATGCGCCTCTATTCGCTTTTGCCGGGCTGTACGAACATTGGGAAGACAAGACAGGTAATACAATAGACTCCTGCACAATCATCGTCGGTGCGGCGAACAGTGATGTCTTACCCATTCATGACAGAATGCCGATCATCATAGATCCTCTTGATTACGATGCCTGGTTGGATCCTGATACTCAGGATTCAGAGGCGCTCAAACCATTGCTTGTACCTTGGCATGAAGGTGAAATCGAGTACTACCCGGTGAGCAAACGTGTGAACAATCCCAAAAACGATCACGCCGACCTTTTATACCCGGTTTGTTAAGAAAACTATTGTGAAAACACCAGTAGTAGCTGTGTCAATACAGTGTTCGCCAGTTGAAGCTTTTCTTCTCGATCTTTCTCCTTGGCGACCGGGCCGTCGACAAACAGACAGGCCAATCCATGCACCGAGGACCAGGCTAACAGCTCTTGTGGACTGAAGTCACAGGGATCCTCGTCGGCGATGGTTTTTACGAAACCCTCCTGAAGGTAACTGGCCAGACGCTCCGTTGCGGCGAGATAGTCTGAATCCCTCGAGTAGATCATTTCCTCGCGCCACATTGCCCGAAAAAAAGCCGGTTTGGTCAGTGCGAAGCGGACATATGCCATGCAGACAGCGTGCAGCGCATCGTCACCCTTTTCTTGCGCCTGCAGCATGGCCGCTTCCATCGCATCGGCGAGCTGATTCAGTGCCCGGGTCGCAAACACAGTCAACAGCGCCCGCTTGTCCGTATAGTGTCTGAAGGCCGACGCAGGTGAGACACCGATGCGCTTGGCGCAGCCGCGTAGCGTGACCGCTTCAATACCGAACTGGGAGGCTATCTCATCAACAGCATCGAGCAGTGACTCCGCCAGGTGGCCGTGATGGTAGTGACTGTTTCGCTTCTTCATGTTTTATTTGTAGCATCAAAAGTGATCATTGTTAACATTTACTCTCCGGATCCTTGAAATACCCCCGGATTTCATCTAAATTGAAAGTTAACGGCGTTTACATCTGACTTTCGAAAATACGCTATGCCACTGTTTTCTTTGAATTAATGGAGGTTAATGACAATGGCGTCAACAGACTATTCAACGGCAGGCAGGTCGCGCGGACAGTGTTTCAACGGCCCTATGCGGTCGTGCGGCTGTGGTCACTGGAGCGGCGCGAATATCGCCGCAATGGTGTTGGGATTCATCATATTTCCGCCATTAGGCTTTGTCGTCTTGTTGTGGACAATCCTGGGTCACCCTATCCAGGAACTTCCCGCTTGGGTGCACGAGAAGTGGAATCAGGTCTTCCGAAAAAGCAATGCGGGTGCCTACAAGGATAATGAAAACATCGTATTCAACGAGTATCAGCAGACGCAATACGATCGCATCCGTGAAATCAAGGAGGAAATCAAGAGGCGGGCGGAGGCATTCCGTTCATTTCGGTTCGACGCAAAACGGCGAAAAGACCAGGAAGAGTTCGACGAGTTCATGGCAAGCAAACCTACAAACAGCCGTGACGAACCCTGATTACCTGAGTTCTGAGTGTCGTTTTCGATTTGTGCCACCGTGCGAGAAGCACGGTGGCTCCAGCCTGTATCGGATGGCGTTACATCAGAATGAATAAGCCGAATATGGTTTTATAGCAATAATGGATATCACCAGAAATCCTTCAGGCAGAGTCGACTTCCGGTCTCCGTTGTATCGGCGAAAAAAACGTCAACGTGTGGGCTTAATGGCTATTACTGTAAATATAGTCGCCGAATCCTTCAGTCGGCCACTTCTCTTCGACGTCGGGCCTTAGGCGTTGTACCAAACCTATCATGTCCTGCATGAACATGATGCCTATGAGTTCGCCCTTCAGTCTGACAACGAAACCTTCGACAGTCATGGTTGAAGCCTGGCGACCATCCACGATTTGTAATGACAGATTCAGCGGAAGGTAGGTATCGAGAAGGTGAACATCCTCACAGACTACCGCAGCGCCGGAAAGACTGATGTTTTTCAATCGCCCCTCCATTCTGCCTAGTCCGCTGACATCCAGGACGACAGGATGTGTGGTTTCGATACGTTTGCCCATTCTGTGATTCATCGACTCCTCCTCTGGTCTGAGACCGTTTCTATCCGCCATGTTTACCGTTTGTTGTTTTTGCAAGGACGATGCCTGTTTCGGAGGGATACTGGCCTCCTCCTGACATTCGTCTACAGCAACCTATTGCTGTGACAGCTGTTTGCGGATTTACTTCCGGCCTGATTCCAAACTTTTGAGCGGGCTCACATCCCGTGCGATGCGATTGCGAACTGGTTCTAATCAACCACTCCTGTGTACTATCACGCACCACCCCGGGGTATGGAACTTGCTGAACAGAAGCGTGGTGACAAGAGACCCTTTCATGATCCCGGAAAAGGCCATGAACAGAACTACAAACACGGGCTAAACGAGGGATCGCGTGCTTCAGGCAGCCACTCCCAATGCCTCCTGCACCAACGAATCGGGCGACAGGTGATGACAGTCGAAAACCCGGCTGGTGGCGTTTGAGTGAGAGGTGTTTCAAACCAATTCGACACTTGCGGCGCCACAGACAATCCCTCTCCCGCTCGCGATCCTGCAGGTAACTGCCCAGTTCCATAATTCTTAGTAACTGATTCCAAGGATCAAATGTTGACCGCAAGATAAATGCAGGTCTCTTTGGAATAAATCGCCACCGAGTTTCATCTTGTAGTTTGAACTCCGGCCTCCCTCATGGAGGTGTGGGCCGGAGCACGTGGCTATAAAAAAAACCCTTAACATCCGTGTCACTTTCGATCGCCAGTCGACAGACAAGACTTGCCATGCCATGCCAATCAGGCGTGCAGCTTCTGCGGATATCAGAAAGGGGTAAAGCAGTACTTTTTCCGACTCTTACCTGGAGAGACGATGATGCACAAATTTACCAAATACCTGCTGATGGCCATCCTGCCTGCCTTGTCGTGCATAGCCCTTGCTGGCACCGATGTCGGACAAGGGCATGATCACCGCACCTTCCATGTCGACGGCAATATCGATTACGGGAAAATTGGCGACTCCTATACATCGGATTTGGTGCTCTACCTGGCGGGTAATCAGTTCATGGTGATGGAGGAGCTGATTCAGGATTTCCAGAAACAGCATCCCGATATCAAAACCGTCTTTGTCGAAACCATCCCACCCGGCCAGATCTTCAAGGGTCAAATCCTGAAACAGGGCGAAATTGCGGGCGAAAAGATTTCACAGACTCCGGACGTCTTCGCCAGCGTCAACATCAACCATCTGATACAGCTCAGAGGTAAAGGCATGATGGATGACCACATGATCTACACCCACAACAGACTGGAACTCATGGTGGCGGAAGGCAATCCGAAAGCGATCAAAGGCGTGGATGATCTGGGCCGGGACGACCTGGTGCAATCACACCCGAATCCATTGACCGAAGGCATTTTCAAATTCTACGGCTCGGAAATGCTCAAGGACGCCGGGCTGCATGACAAGGTAACCGCCGGTGCAAAATGCAAGAGCTGTTGGGCCGTGCCGGGAAAAACCTGGTTCACTTCACGGCATCACCGTGAGACTCCCGACCGGATCGAAGGTGGTGAGGCGGACGTCGGTATCGTATGGACCACCGAGGTGGTACATGCCAAAGCAGAGGGACGCAAGATCGACGGCGTTTCCATTCCTGCGCCACTCAACAAGGAAGCGAAAGTCGGCTACGCCATCGGCAAACTCAAAGCCGGAAAAAACCAGGGCAATGCGGACAGCTTTCTCGCCTATCTCGGAACCGACCAGGCCCAGGGGATCTACGCCAAGTACGGTTTTGGCAAGGCGAGCAACGAAGAACTCGCATTGAAGACATTACCGGAACCCAGCAAATAGCAGCCGAATCTGAAGGATACTGCCTCCCTGCCCTCGCCCGACCTGGCGGGGGCTCACGGGAGTCAGACCGCTTTTCACAGACCAGACGTGACAGGAATTGTCCGACTGACTCACCCGACCAGGCTCAAGAAAACCTGTATCTACTGCTCGCTGATCGCGTCACTTTGCACCGCCTCCTGCTCGGGGCGGTTACGCATGAAGTCGGCCGTTTTCCACAACGCCTCGCCGAGGGACTTGCGCAGCGCCTGATCCATGCCCATCTCCTGCATGGCCCGGTTCATACAGAGCATCCACTGATCCCGCTCCTTGATACCGATACTGAACGGCATATGCCGGGCGCGCAGGCGGGGATGGCCGTAGCGCTGGACATAGAGGTCCGGGCCGCCCAACCAGCCGGAGAGGAAGAGGAACAGCTTGTCCCGCGACCCCTTGAGACTCTTGGCGTGCAGCGCCCGCAGATCCTTCACCTCATCCAGCTGATCCATCAGGTCGTAGAAGCGGTCCACCAACTCACGCACACCCTGCTCGCCTCCGATCAGTTCGTAGGCGGTCACACTTTCGGTCATCGATTCACTCCTCGATTCGGCTCATCAACCACGTTCACCCGCCCGTGCACAGGCTCAGGCGTCATCCCGACAGGTTGAGACGATAGTGTGCAATGAGACGTCAGACGATGACAAAGCGCAACCGCCAACCGTGACGGCATGCCGTGTGATGCGCCTGAACCCTCCATACAACCCCAACAACTGCAGGAGATTGCCCGCTAATTTGGCTGGGATGGCGGACGGGACAAACGGGGCTTATATTGTACAATCTGTACAAGTTTTGTATCGCACTGTGGATCATTCATGCATCCGGAATCCCCCATCGCCGGCGCGCTGTACCCCATTCGCAAGGTCTCCGAAATCACCGGCATCAATCCGGTGACCCTGCGCGCCTGGGAGCGGCGGTACGGACTCATCAAGCCGTCCCGTACCCCCAAGGGACACCGACTCTACAGCGCCGGGCAGATCGCCCTCATCGAGCGCATCCTCACCCTGGTGCAACAGGGGGTCTCCATCGGCCAGGTGAAAAGGATCCTCGACAGCGACAGTCCGATCGGCCGGACTGCCGCCCCGTTCCTGCCCGAGGGCACCGATCCCTGGGAGCACTACCGGCAACGCATGCAGCAGGCGCTCTCGGGCTTCGACGACACCGCGCTCGACGCCGTTTACAACGACTGCCTCTCCCTCTATCCGGTGAGCCTGGCGGCAGACCGCCTGCTGCGTCCGCTGATGGATGAGCTGGCACGGGTCGAGGATCCGTTGCATCAGGGACGACGCGGTTTGTTGCTCAGCTACCTGAGAAACAAACTGGGCGCCCGTTTCCACCATCAAAACGTGCAGACCCGGGGTCGCCGGTTGCTGGGCGCGGCCCTGCCCGGCGCGGCGGGGGAACTGGAACTGCTGCTCTTCGGCCTGGCCGCCATGCCTCGGGGCAATCACTTTCTCATGCTCGGAGGCATCGAACCGGATGCCCTGCCGGAGATCCTGCCGCATGCCGATGTCGCGGCCCTGCTCCTGTTCAAGGACGCCACCCCCCTGCCGGCCCGGATCGCGGCCAAATTGACGGCTCTGGCAAGGCGCCTTTCAGTCCCCGTTTTCCTCGGTGGACGACTGACGCTTCGGGAGCGCGAAAAGCTGCGCGGAAGCGGCGCCATCCCGCTGAGCGAAACGCTCTCGGACGCGGTGAGTGAGTTTGAGGCGGTCCTGCCAGGAGAGCCGCTCCCATGAAACGGGCACTGCTCTGGTTCAGACGCGACCTGCGCCTGACCGACAATCCGGCCCTGATGGCCGCCCTGCGCGAGTGCGACGAGGTGATCCCGCTCTATATCCATGCCCCGGAGGAGGAGCAACCCTGGAGTCCCGGCGGCGCCAGCCGCTGGTGGCTCCACCACAGCCTGGGTGAGCTGGCGAGCCAGCTGCAGGCGCGTGGCAGTGATCTGCTGATACTGCGGGGACCGAGCCTCGACACCCTGGAAACCCTGATCGCCGACCACCGGATCAGCCACCTCTACTGGAACCGTCTCTACGAACCGGCCTCGATCGAACGCGACAAGCGGATCAAACGCCAACTGGGTGAGCGAGGTGTCGAATGCCACAGCGCCAACGCCGCCCTGCTCTTCGAACCCTGGCAGATCGCCAACCGTTCCGACGCGCCGTTTCGCGTCTTCACCCCCTTCTGGCGCAGCTGCCGGCAACGCCTGCCCGAACTGGGACCGCCGCACACCGCTCCCTCCAGGCTGAAGCCGCCGTCGGCCAGACACCCCGGTCTGCGACCCGACGATCTGAAGCTGTTGCCGGATCTGCCGTGGGACGCGGGGCTGCGTGAGCACTGGCAGCCCGGCGAAAAGGCTGCCCTGAAACGACTGCAGGCGTTCAAGCGCCGCACTGTCGAGGATTACGACGAGGCGCGCGACCTGCCGGGCAGCCTGGGCACCTCCCGACTCTCACCCCATCTCCATTTCGGCGAGATCGGTCCGCGTCAGATCTTCCACGCCCTGCTCGCGAAAACGCCGAACCCAGCCGGCGGGGCGGAGAGTTTTCTGCGCCAGCTGGGCTGGCGTGAGTTCGCCCACCACCTGCTCTACCACTTCCCACACACCGATCAGTCGCCGCTCAGCCCCAAGTTCGAGCACTTCCCCTGGGCTTGGGCGAAACAGCTGCCCGAAGAGCTGGCGGCCTGGCAACAGGGTCGCACCGGCATCCCCATCGTCGACGCCGGCATGCGCGAACTCTGGCATACCGGCTGGATGCACAACCGGGTGCGCATGATCGTCGCCTCCCTGCTGAGCAAGAACCTCGGCCTCCACTGGCTGGAAGGGGCGCGCTGGTTCTGGGACACCCTGGTGGACGCCGACCTCGCGAACAACACCCTCGGCTGGCAGTGGACAGCGGGCTGCGGGGCGGACGCCGCCCCCTTCTTCCGCATCTTCAATCCGGTGCGGCAGGGTGAGCGCTTCGATCCCGAGGGACGCTACGTCAGACGCTGGGTGCCCGAACTGGCCAGGCTGCCGGACAACCGCCTGCACGCCCCCTGGGAGGCCGACCGCAAAACGCTCGAGCGCGCCGGAGTGGAACCCGGAGTCACCTATCCGCTGCCGATCGTCGACCTGAAGCAGTCGCGCGAACAGGCCTTGAGCCACTGGAACCGGATCAAATAGGTCAAATCCATGCCCGGAACAGCGACATACTGCCTGCTGTTCAGGCCACGAATCCAGCATAGACCGGCGTTACTCAGCCGGTTGTCCGAGACACTGAACGAGGTCCGCCCATGAGCCCAAGACAACCCAAAGTCGGCATCAGCGCCTGCCTGCTGGGCCATCAGGTCCGCTACGACGGCGGCCACAAGCGGGACGCCTTCATCGTCGGGCCGCTGAGCCAGCACATGGCGTTCGTGCCCATCTGCCCGGAGACGGCCATCGGTCTCGGCATACCCCGGCCGACCATCCGCCTGATGGGTGATATCGAACATCCCCACCTGGTCGGCACCGCGGATGCCGGCTTCGATGTCACGCAGAAGATGGAACACTATGCGGAACGCCAGGTGGCCGAGTTCGGCGATCTGTGCGGCTACATCCTGAAGAAGGACTCCCCCAGCTGCGGTATGGAGCGGGTCAAGGTGTTCAACGACAAAGGCACCCATGCCGAGCGCAAGGGCAGCGGCGTCTTCGCGCGCATCCTCATGCAGCGCCTGCCGCTGCTGCCGGTGGAGGAAGAGGGCCGCCTCAACGATGCGGTGCTGCGCGAGAACTTCGTCAACCGGGTCTTCGTCATGCAGCGTTGGCAGGCCCTGCTGGATCAGGGCTTGACGCCGGCCCGGCTGATCGAATTCCACACCGCCCACAAGTACTTGGTGATGGCCCACTCCCAGGCCGCCTATCAGAGACTGGGCCGACTGCTGTCGAATCTGGCCCAGGGTGAGCTCGAGGAGATCGCGGACCGCTACAGCGAGGAGTTGATGCACACCCTCAAGCGCCGGGTCACCCGCAAGCGACACGTCAATGTGCTGCAACACATCATGGGCTATCTCAAGAAGCGCATCGACAGCGGGGACAAGGCGGAGCTCAGCCAGAGCATCGAAGCCTACCGCCGCGGCGAGACGCCGCTGATCGTGCCCATCACCCTGCTGCGCCACTACTTCCGGCGCCACCCCGATGCGTACATGGAGAAGCAGGTCTACCTGCGCCCCCATCCTGACAAGTTGGGATTGCGCAACGCCATTTGAGCCAGGGCGGTTCAGGGTTGCCCGGCAATCACTGCCCGGGCCGGCACCTGCGATTATTGGATTAGATTCACGGAACATGAAGGTGCGGCAAGCCGCACCCTACGGTCGATCTATG
>JBNKYJ010000190.1:0-4357 GCA_050300835.1 Sedimenticolaceae bacterium
CGTAGATGAGCCAGATCTTGGAGGTCAGCGCGGTGGTGGTCACGCACCAGTTGTGGTCGGGCTGCCAGGCGCAGCGGATCTCCAGCGGCGCGCCGGGAACATCGAACACCTTCTTCGGCTTTTTGCTGTGCAGATCCCACAGCACCACGGTGTTGCCGAAGCGCTTCATCGCCTCCTGATCCTGCAGCATCTTGCCGAAGTCCATCATGTAGTTGGACCAGCCGGTAAACGACGAGGTCAGCATCACGTTGCGCCGCGGCAGCACGCGCACGTCGTAGTTGTAGCCATCGGCGAAGTTACCGGTTTTGTCGGCACCACGCAGGTCCTGGTCCGTAGGCATCCAATGGGTGGCCACGTACTCGCCCTCGTTGCTGTACTCCACCAGCGCGGTGCGTCCGCCGTGATCCTTGTTGTTGGAGAGGCCGGTAACCATGATGCGCCCGGGTAGCGCGTAGGTGGTGTGGGGACCGACCACGCCGCCGCTCTTCTCGACAAAATCGGTCACCACCTTGTGCAGCTTGGGTTTCGCCGGATCGCTGTGAACGTCGAAGATGAAGAGCTTGCTGGTATCGAGCCCGCCGGCCCAGAGATAGTTGCGGTCATCGGTGAAACCGGAGTGGTGCGCCTCGTTACGCCCCCCCACCGAGAGGGTGTGGACCACCTTGCCGTAGTCGGCCGATTTCGGGTTGACGTCGATGGTCACCAGCTTGTCCTGGCCGTCTCCCAGCCCCTCGACACCGAGGGTCCAGACATAGACGAAATCCTCCTGGCCGACGATCTTGGCCATGTAAGGGGACTGGCAGGTCTCATCCGCCTGCAGCGGGGTGACGGTGCCATACAGGGTGGTACAGAGGGCCAGCGCGGACGCCAGGGCGAGTGACTTTACCGGCCGTTTGTGAAAAAGCCTCATGGTGTTCTCCTCCAGTGGTGAACAGGGGGTGTGATTTGTTTTTTATGCAGCAAATCCGCACTTATCACTGCCGACCCAAGCGCAGGACACCAGCGTCCACCAGTCTTGGAAGGCGGTGATAAATGCGGGTTTAAAAAAAATAGAACGAATGTTCATTCTTGTCAAATTATTTACTATGCTAGGTATAATCGCTGGCCATCAAGCGCGCTGACACCAGGCCGTCGACGCTCAGGAGAGAGCCGGCTGGAGAAATGGATCGAACTGTCGCTATGCTTTTATGCTTTGTCTTTCAGAGAGGCGGCGATGGCTCTTTGCCCAACCGGGGAACAGAACCCGTACATGAATTTCCAAGGTGATTGATCCCCTCACACAGCCAACCTATTGAAGGTGCACCCGCAATGACCGACAGTGGAGCCTGTTTGCCCTATCTCAAGAACTCTCCCCCGGCCAAGGAGACCGTCGACTGCCGAATACTCACGGCCGCCCTGAACCTGTTTGTCGAGCGGGGCTTCCACAATGTCTCGGTCCACGATGTCCAGAAACAGGCCAATGTCAGCATCGGCTCCATCTACAACCACTTCGGCGGCAAGGAGGGCATCGCCAAGGCCCTCTACCACCATCTGATCCGGGAGATGGAACAGATGGTGGAGGAGGTCATCGCCGAAGAACTCGGTTTCCGTGAGCGCTGCAACCGCATCATCCAGCAGCTTTTCGAGTACACCGAAACCAGACGCAACATCATCTCCTTCGTGCTGCACGCCAAACACCAGGAGTTCCTGCCGCAAGAGCCCCCCATCTGCAGCTCCACGCCCTTCAAGGCGATGCGCAACATCGTGCAGCAGGGCATGGATGCGGGAGAGATCCGCCAGGGCGACCCCTGGGTCGTCGCCTCCACCATCTTCGGCGGCGCCATCCGCATGATCCACCTGCGCCTGGACGGCATCATCGAGCAACCGCTGACCCGCTTTTACGATGAACTGATCGACTGCACCTGGCAGGGACTGATGCCCGCCCCGATTCCACGGCTACAGGAGAAGACCGGGTGAAGTCGCAGTGCGTCATCGGCTTGAGCAACCCTGCGTTTGGGTTTACTTCGAGCTCGCCTGAAGTCGGTTCATTCCCAACCTGCGCCTCTAGCAACGACTCTGTGGCTATAATCCCGGGGAAACCGTAATTGTTCATAATTCTCCAACCATCTGCACGGGTGCACGCTACGGGTCCAACTGAATGGCTGACTCAACACCAATGAGCTTCGACCCGGATGATGTCTGGCTGGATAAGATCAAAGGATTTGACCATCTCCCAAAGCAAGTCAGACGCCGCCTCTACCGTATCGCCATGGTCGGACTCGTGGGCACCACCTACCTGCTGGATACGATACTGCTGTTTCTTTTTTACCTCGCCGGAACCATCCAGATCGAAGCGCCGCTCTACTACGGCCTGGCCGGCCTGGGGCACCTGACGCTGTTCACGCTATTGCAGTGGACAGGCTTCAGCGAAAGGTTCAAAAACCGCCACATGACGATTTGGCAGATGGCCTACGGCATCTGCGCGCAACTGATGGGTATCAGTGTAGCTCCGCAGATATCCCCCTTTTTTCTCGCCACCATGTTCGTGATATTTTCCTTCGGCACGCTGCGCATCCGCTTTCGCCAGGCCTTGCTCGTCTGGTTTCTGAGTATTGTCGCCATCACCGTGACAATGCTGCTCAGCAGCGACGCCCGGCTTACCCTAGTCCAGCCCAACAGGATGGAGTACCTGCTCATCATGATCAGTTTTTCACTGATCCTGCTGCGTTCGATCGCGCTCGGTTATTATGCCCAAGCCTTGCGTCTGCGCATGTATGAACTCAGCCGCTCCTTTGAGATTGATGCCACCCACGATGCCTTGACCGGTATCTACAATCGCCGCGTGCTCACCGGCATTCTCGAAGCGGAACGCAGTCTCATCGCGCGCAAAGGGATACCCTGCTCGCTGGCCATGATCGACATCGATCACTTCAAGCAGATCAACGACAATTTCGGACACACTGTCGGTGACAACGTCATCAGGTCGATGGCGGAAGTGCTGCAAACAGAGATCCGGGACAGCGACAAGCTGCTACGCTATGGCGGCGAGGAGTTCCTGCTGATCATGGTCGCCACCGATCTCGAAGAGGCGAAGGCATTGGCGGAGCGGATCCGCACCCGGGCTTCCGCAGCGAAGTGGCGGCAACTGCCCGAGGGCAAGAAGATCACCGTCTCCATCGGTGTCACCGAGTTAGCGGAGAAAGACAGTCTCGATGAGGCCCTGAGTCGCGCCGACACCGCCCTGTACAGCGCCAAAAAGGGAGGCCGGGACCAAGTGGTGATCAATGCCGCCGACGCCGCCCCGCTCTTCAGCACCTTTCAACTCGCTCCATGATCGACCGCAGACTCAGCATCGCCCCCATGCTGGATTGGACCGACCGCTACTGCCGCTACTTTCTGCGGCTGATCAGCCGCCACACCCTGCTCTACACCGAGATGGTCACCACCGGCGCCATCCTGCACGGTGACCGGGCGCGTTTTCTCGACTTCGATGTGAGCGAGCATCCGCTCGCCCTGCAACTGGGCGGCAGCGAGCCGGACGACCTGGCCCGCTGCGCCAGGCTGGGCGAGCAGTGGGGCTACGACGAGATCAACCTGAATGTGGGCTGTCCCTCCGACCGGGTCCAGTCGGGCAGCTTCGGCGCCTGCCTGATGCTGACCCCCGAAGTCGTGGCCGACGCGGTAAAAGCGATGCGTGATGCGGTCGACATCGAGGTGACGGTAAAACACCGCATCGGTGTCGACGAACAGGACAGCTACGAGGCGCTGCGCGACTTCGTGGGCCGCGTCTCCGAGGCCGGTTGCGCCAGCTTCATCGTGCATGCGCGCAAGGCCTGGCTGCAGGGTCTGAGCCCCAAGGAGAACCGGGAGATCCCCCCGCTCTCCTACGAGACCGTACACCGGCTGAAACGGGATTTTCCCCATCTGACCTTCGTCATCAACGGCGGCATCACCTCGCTGGGTCAGGCCGAGGAGCAACTCGCCTTCGTGGACGGGGTGATGATCGGGCGCGAGGCCTACCAGAATCCCTGGATCCTGGCCGAGGCGGACCGGCGCATCTTCGGCGATCCGAGCCCTGCGCCCGATCGGCACCAGGTGATCGAGCGTCTGCTGCCCTATGCCGAGCGCATGCTGTCGCGAGGGGTGCCGTTGAACCGCGTCACCCGCCACATCCTGGGCCTCTTCCATGGCTGCCCGGGGGCGAGGCGTTTCCGGCGCGTACTGAGCGAGGGGGCGCACCTGCCCGCTGCCGACAGCCGTCTGATCGTGCAGGCGGCGGCCGAAGTGAAGACGCCCGCCGCTGTTTGATCTAGTGTGTGTGTGGTGGGGCAGGGCCCCACCCTACCGCCCGATCGAAGGGTAGGGTGGGGCCCTGCCC
>JBNKYJ010000191.1:0-9242 GCA_050300835.1 Sedimenticolaceae bacterium
GGTCAGGCGGTCGTCGGCCTGGGGGAACTTCTCGAAGGCGAAGCGCGGCACCTTGGTGACCACATAGTCGATGCTGGGCTCGAAGGAGGCCGGCGTGGCGCCGCCGGTGATCTCGTTCTGCAGCTCGTCCAGGGTGTAGCCGACCGCCAGCTTGGCCGCCACCTTGGCGATGGGAAAGCCGGTGGCCTTGGAGGCCAGCGCCGAGGAGCGGGAGACGCGGGGGTTCATCTCGATGATGATCATGCGCCCGTTCTCGGGATTGATGGCGAACTGCACATTGGAGCCGCCGGTCTCGACGCCGATCTCGCGCAACACCGCCAGCGAGGCGTTGCGCATGATCTGGTACTCCTTGTCGGTCAGGGTCTGGGCCGGCGCCACGGTGATGGAATCGCCGGTGTGCACGCCCATGGGATCCAGGTTCTCGATCGAGCAGATGATGATGCAGTTGTCCTTGCGGTCACGCACCACCTCCATCTCGAACTCTTTCCAACCCAGGATCGACTCCTCGATGAGCAGCTCGTTGGTGGGCGAGAGGTCGAGCCCGCGCTCGCAGATCTCGACGAACTCCTCCGGGTTGTAGGCGATGCCGCCGCCGCTGCCGCCCATGGTGAAGGAGGGACGGATGATGGTGGGGAAGCCGATCTGCACCTGCACCTGCAGCGCCTCCTCCATGCTGTGGGCGATGGCCGAACGGGGCATGTCGAGGCCGATCTTGCGCATCGCCTGGCGGAACAGGTCCCGGTCCTCGGCCTTGTCGATCGCCTCGCGGGTGGCGCCGATCATCTCCACGCCATATTTCGCCAGCACGCCCTCGCGCACCAGATCCAGCGCCGAGTTGAGGGCGGTCTGGCCGCCCATGGTGGGCAGCAGGGCGTCGGGACGCTCCTTTTCGATGATCCGCTCCAGGGTCCGCCAGGTGATCGGTTCGATGTAGATGGCGTCCGCCATGTCCGGATCGGTCATGATGGTGGCCGGGTTGGAGTTGACCAGAATGACCCGGAATCCCTCCTCCCGCAGCGCCTTGCAGGCCTGGGCACCGGAGTAGTCGAACTCGCACGCCTGCCCGATGACGATAGGACCGGCGCCAATGATCATGATGCTCTGTATGTCTGTACGCTTGGGCATTTAACAACCGTTGAATCTGTTTGGCCGCCAGGGACGCGAGTCACCCAACAGCATGAAAAAAACCACCGAGTACCTTTCAGCTTCCGATGGGCTCGTCGGGCGTCAACCCCGCTGCTTGATCAAATCGATGAAGTGATCGAATACCGGAGCCACGTCATGGGGACCGGGGCTGGCTTCCGGATGCCCCTGGAAACTGAAGGCCGGTTTGTCGGTACGGTGGATACCCTGCAGGGTGCCGTCGAAGAGCGAACGGTGGGTGGCTCTCAGCGTATCGGGCAGGGTCGTTTCGTCCACCGCGAAGCCGTGGTTCTGGCTGCTGATCATGACGGTGCCCTGCTCCAGGTCCTGTACCGGATGGTTGGCGCCATGGTGGCCGAACTTCATCTTCACCGTACGCGCACCGGATGCCAGACCCAACAGCTGGTGCCCGAGGCAGATGCCGAATACCGGCAGGCCGCTAGCGACGATTTTGCCGATCGCTTCGATGGCGTAGTCGCAGGGCTCGGGATCGCCCGGCCCGTTGGAGAGGAAGACACCGTCGGGCTGCATCGCCAGCACCTCGTCGGCCGGCATCTGCGCCGGTACCACGGTGACCCGGCAGCCGCGGTCGACCAGCATGCGCAGGATGTTGCGCTTGATGCCGTAGTCGTAGGCCACCACGTGATAGGGCAGCTTCTCTTCGAGCGGGTGAGGTGCGTCGGGCAACCCCTCGTCCAGCGACCAGGTGCCCTGAGCCCATTCATAAGGTGTCTGGGTGGTCACCTCTTTGGCCAGGTCCATGCCCTTGAGGCCGGCAAAGCCCTTGGCCAGTTCCAGGGCCCGGGCTTGGTCGATCCCGTCTCCCGCCATGATGCAGCCGTTCTGGGCACCCTTCTCCCGCAGGATACGGGTCAGACGACGGGTGTCGATATCGGCGATGGCGACGATGCCGTGGCGCTGCAGATAGACCTCGAGGGAATCCTCCGAACGCCAGTTGCTGGTAATCAGCGGCAGATCCTTGATCACCAGGCCGGCGGCGTGGATCCGCTCCGACTCCTCGTCCTCGGCATTGACGCCGGTATTTCCGATATGGGGATAGGTGAGGGTGACGATCTGCCGGCTGTAGGAGGGGTCGGTCAGAATCTCCTGATATCCGGTCATCGCCGTATTGAAGACCACTTCGCCGACGGTCTCACCATCGGCTCCGATAGCCTCACCCCTGAACTGGCTGCCGTCTTCCAGGACCAGAATTGCTGGTTTTCTCAAGAGTCTCTCCGATTTTGCGGGCGTGCAAAAAGGGGCGGACCGCGACGTGCCCACCCCAGGGAATCTCAACGTTGTAAGTGTCGACCGGCAGGCTGCCTCGTACCCCCCATCGACAGGTGCCATTCTACTTATGGCGGATGGGGCTGTCTAATCCGATCACCGGAATCTCGGCCTATCTGGAGTACTGCCTCGCCCAGTTCACGATACCGCCCGCGTCCATCGCGCCGGGCTGACGGGCGACCTCGCGACCACCCCGCATCAGCATCAGGGTCGGAATACTGCGTATGCCGAATTGCGCACCCAGCTGTTGTGCCTCTTCGGTGTTGACCTTGACCAATCGCATGCCGGGCTCCAGCTGGGCGGCCGCCTGCTCGAAGGCCGGGGCCATCATGCGGCAGGGACCGCACCAGGGGGCCCAGAAATCGATCAGCAGCGGGATGTCGCTTTTCTGTGCGTGGCGGGAGAAGCGGCGTTCATCCAGCGCCAGGGGGTGGCCGTTGAAGAGGGGTCGATGGCACTTGCCGCACTTGGCACCCTCCCCCAGGCGGGACGCGGGCACCCGGTTGACGCCGTCACAGTGGGGACAGACGATATGGACTGCATCGCTCATGGAGATTTTCCAGCTTGTTGACTGCCTTACAGATGAGGCGCCTGTTGGCCGATTTCAAGCCTTCATTCCCTCCCGGATTCAGTATAATGGCGTCCGATTCAGTATCCCCACAGGAGCTACAGTGATGGCCGACTCATCCTTCATCTACGATGTCACGGTGGAGAACTTCCAGCAGGTGGTGTTGCAGACCTCCATGAGCCGGCCGGTACTGGTCGACTTCTGGGCCGAGTGGTGCAATCCCTGCAAAGCACTGACACCGACCCTGACCAAACTGGCCGACGAGTATCAGGGCAAGTTCATCCTGGCCAAGGTCAACACCGAGGAACAGCAGCAGCTGGCGGCCCATTTCGGCATCCGCAGCATCCCCTGCGTCAAGCTCTTCCTCAAGGGCGAGATGGTGGACGAATTCATGGGCGCCCTGCCCGAGGCCGAAGTCCGCAGCTTCATCGACAAATACATCCCCCGGGAGTCGGACGGCCTGCTGGCCCAGGCCGAGCAGCTGCTGCTGCAGGGCGATGCCGACAATGCCGGCACCCTGATCCAGCAGGCGGCGCAGATGGACCCGGGCAGCCCGCGGGTGATGCTGGCCAACGCCCGCTATCTGGCAACCGTCGGCAAGCTCGACGAGGCGGAGCAGCAACTCGAAGCCCTGCCGGAGGAGGAGAAGAAGAAACCCGAGGTCAGCGCCATGCTGGCGCGCCTGCAGTTCGACCGCTCCAACGCCGACACACCGTCGCCTGAAGCGCTTGAAAAACGCTTGCAGGAGAATCCGGCCGACAGCGAGGCCCTGCACCAGCTGGCCTCGCACAAGATCATGCAGAACGATCTGGAAGGGGCGCTGGAGCTGCTGCTGACCCTGCTGCAGCAGGACCGGGAATACGGCGACGACGCGGCGCGCAAGGACATGCTGCGTATCTTCGACATGCTCGGCGGCCAGGGCCCACTGGTGAAACGTTATCGCAACCGGATGTTCAACATCCTGCATTGATTCACTATCAACCGACCTGACACGGACACTTCCAAGCCTGACGTCTTCTTCGATCTCTGTGCTCGACGGTGGGGCGGGGCCCCACCCTACCCGTTTATCGTAGGGTGGGGCCCTGCCCCACCGAAACGTAGCTCATGAGTGATGCCGATCGGTAAAAAAGCCCTCCGCAGAGTGCGGAGGGCAAAGTGGAGGAAATGCTTCTCCAACATGCAGACTTCACTACCGGAATCCTGTCGAACACAGGGTTACTCCCGGCAGCTTCCTTAGCGCATTGGAAAAGCTGGTCGCCGGACTTTCGCCCAACATGATTCAGGTTAGGGAAGACGAGGGCGGTCGTCTGTGAAATATTCACATCCGATATGTGACCTGTCGGGCGGACTGAACGGGATCGGATATCGTGAATCGTTTCCGTTTTCGCCTGGGATATCGAGAAACTCTGGTGGGGCAGGGCCCCACCCTACCGCCAGCTCTGCATCATCTTCAGATGACGACCGGAAGCATTCAGCAGGTCGCTCACAATCCCATCAATAGCGCTTCGGCAGGGTTTTGTGGATGACGGTCTGTTTGGGACCCGTGGTGAGATAACCCCCCTTGACCAGATCCTTGATGATGCGACAGACCATCTCGCGCGAGGCACCGATACGGTTGGCCAGTTCCTGCTGGGTGAAGGGCTCGTCGATGACCCATTCGCCGTCGCGTTCCACCGCCATGCCGAGGAGCGTCTTGCTCAGGCGTCCGTAGACATCGGACAGGGCAAGGCTCCTGACCTCTTCGGTGAGGGTTCTGACCCGATGCACCAGGTCCTTCAGCAGATGGATGGCGATGGCGGGGCTGTCCTGCATGATCTGATGGAAGGCCTGCTTGGTGATGACGGCGAGCGTGCAGGGTTCCGTGGTCATGATCGAGGCCGAACGGGTGCAGTCGTCGATGAGTGAGAGTTCGCCGAAGTATTCGCCCGCCTCCTGATAGTTGATGATCGCCTCCTTGCCGTTCTCATCGTTGAGGAAGACCTTCACCTTGCCCCTGAGGATCAGGTAGAGCGAGTCGCTGCTGTCGCCTTCGGAGAGAATGATCGTATTCTTGGGGTAACTCCTTTTGACCACGCGTTGTTCGATCATCTCGCGATCCGCTGGCGCCAGACCCGCGAAGATGGATATGTTCTCAATCATGCTCCGATTATATACACTCGCTAGGAAGTGTCCTACACAAGTCTCCAGGAAAGGGCCGCCGGTCACAAACCCCAGGCGCGGAATCAGCGCCGGAACAACAGGATGAAAGCACACAGAAAGAGGCACCTGGGTTCACTCGGACTCGGTCTGATGATCGGTCTCCTCGGCGCCGCACTCGCTCTGATCCCCGCCAGCGCAAACTGGGAAGAGAGCGTTGGACTGGGACTGCTGTTCAAGTTGCGCGGCGGACAGCCACCGCCCCAAGAGGTGGTCATCGTCTCCATCAACGGCGACACCGCGTCCCAACTCGGCCTCGGCGAAGAGATTCCCCAATGGCCCCGCAGCGTGCATGCACAGTTGATAGACCAGCTGCATGAAGCCGGGGTCGCTGTCATCGCCATCGACATCTTCTTCAAGAAACCCCGTGAACCCGGGATGGATGCCCTGTTGGCCGCGTCCATTGCCCGCGCCGGCAACGTGCTGCTGGTCGGCTACCTGGAACGACAGCGTCTGACCAGCGGGGAGCAAACGCTGCAGATCGAGCGCCTGCTGCCCCCGCTGCCCGAGTTTGCCGATGCCGCCGCCGTCGTGGCCCCATTCGTTCTGCCCAAGGTGCCGGTGCGCGTCAGCCGTTTCTGGACCTTCAACGGGGAGAACGCCCTGCCCTCGTTGCCGGCACTCGCCGTGCACCATCTGGCGGACCCGGAGGGCGATCGTTTCGGCCGGCTGCTCGAAGCGACAGCAGCGGCTGACGAACAGGCGGGTGACGGGACGGACAGCATCGCCCTGCTGCAGGCCTTGCAGCGGAATCCTGTATTACGCCATCAATTGCGGGCAGGACTGAATGCGTCGTCGGACTACACTCCAGCGGAGAAAAGCAGGCTGGAAACCGTGTTGAACATCGCCGCCGGCGATATCTATCCCTATCTCAACTTCTACGGTCCTCCGGCAACCATCCACACCCTGCCCTATCAGCAACTGCTGAAGGCGGATTCCGAAGTCCTCGCCAGCCTGCGGGGCAAGGCGGTTTTCATCGGCTATGCGGGTGACTATCAACCCACGCAACAGGATGGCTTCTACACCGTTTTCACCCAGAAGAACGGTCTCGATCTCAGTGGCGTGGAGATCGCCGCCACCGCCTTCGCCAATCTGCTGCGTGGTGAAACGCTCACCCCCCTCGATCCGCCCGCGCTCATCATGCTGCTGATGCTCTATGGCCTGGCGGTAACCCTGCTGCTGCGATATCTGCCAGGCAGTAAAGGTGTCGTTGCCTGTCTGCTGCTGGCGCTGGCTTTTCTGGGCCTGGCCTACTGGCTCTTCAGCCGGAATCAGCTGTGGCTGCCCTGGTTCACACCAGTGGCGCTGCAGACTCCCCTGGCAATGATCCTGATACTGACCTGGCACTATCGCCAGATGCGTCGCAGCCGTGAGCAGCTGCGGGAACTGTTCGGTTACTACCTGCCCGGCGATGTCATCGACCGACTGGCCGAAGACAAGGAACGCGCCATGGAGCATAGCGACAAAGCCTTCGGCGTCTGTCTCGCTTCCGACGCCCGTAAATACACCAGCCTGGCCGAACACATGGCGCCGGACGACCTGCAGACCTTTCTCAATCACTACTACGAAATTCTTTTCGCTCCGGTTCGTAACCGCGACGGCGTGGTGTCCGATGTGATCGGCGACGCCATGCTCGCTATCTGGCCCGCCACCGAACCCAAGGTCGAGATACGGCAGCGCGCCTGCGAGGCGGCATTGGAGATCGTCCAGTCATTGCGCCACTCGGACCTCAACCCACCCCTGCCCACCGGGATCGGCCTGCATGCCGGAGAACTGGTCATGAGCCACGTGGGGGCCATCGACCACTTCGAATATCGCGCGGTGGGCGACATGGTCAACACCACCAACCGCATCGAAGCCCTGAACAAAGCCCTCGGCACCCAGATCCTCGCCTCCGTGGAGACATTGTCGGACCTGACCGGCATCGTCACCCGGGAGCTGGGGTCCTTCATGCTGGCCGGCCGGGAGCAACCCCTCATCCTGTATGAAGTCGCCGCGCTCGAAACCGAGGCGACGCCTGAACTCTATGCCTTGCATCGTGACTTCGGCGAAGCACTGTCGGAATGGCAATCGGGCGCCAGGAAGCAGGCGCTGGCACTGTTTGAAGATATCGTCCAACGTTATCCGAATGACGGCCCGAGCAACTACTACATTCAGCAATATCATGAACGCCGAAGCAGCCGCATCAATCCGCTCGCCTGACCGTTTCACACCCCGTTCATTAATGGTTCGCCAGTGGCAAAAACAGGAGCAAGTACTTGAAGACAAAAGATTTGTGTGCTACTGGTAGCATGCAATAGGGTGGGAAATAAACGCCTGCATAGCGCTTATCATATCGAGGAGGGGACGCCGGACAATTCCGGTACCAAACAATCAGGATGACCTTCAGCATATCCTCTATGCCGCGTGGCGGCACTTTCACCGTTTTTGCCGTCGCTCTCTGGCTCACCGGAGGAGTGACTCAGGCTCTGTTCGCAGGCGAGTGCGAAACGCCCGTGGCCCAGGCCGTCTCCATACAGGGACGGGTTGAACTGCACGCCGCCGACGCCTCGGGCTGGACCGCCATCCGGCAGGATGAATGGCTCTGCCCCGGCGACCGCATACGGGTCGGGGCCAACAGCCGCGCGGGCCTGACACTGCACGACGAAACCCTGCTGCGACTGGATGAACACACCAGCGTCACCATCAACGCCCCGGCCGAGGACGGCGCCTCCTGGCTCGACCTGCTCCAGGGCGTCAGCCATTTCATCAGCCGCATCAAACACTCCTTTCGCGTGCAGACACCCTATGTTAATGCGTCGATCGAAGGCACCGAGTTCGTCGTCAGCGCCAACGAGGACGAAGCCCGCATCACGGTCATCGAAGGTCATGTGCTGGCCCAGAATCCTCAGGGTGAGTTGATGCTGGGGCCGGGGGAACAGGCCGTCAGCGTCAAGGACGGCGCGCCCCGCAGTGCCCTCATCGTCAGCCCCTACGATGCGGTGAAATGGGCGCTCTACTATCCCCTGGTGTTCGATCCCTATCGCATGGCGTGGCAGGGCGACACGGCAGCCGTGGCAGCCCTACGACAGGCCCAGCGTCTGTCGAGGGAAGGTGACACCGCAGGGGCACTGTCGCAGCTCGAAGGCCTGAGCGATGAACAGCGCAACACGGACACCAGGCTCTACCATGCCGCCCTGCTGCTGTCGGTCGGCCGGGTCGATGCAGCGAGCGCAGCCATCGCACAGGCCCTGAAACAGGCTCCCGACAATGCGCAGGCGTTGGCCCTGCAATCGGTCATCGCCCTGACGTCGGGGGATCGGCAGCGTGCGGCCGAACTGGCGGATGAGGCGGTCCGACTGGATGGCCAATCGGTGGCCCCGTTGATGGCGCGCTCCTATGCGCAACAGGCCAGCTTCGATCTCGATGGCGCCCTGGCAAGCGCCAGACGGGCGACTGAATCCGCACCCACGGATGCGCTCTCCAAAGCCCGTCTCGCCGAACTCGAGTTGGCGCAGGGCCGGCTGCAGCAAGCGGTCGAGTCCGCCTCGGCCGCGGTGGAACTCAATCCCGACCTCGCCCTCCCGCGCAGCGTTCTCGGTTTCTCCCAGCTGTCCCGTTTCGAGATCGAGAGCGCCCGCACCAGCTTCGATAAAGCCATCTCGCTGGATGCGGCGGATCCCCTGCCCCGCCTGGGCCTGGGTCTGGCGAAGATCCGCAAAGGCGATCTCGAGGGCGGACGGCGTGATCTCGAGATTGCGGCAAGCCTCGATCCCAACAATTCCATGGTGCGCAGCTATCTCGGCAAGGCCTACTACGAAGAGAAGCGGGATCCGCTGGCCGCCTCGCAGCTTGCCATGGCCAAGGCGCTCGATCCCAACGACCCCACCCCCTGGTACTACGACGCGCTGCGCAAGCAGGCCGACAACCGCCCGGTGGAAGCGCTGGAGGACGTGCAGACCTCGATCGATCTCAATGACAACCGCGCGGTCTACCGCTCCCGCTTCCTGCTGGACCGGGATGAAGCCGCGCGCAACGCCAGCCAGGCACGCATCTACCAGGACCTGGG
>JBNKYJ010000192.1:0-7872 GCA_050300835.1 Sedimenticolaceae bacterium
CCGTTGATTCGAGGTGTAGGGTGGGGCCATGCCCCACCGTATCTCCACTTGATTGCAGGCATCCACCCTGGGCCGCTATTCTCGACTTTCCTGTCATAACTCAACATTTCCCCCTGACGGGTTGATATACTGGTGCCACACCGAATACCTAACAAGAAGCTTGCTTGCATCTGCTACGTGCGCAGATAGGAGTCCTAATGGCCAGTTATTCCATTCATGACATTCGTAATATCGCCATGGTCGGTCATGCCGGTGCCGGCAAGACCAGTCTGATCGAGGCTCTGCTCCATAGCAGTGGCACCATACACACTCAAGGCAGTGTGGTGCGGGGGGACACGGTATGTGATTTCGAGGAGCAGGAGAAGTCCCTGCAGCACTCTCTCGACATCGCCATTACCCATCTCAGCCACGAAGCCAAGCAGGTCAACATCATCGATACCCCCGGTTATGCCGATTTCCTGGGTCGTGGCATCAGCATCCTGCCCGCCGTGGAGACCGCCGCCCTGGTGGTCAACGCCAGTACCGGCATCGAGCCTGTCACCCTGCGCATGATGGATGCGGCCAAGCGCCGAAACCTCTGTCGCTTCATCATCATCAACAAGATCGACCAGGCCGATACCGACTACAGCGCCCTGCTGACGAGCCTGCAGGAGACCTTCGGCAAGGAATGCCTGCCGATCAACCTGCCGGCGGATAACGGTACACGGGTCATCGACTGCTTTTTCCAGCCCGGCGGTGATGCCACCGATTTCTCCTCGGTCTCCGAAGCCCACGACAGCATGATCGACCAAGTGGTCGAGGTGGACGAGGAGCTGATGGAAATCTACCTTGAACAGGGGCAGGCGCTGCAGCCGGAACAGCTCCACGATCCCTTCGAGAAGGCGTTGCGCGAAGGCCATCTGATACCGGTCTGTTTCACCTCGGTCGAGAACGGCGCCGGCATCGACGAGTTGCTCACGCTGATGGCCCGCCTGATGCCCGATCCGACCGAGGGCAACCCGCCGCCCTTCATGAAGGGCGAAGGGGCCAACATGAAGCCGGTCGAGGTCGCCCCCGATGCGGACAAGCACGTCATCGGTCACGTGTTCAAGATTCTCAACGACCCCTATCGCGGCAAGCTCGGCATCTTCCGCATACACCAGGGGACCCTCAAGAGCGGCGCCCAGCTCTACATCGGCGATGCCCGCAAGCCGTTCAAGGTCAATCACCTGTTCCGACTTCAGGGCAAGGATCAGGAGGAGATCAACGAGGCCGTTCCCGGCGATATCTGCGCGGTGGCACGGGTCGACGAAATCCACTTCGATGCCGTGCTGCACGACTCCCACGACGAGGACCACCACCATCTGCGTTCCATCGAGTGTCCCCTGCCCCTGTTCGGCCTCGCCATCAACACCGCCAAGCGCGGCGACGAACAGAAGTTGGGCGAAGCACTGCGCAAGCTGGAGGACGAGGACCCCTGTTTCCATGTGGAGCACAATGTCAGCCTCAACGAGACCGTCATGCGCGGCCTGGGCGAACTTCATCTCGAGGTGCTGCTGCATCAGCTGCAGAACAAGTATGGCGTGGAGGTCACGACCCATCCGCCGAGCATCGCCTATCGGGAGACCGTCACCCGCAAATCGGAGGGACACTACCGACACAAGAAACAGACCGGTGGCGCCGGTCAGTTCGGTGAAGTCTTCCTGCGCATCGAACCGCTGCCGCGCGGCGAGGGATTCGAATATGTCAATGCGGTGGTCGGCGGCGCCATTCCCGGCCAGTTCATCCCGGCGGTCGAGAAAGGCGTCCTGCAGGCGATGGAGGAAGGCGCCATCGCCGGTTTTCCGCTGCAGGATATCCGGGTCACGCTCTACGACGGCAAATTCCACTCGGTGGACTCCAAGGAGATCGCCTTCGTCACCGCCGGCAAGAAGGCCTTTCTCGAGGCGGTGGACAACGCCGGACCGGTGGTGCTGGAACCGATCGTCAATATCATCGTCACAACCCCCGACAGTTTCATGGGCGACATCACCGGCGATCTGGCCGGCCGCCGCGGACAGATCAGCGGCACAGAATCGGGGCGCAACGGTATGTTGATCATCAAGGGCCAGGCCCCGTTGGCGGAACTGGAGAGCTACGGTACTCAACTCAAGGCCATCACCGGTGGCGAAGGCAGCTACGAGATCGAGTTCAGCCACTACGAAGCGGTGCCGGGCAATGTCCAGAAATCTCTGAGTGAAAAGCACCATCGCAAGGAAGAGTGACAGGCCGCAGCGGTCTACCGGATCGATCGGTGGAGGAGCTTTGACAAAGGCCAGGCGGATCGGCCCAGGGGTTTGACTCGAATAGCACCACCTGCTTAGGGCAACGACATAGTGTTTTGTACTATTTTGCCCGTGATTTGGTGCGGCAAGCCGCACCCTACGGTTTAGCAGGTAGGGTGCGGTTTGCCGCACCGTAGACTTCCTTTGTTTACGCTCTTGTTTCGGTATCCATCGTGTCCCCCGCTGGTGGACACTCGATGCAGTGAGTAGGCGCCCGCCGATGAAGCAACCGTTGTCCCACAACGACTATTTGCTTCGCTTGGGCTTCTCTATACCCAGCCGCTTCATACGCGATGCCAGGGTCGTGGGTTTCAGTCCCAGCAGCTCTGCCGCTCCACCCTCTCCGAATACCTTGCCGCCGGCTTGCTCGAGGGCTTTCAGAATCATCCGCCGGTCGCGCTCGAGTCGCTCGCTCTCCGTCATCAGCGCCCGGCTCTCCTCCACTGCCTGCAAGACAGGTATCGGCGGCGTCTGCGACTGACTCTCCGGATCCGGCAGGTCCAGGCGCAGCCGCCCGGCTTGGGAGACAATGACCGCCCGCTCTATGACATTCTCCAGTTCTCGCACATTGCCCGGCCAGTGGTAATTCTTGAGACGTCGAATATCACTCTGACAAAGATGAATGTCCCGCTTGTTGAACTTGCGGCACATGGTGCGCAGGAAGTGACTGGCCAGCAGTGGAATATCCTCCGGCCGCTCTCGCAGGGGGGCCGAGTAGATGGGGAAGACCTGCAAGCGGAAGTAGAGATCTTCGCGAAAGCGTTTGGCCTTCACCTCGGTTGCCAGCTCCCGGTTGGTGGCGGCGATGATGCGCACATCCACACTGCGGGTCTTCTCCTCTCCCAGACGCTCGAACTGCCCCTCCTGCAGCACTCGGAGCAGTTTGCCCTGCAGCTCCAGCGGTATCTCACCCACTTCGTCGAGAAACAGGGTGCCGCCATCGGCCAGTTCAAAGCGCCCTGCCCGGTCCCGGGTGGCGCCGGTAAAGGCGCCGCGCACATGGCCGAAAAATTCGCTCTCGAACAGATCGCGGGGAATGGCCGCGCAGTTGACCCGGATCAGCGGCCGCTCGCTACGCTCGCTGCCGACATGGATGGCCCGCGCAATCAGCTCCTTGCCGGTACCGGACTCGCCGGTGATCAGCGTGGTGGCGCTGGTGGGCGCCACCTGCTGGATCTTTTGAATCACCTGACGTATGGCCTCACTGCTGCCGATGATCTCCCGATAGTTGTACTCGGTGCGGATCTCTTCCTGCAGGTAGGCGTTCTCCTCCTCCAGCCGTCGCTGCAGTGATTTGACCTGCTCCAGGGCCCGGCGCAGGTTGTCTTCGGCCTGTTTGCGGTCAGTGATGTCGCGGAAGATGATCACAGCACCGATCAACAGACCGCGTTCGAGGATCGGGGTACTGGTGTATTCGACCGGAAAGGAGGTGCCGTCCTTGCGCCAGAACACCTCATCGTCCACATGGTGCACGGCACCATCCTTGAAGGCGGCATAGATGGGACAGAGCCGGACATGGTAGTGCGAGCCATCCGGATGCTTCGCATGCACCATTTCGTGCATGTTCTTGCCCACCAACTCCTCCGCCTTGTACCCCAGCATACGTTCCGCCGCGGGATTGACGAAAGTGGTGATACCCTCTGCGTTGACGCCATAGACCCCGTCACCGGCGGCCTGCAGCAGCAGCTGGTTGCCCTGCTCGATCTCCCGGAACACCTGCTCGAATTTGCGCCATTCGGCTAGACCGCGGCGTACATAATCGTTGGCCTCGGCCTCTTTGCGCAGCCCCTCCACACGTTCGCGTTCCTGCAGGGAGATGGCGATCAAGGTCCGGCCCTCATGGACCAGGGCGCGGGCGCTGCACTCCACCGGTATTTCGCTTCCGCCCAGAGTCCGGCAGATCAGTTCGTTGGTCCAGCAAAAGCCTTTCTCCAGAACCGACTGGGTAAATACGATCAGCGCGGACAGGCCGCCGTTGAAAAGCCAACTCGGTTTGATCTGCTGTACCTTTTCCCGAGGGAAGCCCAGCAGCTCCACGGCCGCTCTGTTGGCTTCGATCACGCAGTTCTCTACCGGATTGAAGACCAGTGTCGCCATAGGGTGCTGGTCGAAGAAGCTGCGTAACGACTGAACGTCGGCCAGATGCCCCGCATCCAGGGGAGCAGGAAGCTCGAACGGTGTCTCCGATACCTTCATATCAATAGGCCTCGCCATCACATCAACGACTACGAAATATCGTTGCACCGGTTACGAGATCTCGTGAATTACGCAATTTCGTAGCCTCTCAAAGCACCAGCTTACCCACCAATTTATCCTTTAAATACAATCTGCTAGATATCCTTTTCGCGGCTGGCACGATAGCTGCACTTAAGCCCTTCAAGACGCGAGGCGCTTCAGCTATGCACTGGAGTGGACTCCCGTCGGTGATTTGCACAATTGTTGTGCGGAATTGGTTGAGGTAGTGCGTCCCTGCACCAGTATCGTCCGTGTCTCACATTCAACTGAGGGCCAAATGACCCGCACAACGATCAGAGCAGGAACCGTGCCACGCCTCTGGCTGACCGCATCGCCAACTCGTTATATAGGCTAGGTAGAAGGGGATAATCATGGCAAACAAGAGTCTCGGCAATCCGTTCGATGCGGATACCGATCTTCAGCACGGTCCCGCGTGCAACTGCCCCATCTGTGTTTTCCAGAGGGAGCAGATCACAAGCAATTACGAATGCAGCGAAACAGAGCTGACCGAGCGCCTGGAGCGGGCGGTCTTCGAAGGCACCACGACACCGGAGATGCGTGAGCTGATGGGTGCTGAACAGGCTGATTTCGCTGAGGCAGGGAAAGCGCAATCTGCCGCCGCGGACCCCAATCCGCTGGAGAGTTCCGAAGACGTCATGGATCGGGTCATCGAGAGCGCGGTGGTACGCGGCATCTTCGGTCACGACGACATGAGCCGCCGCGACTTCATGCGCGCCGTGGGCGGTGGCGCCTTCGCCGCCCTGCTCGGCAGCATGCTGCCCATGGACGAGGTCAAAGCGGCGATCAAGGACAATCTGGGCAAGCCGGAGAAGACCAAACTCAAGGTGGGCTTCGTACCGATCACCTGCGCCACCCCCATCATCATGGCCCACCCCATGGGTTTCTACGCCAAGTACGGTCTCGATGTGGATGTGATCAAGACCGCCGGCTGGGCGGTGGCCCGCGACAAGTCCCTGGCCAAGGAGTACGACGCCAGCCACATGCTGACACCCATGCCGCTGGCCATCACCATGGGCGCCGGCTCCACCGCCGTGCCCTTCCGCATGCCGGCGGTGGAGAACATCAACGGCCAGGCCATCGTGTTGCACGTCAAGCACAAGGACAAACGCAATCCGAAGGACTGGAAGGGCTTCAAGTTCGGCGTGCCGTTCGACTACTCCATGCACAACTTCCTGCTGCGCTACTACGTGGCCGAATACGGCATCGACCCGGACAAGGACATTCAGATCCGCGTGGTGCCGCCGCCGGAGATGGTGGCCAACCTGCGCGCCGGCAACCTGGACGGCTACCTCTCGCCCGACCCGTTCAACCAGCGTGCGGTGTGGGAGAAGGTGGGCTTCATCCATACCCTGACCAAGGACATCTGGCCGGGCCATCCCTGCTGTGCCTTCGCCTGCGCCGAGGAGTTCGCCACCACCCTGCCGAACACCTACGCGGCGCTGCTGAAGTCGATCGTCGACGCCACCGCCTACTCCTCCAAGCAGGAGAACCGCAAGGAGATCTCGAAGGCCATCGCGCCCAAGAACTATCTCAACCAGCCGGTGCCCGTGATCGAGCAGGTGCTGACCGGGCGCTACGCCGATGGCCTGGGCAACGTGCACAACGTGCCCGATCGCATCGACTTCGATCCCTTCCCCTGGCACTCCATGGCGGTCTGGATCCTCACCCAGATGAAGCGTTGGGGCTACGTCAAGGGCGATGTGGATTACAAGAAGATCGCCGAGGAGGTCTACCTGGCCTCCGACGCGGGCCGCATGATGAAGGAGCTGGGTTATCCGGTACCGGATCACACCTACGAGTCCTACAGCATCATGGGCAAGACCTTCGACCCGGCCAAGCCGGAGGAGTATGCCCAGAGCTTCGCCATCAAGCGCTAGCCTGAGAACCGGGGCCGGGCGGGGAGCTCCGTCCGGCCCCACAATCCCGAAGCCAGGGTAAAGCCTCAGAGAAACAGAAAAGAGAAGTTATGCTGCAGTCCCTCAACATGCGTGCCGCCATCCTGGCCGTCACCTTCCTGGTCGTTATGCTCGGCCTGTGGGAGATGGCCAACCAGGCGCCGAAAGCCAAGCAGGCGCTGACCGAGTACGAATTACTCATGGGCGGCGCCGATCAGGAGGCGCGCGTACCGCCCCCCTCCCAGGTCATTACCCTCGCCGCAGAGGAGTTGTCCAATCCCTTCTACGACAAGGGGCCCAACGACAAGGGTATCGGCATCCAGCTCGGTTACTCCGTCTACCGCGTGTTGACCGGCTATCTGCTGGCGGCGCTGATCGCCATCCCCATCGGCTTTCTGATCGGCATGTCACCGCTGATCCACAAGGCCATGAATCCCTTCATCCAGGTGCTGCGGCCCATCTCGCCGCTGGCCTGGATGCCGCTGGCTCTCTTCATCATCAAGGACTCGGAGACCAGCTCCATCTTCGTCATCTTCATCTGTTCCATCTGGCCGATGCTGATCAATACCGCCTTCGGCGTGGCCAATGTGCGCAAGGACTGGCTCAACGTGGCCCGTACCCATGAGCTGTCGGCCCTGCGCACCGCCTTCACCGTGATCCTGCCGGCTGCGGCACCCACCATCCTCACCGGCATGCGCATCTCCATCGGCATCGCCTGGCTGGTCATCGTGGCCGCCGAGATGCTGGTGGGCGGCACCGGCATCGGCTACTACGTCTGGAACGAGTGGAACAATCTCGACCTCACCAGTGTGATCTTCTCCATCCTGATGATCGGCATCGTGGGCATGTTGCTCGACATGGCGCTCTCCGGAGCCACCCGCCTGGTCACCTACAAAGAATGAGCCGACCCATGAGAGCAGAACACTTTTTTGTCGAAGCGGAAGACCTGAGCAAACGGTTCAAGACCAAGGACGGGGAGCTGACGGTCTTCGAGAACGCCAACTTCGGAATCCACAAGGGCGAGTTCGTCTGCATCATCGGCCACTCGGGCTGTGGCAAGTCGACCATTTTGAATATCCTGGCCGGCCTCGATGGCGCCACCGACGGAGCCCTGCTGATGGAGGGCAAGGAGATCGGCGGTCCCGCCCTGGAACGGGGCGTGGTGTTCCAGAACTACAGCCTGCTGCCCTGGCTCAGCGCGCTGAAGAACGTGATGTTCGGGGTGCGCGCCCGCTGGCCCCAGTGGAGCCGCGAGCAGGTGCGCGAGCACGCCTATAACTATCTGCGGATGGTGGGTCTCGGGGACGGCGCCGAGGAACGCAAGCCTTTCGAGCTCTCCGGCGGCATGCGCCAGCGGGTCTCCATCGCGCGCGCCTTCGCCATCGAGCCCAAGCTGCTACTGCTGGACGAACCCTTCG
>JBNKYJ010000193.1:0-5136 GCA_050300835.1 Sedimenticolaceae bacterium
CTATCGCCAGCAGCTGCAGTGGTTGGGCGGTATGGGCATCATCGTGCTGGCGGTGGCGGTGTTGCCGATGCTGGGTATCGGCGGCATGCAGCTCTACCGGGCGGAGACCCCGGGACCGGTGAAGGACAACAAGCTGACCCCGCGTATCACCGAGACCGCCAAGGCGCTCTGGTACATCTACCTGGGGCTGACCGTCAGCTGCACCCTGGCCTACTGGCTGGGCGGCATGCGCTTTTTCGATGCCCTGGGCCACGCCTTCTCCACCGTGGCCATCGGCGGCTTTTCGACCCACGACGAGAGCATGGGCTACTACGACAGCCGCTTGATCGAGATGATCGCGGTGGTCTTCATGCTGCTCTCCGGGGCCAACTTCGCGCTCCATTTTCTCGCCGTGCGCCGGCGCAGCCTGCGCATCTACCTGGAGGACTCGGAGTTTCGCGGCTATATCACGACACTCGGTATCGTCTTTCTACTGGTGTCGGCGGCGCTCTACCTGATGGGGGTCTACGGCACCCTGGACGAATCGATCACCCGCGGCCTGTTCCAGGCCGTCTCCATCGGCACCACCACCGGTTTCACCACCGCCGACTACTCCCTCTGGCCCGGATTCGTCTCCATACTCCTGCTCTTCACCAGCTTCATCGGCGGTTGCGCCGGCTCCACCGGCGGCGGCATCAAGGTGATCCGGTTTCTGTTGCTGATCAAACAGGGGGTGCGCGAGATCAACCGCCTGATCCATCCGAATGCAGAGATCCCCATCCGCATCGGCGGCAAGACCATCCCCTGGCGGGTGGTGGATGCGGTGTGGGGCTTCTTCGCCCTCTACGTGGCCAGCTTCGGCGTCATGTACCTGACCCTGGCCTCCACCGGGCTCGATCTGATGACCTCATTCTCCGCCGTCGCCGCCTGCATGAACAATCTGGGTCCCGGCCTGGCGGGCGTGGGCTCCAACTATGCCGAACTGAACGACACGCCCAAATGGATCCTCTGCTTCGCCATGCTGTTGGGACGGCTTGAGATCTTCACCCTGCTGGTGTTGCTGACACCGGCCTTCTGGCGCAAATAGCTCGACAACGACTTTACTGAAGGCAGCGTCGGGATTTATAACGCAAAGCACGCCATGGAGCCGCAAAGCCCGCAAAGGTTAGTAATCATCACCGGGTACAAAGGGTGTCGCATGGAAAACAGTTATCACCTTGGCGCCCTTTGCGTCTTCCCTTTGCGATCTTTGCGTTATAACTCCCGCCTGGCTATGTTCCCTACGACAGGCCGCCAAAGGCCCCGACCAGCTGCGTAGCCTGGATGGAGTGCAGCGTAATCCAGGAATTGAGGTGCCTGGCGCATCCCCGGATTTCACTTCGCTGCATCCGGGCTACCCGCTGAAGGCAGCGTCGGGATTTATAACGCAAAGCACGCCATGGAGCCGCAAAGCCCGCAAAGGTTATTAATCATCACCGGGTACAAAGGGTGTCGCATGGAAAACAGTTATCACCTTGGCGCCCTTTGCGTCTTCCCTTTGCGATCTTTGCGTTATAACTCCCGCCTGGCTATCTTCCCTACGACAAACCGCTGAAGGCCCCCACCAGCACGGCGTAGCGCAGGGCCTTGCCGAGACCGATATAGAAGGTCGCCGGCAGCGGCCGCACCCCGCTCCAGCCGGCGGCCAGGCAGAGCGGGTCGCCGATCACCGGCAGCCAGGAGAGCAGCAGCACCGGACTGCCGTAGCGGGCGACCCGTTCCAGCGCCTTGCGCTGTCGCTCTTCCTGCAGCCCTTTGTTGGGAAAGCGCCGTGCCAGCCACCAGCCGATGAGCCAGCTGCTGAGCCCGCCCAGGGTGTTACCGAGGGTGGCTACACCCCACAGCAGAATGACGCTCTCCGGGGTCTGCTGGAGTTCCCACAGCAGCATCGCCTCGGAGCCGCCCGGCAGCAGGGTGGAGGCGAGGAAACTGCCGACGAAGAGCCCGAGCGGTCCGCCGGAGAGGTTCAGGAGCGACGAAAGATCCAGCATCGATGGGCCGGGTGGCGCTTGAAGTCGTCGGGCAGGGTCTGGCGGGTGATCTCCTCCGCGCCGGGCAGGGCTTCCAGCGCGCCATCGAGCTTGAAGCGGCGCCGGTTGGTGGAGAAGTAGAGCTCGCCGGTGGGGGTCAGCAGCTCGAGGCTGGCCTCGATCAGTCGCCTGTGATCCCGCTGCACGTCGAGGATCTCCTGCATCTTTTTCGAATTGGAGAAGCTGGGCGGGTCGAGCACGATGAGGCCGAACAGACGGCGCTCCCGCAGCGCCCGTTCCAGGTACTCGAAGACATCGGCCCGTTCCAGCTGATGCGCATCCCCGCTGAAGCCGTTGAGCGCCAGGTTGCGTTGGGTCCAGGCCTGGTAGGTGTTGGAGAGGTCTACGCTGGTGGTGGCCAGGGCCCCGCCGGCGGCGGCGTAGACCGAGAAGCTGCCGGTGTAGGCGAAGAGGTTCAGCATGCGTCGGCCGGCGGCGCGCTGGCGCACCAGGGCGCGGGTCTCCCGATGGTCGAGAAAGAGACCGGTGTCGAGATAGCTGTGCAGGTCGACCTCGAACCTGAGTCCGCCCTCGCTGACCACCCGGGGGCGTCCCCGTTGCCCGGTCTTCTCATACTGGGCCAGCCCGCGTTGCCGCTGGCGGGTCTTGAAGGCCAGGGCCTCGCCGGGGATCTCCAGAGCCTGGAGGATCGCCTCGCCGATCGCCGTCTCCTCGGCATCGTCCAGCGGTTCCTGGCCCTTGCGGGCGAAGACCTGGGCATGGACCTCACCCTCGTACCAGTCGATGGCCAGGGGAAACTCTGGGATGTCACGGTCGTAGAGCCGGTAGCAGCCGATACCGCGACGGCGCGCCCACTTCTGCCAGTGGCGCCGGTTTTTGCGCAAGCGGTTGGCGAAGGCTTCGATCTCGATCATCGCGGCGGATTAGCGGGGTAGGCGCCAGGCGGCCAACGCCAGGGCGAACCAGCCGCCGATGAAGGCGGTGCCGCCCAGGGGCGTGATCATGCCCAGGGTGCGCAGGCCGGTGAGCGTCAGCAGGTAGAGGCTGCCTGAGAAGAGCAGGATGCCGGCGAGGAAGAGCCAGCCGGCGACGCTCAGGGCGCGACTGGGAAAATGCAGGGCAAGCAGTCCGGTGCCGAACAGGGCCAGGGTATGCAGTCCCTGGTAGTTGACCGCTTTCTGCCACCAGACCAACTGAGCCGCAGGCAGCCGGGCCTCCAGGGCATGGGCGCCAAACGCCCCCAGGATCACCAGCAACATGCCGCTGATGGCGGCGAGAATCAGGAAGTTGCGTGCCATCAGCCGTCCCCCGTCTCGAGCTGCTTGAGCTCGTCGAGGATACTCAGGACCATGGCCTCCGTGTTGCCGTCCATGCGTTTGCAGAGGACCTCGGGATCGCGCTCGCCGTTGATGAGGGGGCGGATCACCGCGGCCAGTCGGCCCATGGCACCGCCGACCTTGCTCATCTGGTCCGCCATCTCGGCGATGATCTGCAAGGCCTGGGCGTTGCCGCTGCCGGCGGCATGGATCATGGAAGCGAGGCCGGGCGCGGCCAGTGCGGGGTCGGGTTTGGCGTTGGGGTCGGGCAGGGTGGAGGGGTCCTGCAGCCCGCGCAGAATCGCCTCCGTGATCACCCGGTCCTCCTCGTCGAGTCCGTTCAGCACCTCCATATCCCGACGCCCCTTGAGGATGATCAGGCGAATGGCGGCGACCAGGTCGTTCCAGCCGTTCTCCTGCGCCAGCTTGAGCAGTTGGTCGAACTCCTGCTGTCGGTCCGCCTGGGGACCGAGTTCGACCACCTGGTTGATGAAGGCGGCGTGCATGGTGAGTATCTGCGACTTTCTATCCATCATGCTCCTCGGTGAGTGACTGCAGGGCCTCCTCGGCGATCTCGCGGACATCGGGGTGGGCATCGGCCAACAGTTTCCTGAGCGGCGCCAGGGCATCCTGATGGCGGGTCAAGCCAAGAAAGTGGGCGGCGTCGGCGCGGACATTGGCCTGCTTTGACCCGGCCAGTGCGATCAGATTCTCCAGCCCCTGGGCCAGCAGCGGATCGCCTTCGAGCTCCTCCATGACGACGCCGACGCCGATGCGGGCGGCCATGGAGGTCTTGTCGTCGGTCAGCAGGGCGATGAGTTGCGACAGGCTCTCGGGGTGCCGTTCGATCAGCTGTCGGACCTTGTGCGGGCGCCGTGTGTCCAGCAGGTGGCTGTAGTAGGCGGCATACCCCGCCTCGCTGCCGGCCAGCTCCACCCAGCGGTCCAGCTCCGCCGGCGTCAGCGCCCCTTCGAGTTCGAAGGCGCCGATGCGGGTCCAGGGTACGCTGCGGGTGCCGACCGCCTGGGCCGCCTCCGGGTGCTCGACGATGTTGATGGCCTCGAGGCGGCCGATGCGTCCCTGTTTCAGCAACTGGCTGAGACCCTCGAGCACACCCGGACAGTGGGCGCAGCCGGTGGCCAGCAGCAGCAGGGCGTCGGGTGGGGTTGTTGGCATGTTCAGCGGGTCTCGAAAAGCCGCCACTTTAAACCATGGGGCCGCAGGTGCAAGCCCCGCTTGGCCCAGTGCGGCGTCAGAAGCGGCGAACGTATTATTAGGTGTGGATGGTGGTGTTCTATCTCCCTTGGGATAGATGGAGCGGGGGCTGTCGGCGGTTCATCAAGGGATTGAATAAAGACCCTTTGCCTATGATTGGTAATTTTTTTCGCATAATGAGCAAGTTACTTACTTGACTAAATCGGTTGGTATTTCAAGGGGCTAGCACAATAAGTGCAATTTATACGCCCCAATTAAAAAACTGTTTGGCTAAAGATTGCGCAACCCATTAATGTTTGTCGCCCTGATTCCGGGATGCGCTTGCGCGTGCTGGAGTGTCTGATGGGACGATGGAGGTCAGACGGTCGGTTTCCGGCCTGCAGTCAACCTCGTGACAACAGGCAAGAAAAATGAAATACACCGGGCCTGCCCGGACGTGCTTCAAGGTCGCGGCAAATGCGCGGCGGCTGAATCACTGCAGTGAAACCCTAGGAGAAATACACCATGCCAACATTTGTGCGTACTGAGAAGTGCGATGGCTGTAAAGGCCAGGACAGGACAGCTTGCATGTACATCTGTCCTCATGACCTGATGAA
>JBNKYJ010000194.1:0-30205 GCA_050300835.1 Sedimenticolaceae bacterium
CCGGATCGCTCTGATGCTGCTGGCGCTGTCGGCCCTCGTCGCCTGCTCCGAGCCCGAGCCTGATGTCATCCGCATGGGACTGGCCACCGCACCGCTCAATCTCGATCCCCGCTATACCACCGACGCCACTTCGGAACGGGTCAACCGTCTGCTCTACCAACGGCTGGTGGAATTCGATCCCCATGGACAGCCCGTTCCGGGTGTGGCCGAGTGGCGGCAGCTGTCCTCCCGTCACTATCGATTCAGCCTGACCGCCGCCGCGGGTGAGTTCGTGACCGGTGATCACCTGACGGTCGAGGATGTGATCGCCACCTACCGCTTTGTGCTCGACCCCGCCAACGCCTCCCCGCTGCGTGACACCCTGTCGCTCATCGAGCGGCTGGAAGCGGTCGACGCACAGACCTTCGACCTCTTTATCGAGCGACCCGATCCCCTGTTGCCGGCCTATATGACGCTCAATCTGTTGCCGGCGGAATTGCTCGCATCGGGACACGCCTTCTCGGTCCGCCCGGTCGGCAGTGGCCCGTTTCGCCTGCTGGACGCATCGCAGCCCGGCATGCTGTTGCTGGAGCGTCGGGAGGATGCTCAACGCTTCCGGCTGCTGGAGGTGAAAAATCCCACCGTGCGTGCCCTCAAACTGCTGCGCGGCGAGATCGATCTGCTGCAGAACGATCTTTCGCCGGAGCTGCTCGACTACCTGAAACGGGAAGGTGAGGGCAGTCACTTCCAGCTGCCGGGCAGCAACTTCACCTACATCGGGTTCAACCTGCAGGACCCGTCCCTGAGCGATCTGCGCGTGCGCCAGGCCATCGCCCACGCCATCGACAGGGAGGCGATCATCGAGCGGGTCATGCGCGGCGCCGCGCGCACGGCGGAGACCCTGTTCCCACCCGAGCACTGGGCCGGTGATCCCGGTCTCAGGCCTTATGCCTACGATCCGGCGCGCGCCAGGCGCCTGCTCGAGGCGGCCGGTTACGGTCCGCAGCGGCCGCTGCGGCTGGTCTACAAGACCTCCAGCGACCCCTTCCGGATCCGCCTGGCCACCATCATCCAGAGCCAGCTCAAGGCGGTCGGCATCGAGGTGGATCTGCGAAGCTACGACTGGGGCACCTTCTTCGGTGACATCAAGGCGGGCAATTTCCAGCTCTACAGCCTCAGCTGGGTGGGCCTGCGCACGCCGGACATCTTCCGCTACATCTTCGCCAGCGATTCGCTACCCCCCGCGGGCGCCAACCGGGGACGATACGCCAGCGAGCGGGTCGACAGCCTGCTGCGTCTGGCCGAGCAGGCCCAGACCCTGAAGCGGCAGGCGGACACCTATCGGCAGGTTGCCGAGCAGTTGCACGCGGACCTGCCTTATGTACCACTCTGGTACGAGGATCAGTACGCCATCCAGGGACCGCGGGTGGTAGGCTTTAACCTCTCGCCCGACGGCAACTATGATGGGTTGCTGAAGATGCATTTCACCGACGCCAGGGAGTCCTCCGATGCACCAACGGCAGCTGCGCATTGAGTTGAGCCAACAACGGCTGATCTGTCTGCAGGCGGGGAGTACGGTGGCACTCTATCCGGTGTCGACCGCCCGCGCCGGAGCCGGTGAGACCGCAGACAGCGGCTGTACGCCCAGGGGCCCCCATCGCATCCGGCTCAAGATCGGAGCCGGTTGCCCCGAAAACACCGTATTCGTCGGCCGCCGGCCCAGCGGGGAGATCTATGGGGACGAACTGGCGCTGGCCCAACCCGAGCGGGACTGGATTCTGACCCGTATCCTCTGGCTGAGCGGTTGCGAACCCGGTTTCAACCGGGGTGGAGCGGTCGATACCCTGAGGCGCTTCATCTATATCCACGGCACGCCGGAGGAGTCGCTCATCGGCATGCCGGTCTCCCACGGCTGCATCCGCATGCGCAATCGTGACCTGCTGGCAGTGTTCGACTGGGTCGAGGTGGGTACCCCGGTGGAGATCGTCGAATAGCCATGAGCCATTTCCTGCTCGCAAGGTTGATGAGCGCCCTGTTGGTGATCCTGGGCGTGGTCGGCCTGGTTTTCCTGCTGATCCACCTGATACCGGGCGATCCGGTGGACGTGATGCTGGGTGAGTCGGCCCGCCCCGCCGACCGGGCGGCGCTGCGCGCCAGCTTGGGGCTCGACCTGCCGATCGCCCGCCAGCTGGTGGACTACCTGGGCGGGGTGGTACAGCTCGATCTGGGCAACTCGCTGCACTCCGACCAGCCGGTCAGCCGGTTGCTGGCGGAACGCCTGCCGGCGACCCTGCAGCTGGCCCTCGCCGCCCTCGGCTGCGCCCTGTTGCTGGCCCTCCCGCTCGGTATCCTGGCCGCGGTCAGACGCGGCAGCGGCTGGGACTGGGGGGCCATGGGGTTCTCCACCCTGGGTGTCTCGCTGCCCAATTTCTGGCTCGGGCCCCTGTTGATCCTGCTGTTTTCCCTCTGGCTGGGCTGGACGCCGGTCAGCGGACGTGAGACGGCCGCCAGCCTGATTCTGCCTGCGATGACGCTGGGCACCGGATTCGCCGCCATTCTGGCGCGCATGATCCGCAGCAGTCTGCTGGAGGTGCTGGAGGAGGATTTCGTCCGCACGGCGCGGGCCAAGGGGCTGGCGGAGCGGCAGGTGCTGTGGCGACACGCCATGCGCAATGCCTGGCTGCCGGTGCTGACCCTGATCGGCATTCAGCTCGGTGCCCTGCTGGGTGGTGCCGTAGTGACCGAGGTGGTTTTCGACTGGCCGGGTATCGGTTCACTGATGATCGACGCCATCCAGCGTCGGGACTACCCGGTGGTGCAGGGCTGCGTCCTCGTCGTCAGTCTCTCTTACGTGCTGGTCAATACGCTGACCGATCTGCTCTATGGCGTGGTCGATCCGCGTACCCGACGGGGGGAGAGCCTTTGATGTTTCGTTGGCTGCCCATGCTGGTGGTGGCCTGCTGGGCGCTGGCTGCCATGTGGGGCCATCTGGCATCGGATGGCGCCAATCAGGTTCACCTGCAACATATCCTGGAACCGCCGGGGAGCGCGGGGCTGCTGGGATTCGACGACCTGGGACGGCCGGTGCTGGAACGACTGCTGGCGGGCGCCCGGACCTCCTTTCTGGTCGCCTTCGGAGTGGTCGCCGTGTCGTTGTTTGTGGGGGTCTCGGTCGGACTCTTCGCAGCCTACCGGGGAGGCTGGTCCGAACTGTTGCTGGTACGGGTGATCGATATCTTCATGGCCTTCCCCGGGATCCTGCTGGCAATCGCGCTTGCGGGGGTGATGGGGCCTGGACTGGACAATCTGATCATCGCCCTTTCGGTGGTGGGTTGGGTGGGCTATGCCAGGCTGGTGCGTGGTCAGGTGCTGTCACTCAAACGGCGCGACCATGTGACGGCGGCAATCGCCCTGGGCAGCTCGACAGGCTATATCCTGATCCGCCATCTGCTTCCGTTGCTGATGGCGCCGCTGATCGTCGAGGCCACCTTCGGTATCGCGGGCATGGTGATCGCCGAAGCCGGACTCTCTTTTCTCGGACTCGGCGTACAGCCGCCTGATGCCTCCTGGGGCAGCATGATTCGCGATGGCGCCAGCTACATGCTGGTGGCGCCGCATCTGGTGCTGGCGCCCGGACTGGCGATGGTGCTGGTGGTGCTCTCGCTCAACCTGCTGGGAGATCGTTTGCGGGACCGGCTCGATATCCGACTGGCTACTGCACGAAAAAGGTGGTGAAGAAGAGCGACTCCACCCCAGCCTTTCCGGTCTGTTCCTTCAACAGCCGATTGATCTGCGACAGGGCCTCTTTGCGTAGCGCCTCCTTGCCCTCGGGGGTCTTGATCTGATTGCCATCCTGCTCGGAGAGCAGTAACAGCAAGGTATGACGAATGGCGGCATCGTGCAGACCGAGGTCCTCCAGGAAGGCCTGATCCCGGGTCATCAGCTGGATGTCGCAGCGAACGTATCGACCGCTGCTGGCCAGGTTGGCCACCAGCGAGGGTTTCAGCTGATAGTAGTGGATCGGTGCCGGTTCCTGCTTCTCCTCTTCGGCCTGAAGAGTGAGGGGAATGACCAGTAGCACTGCCAGCATCATGCTGAAGAGACGCAAAAGATTCACCGCGTTGACCTCTCTTCCATTACGGGGGTTGATTGCAGTCGATGTCGCTCGAGGAGAGTTCCTCCACACTCCTGTTTGCGGCATACTGCGCCAAATGTTGAATGAGGCATTGTAAAGGATGAGTCTTGGACCGGTCATGCTCGATCTCGAGGGCGAGACCCTCAGCGAGGAGGAAACGAGGCTGCTGAAGCACCCCGCCGTGGGGGGTGTGATTCTGTTCAGTCGCAATTTCTCATCACGTGCGCAGTTGACTGCGCTTTGCCGGGAGATCCATCGTCTCAGATCGCCTCATCTGCTGATCGCCGTCGATCACGAGGGAGGACGGGTCCAGCGTTTCAGGGACGATTTCACCCACCTTCCACCTGCAGCCTGGTACGGTGAACACTATCGGCACAACAGTGCACGTGGCTTGAAGCTGGCCGAGGAGGGGGGGTGGCTGATGGCCTCGGAACTGCGCGTCTGCGGGGTCGATTTCAGTTTTGCGCCGGTGCTCGACCTGGCCCATGGGGTGAGCAAGGTGATCGGTGATCGGGCCTTCTCCAAGGATCCGGATGTGGTGGCCAGACTGGCGCATGCCTGGATGAAAGGGTGCCATAGCGCCGGTATGGCCGTGGTGGGCAAACACTTCCCTGGGCATGGCGGCGTCGAGGCCGATTCGCATACCGCGCTGCCGGTGGACAACCGGCGCTTCGAGGATATCGAGATCGATGACCTGAGACCCTTCGAACACATGATTCAGGCCGGTATGGAAGCCGTGATGCCGGCGCATGTGATCTACGAAAGGATCGACAACCGATTGGCGGGTTTTTCAGACTTCTGGCTGCAGAAAGTGTTGCGCGGACGGCTCGGTTTTCAGGGCATCATCTTCAGCGACGACCTCAATATGGCCGCTGCCGATGCTGCCGGCAGCTATGCGGCTCGTGCAGAAGCAGCATTACAGGCCGGATGCGACATGGTACTGGTCTGCAACAACCGGCCTGCCGCCCTGGCCGTTCTGGATCATCTCAAGACCTATGACGAACCGGCGATGCACGTGCGGCTGGTCAGAATGCATGGTCGCAAGCCGCTCAGCCATCAGGCACTGCAGATGGATCCACGCTGGAAGTCGGCGGTGGAAAAACTCGCCTACGACCCGGAGGCTGTCTCGTTGAGCCTCAATCTGGAGTGAACAATGTCTCGAACGATGACACAGAAAGATGCCGCCGACATGCTTGCCATGGCCGATGAGCTCTATTCCCGACAGCAGGTCGAGCAGGCTATGGACCGGCTCGCCATCGAGATCACCGGCAGGCTGTCAGGCGAGGATCCGATTGTCCTCAGTGTTTTGAACGGCGCCCTGATACCGACCGGGCATCTGCTGACCCGACTCAACTTCCCCCTGCGGCAGGACTATGTCCATGCGACCCGTTATCGGGGAAACACCGAAGGTGCGGACCTGGAATGGATCGGCCAGCCCCGGACCTCGCTGCGGGATCAAACCGTGCTGGTGGTCGACGATATCCTGGATGAGGGCATCACCCTGGCGGCGATTGTCGAGGCGTGTCGCGAGGCCGGCGCGAAGGCGGTCTACAGTGCCGTGTTGGTGGAGAAACTGCACGACAGGGGGGTGGGTTTCAAAGCGGATTTTGTCGGACTGACCGTGGAAGACCGCTATGTGTTCGGTTACGGGATGGACTACAACGGCTATCTGAGAAACGTACCGGCGATTATGGCGCTCCCCCCGGATAAGTGATAACCCTAATAATCCATGGTTTTGCGCAAGGGTTAACCCGCAAGTAATTTCATACAAAAATACTAATAAAATTAAGTACCTATTGCCATTCTAAGTGTAATGGTTCAGTATTGGTAGCGTGGACGCAACCGGCAGAGATCGGCAGTCAACATAACCGCACATCCATGTGTTGCTGCTGTAACGACCCATGGACGTAAGCAGAACATCAGGAGGGTGGAAGTGAGTGCAATAGAAAATCTAAAAGACAGTCACGCTGAAATGTTGGACGTGATCGGCGACTTGAGGGCAATGCTGACCAAAGAGCAGCTGAGCATCCGTCCCAACGCGATGACTGCACACAAACTTATCTGTGAGCTGGCGGAGAAAATGAAAGGGCATATGGCCGAGCAGGACAAGTCGATCTATCCCGACTTGCTGATCCATCAGGATCCCAAGCTGAAATCGATGGCTTGGGGTTTCCTCAACGGACAAAAGCCCATGCGAAAGCAGTTCGACAATTACCACGCCAAGTGGCTGAAAGACTGCGATTTCAATTTCAGCGATGAGTTCATCGCCGATACCTTTGAGATCTTTGACATGATCGAGGACAGGATCAAACGCGAAGAGTCGATTCTGATTCCCACACTGGAGAATTCCGGAGTGATGGCTCGCGCTGTGTGAGATCGCCTCGAATCAGGTCTGCGAAGGGGGAGTCGATGACTCCCCCTTTTTTATTCCATACAACCGCTCCCGTTCGATGCTAAGATCAGGCTTCATATCGGTTCTCAATAGAGGAGGTCACCCGTGGGAGTGTTAGTGGGTCGCGAAGCACCTGATTTCACCGCATCGGCAGTACTGGGGGATGGCAGTATCGTCGATAATTTCAATCTGAAGTCCACGATCAAGGACAGCTATGCGGTGCTCTTCTTCTATCCGCTCGATTTTACCTTTGTCTGTCCATCGGAGCTGATCGCCTTCGATCATCGTCTGCAAGAGTTTCAGAACCGGAATGTGGTGGTGATCGGTTGTTCCGTCGATTCCCAGTTCACGCACAATGCCTGGCGCAACACGGCGATCGAGGCTGGCGGCATCGGTCCCGTGAAATATCCCCTGGTGGCTGACCTGACCCACCAGATCTGCAAGGCCTATGATGTGGAGACACCGGACGGCAAGGTCGCCTATCGCGGTTCATTCCTGATCGATCGGGGAGGTATCGTGAGACACCAGGTCGTGAATGAGAACTCCCTGGGACGCAACATCGATGAGATGTTGCGCATCATCGATGCCCTGCAGTTCACGGAAGAGCATGGAGAAGTCTGCCCGGCAGGGTGGCAAAAGGGTGATGCCGGTATTCAGCGTTCACCCTCCGGTATCGCCGACTACCTTGCGCATCACGCCGACGAGCTTTAAGCCGGCATCAGGTATACGCGCGTGGTACATGTGGCCGGCTCTATGCCGGCCGCGTTCATAGACCAGGGTTGAAAATTACCGAGTTTTCCAACAATCCCTTCTCGGGGTAGAATCAAAAGCCACCTAACCCATCAATAAATAAGCAACAAATGTCAAAATTGGCCATCATAGGCGGTACCGGGCTAGACAAACTACCCAATCTTGAGATCGTTCACAGAGAGGTTTCGCACACCCCCTATGGTGAACCCTCCGCGCCATTGACGCACGGCATGCTGGCGGGATGGGAACTCGTTTTCCTGCCGCGGCATGGACCTTCTCACAGCATTCCACCGCATCGGGTCAACTACCGGGCCAATCTATGGGCCCTGCGACATGCCGGTGTGGAGACCGTCCTGGCCGTGGCCGCCGTCGGCGGTATCACCGAGCAGATGGCCCCGGGAATGATCGTGATTCCAGATCAGATCATCGACTATACCTTCGGACGCGATCACACCCTGTTCGAAAGCGATCTGAGCCAGGTTACCCATATCGATTTCACCGACCCCTATTGCGAACCCTTGAGGCGACAACTGCTCGACGCAGGTCGGCACAGCGGTGTCAATCCCATAGCGGAAGGCACCTATGGTGCGACCCAGGGACCGCGTCTGGAGACGGCAGCCGAAATCCTGCGTCTTGAGCGTGACGGATGCGATATCGTCGGTATGACCGGCATGCCGGAGGCGTCGCTCGCCAGAGAGATGAATCTCTGTTATGCCACCTGTGCCGTGGTTTCCAACTGGGCTGCAGGCAAGTCCGATGGTCCCATCGATATGCGGGTGATCGAGGCGAATCTGATCAGCGGCATGGAGAAGGTGAAGCAGCTGCTGGTCTCGCTCCTGGCGCTCAGAGAGGATACCAGCACCTGAGAACACGTAGTTATTCAGTCAAGTGATGAGCTTGAAAAAATACATAGATACAATAAGTAATAAATTATTTATTATTTTTTTTCTAGTTGGCTCATCAACAGCCAATGGCGGCGATGCCTTTGACATGGGTATGGCCGCAATGGAAGTGGGTGACTATGCTGAAGCCTACTGCCTATGGAGACCCTTGGCCATGCGGGGGCATAGCGAAGCGGCCTTTCATCTGGGCTGGCTGTTTGCCAATGGAAACGGGCTTCGGGTCAATGTGTCGAAAGCCGTCTATTGGTGGGGGCAGGCGGCAAGCCGCGGCCACACCGATGCCATGTTCGCCCTGGCCTTGGCCTATACCAACGGCGAAGGGATCAAGCAAGACAATGAGAAGGCCATGCATTGGTTTCTCACGGCAGCGGAACGGGGCAATGACGATGCCAGGGAGATCATCAAGGCGAAAGTCCGCGGCCAAACTGAAGATGTGCTGCCGTATCTGAAGGAGTTGCTGAACAAGCCGTGGTTGGGGCATGAGGTTGAGGTAAACGCTGATCTGGCCAATCTTCGCAGCGGCCCTGGCGTCCATTACGCGGTCTCGGGTAAGGCTGAGCAGGGTGCTCGATTCCTTGCGGTTGACCACGCGGGAAAGTGGCTGCAGATCATCCAGCCAAGCGATCTCAGCTATGCGTGGGTAGCCGATTGGCTGGTTGAGAATATCGATAAATGACCATTTAAGAATATGGAAGAGGCTTCCTTTGTTTCAGAACCGAGATGCAGGCTGTGCTAGTATTTCCTCACCTGAACTTCAACAAAGTCAGCTTTTCGATCCCAGTATCGCGGATGACGGCAGCTTAGGGAGTCTCAAGGGAGCTTAAGACTCCCCTTGACGCACATCACACATCGGTTATCGCTTGATATCAAGGATTCGTGGCGGTCTGAAATAACGGCTTTATCAGGGTTCGGAAGGACTTAATAAATTCTGCTTGCCGAAGGGGGAGTCAAGATGGCGGAAGAAAATAACGATACTGAAAAGACCACCGACAACAACGAAGCGGTGGAGCAAGCGACCGGTACGGTGAAGAAAAAGGTCGTGAAAAAGAAGGCCGCCAAGAAGAAGGTTGCCAAGAAGAAGGTCGCTAAAAAGCAAGCGGCAAGCAAGAAAAAGACAGCCGTAAAGGAACCGGCGGTATCACCCAAAGCCGCCTCCGAGAGCCTGAAGCAGGAGCCAAGCAAGACGGAGCCGTCAGCACAACCTGGCGCTACCAGACCGGCGACAGTGACCGGGGTTGCTGCAGCGGCATCATCGCTCGACGAGGGGTCGGTGAAGAAAGCTGCGCCCATCTCTGCAGTAAAGCAAGACAAACCCGACAAAGAACCAGACGCTGCCATGGAAGCAGCTGTCATTATTGAGAAACCTCCGGAGGAACCGTCAATGTCAACTGAATCGAAAAGCGCGGGCGGCTTTTGGGTCAAGGTCATATTCTGGCTGCTGATCATCGTCCTGGCTTTTATCTACATCCGTTCCCTGGCCAAGCATCCCGCTGAAGAGGCATCGACGGCTACGGACGAGGCAAGCCAAAGCGAGGAAGTTGCCGTCACTCCCACTGCTCAGGATGTAACCGGAGCGATCAGTGGAAGTGCCGGGGACTCAGAAGAATCCGCCGCTACCCAGGTAGAAACCGCGCAGTCGGAATCGGAAGCAGCCACCTCACAACAAGTGGCGGAATCTGAATCCGCTGCGGAGAGTCAGCAAGTTGCCAGTCCGGAGGCAGAGACGACGGCCGCTACTGAAGAGACAGCCGCTGCTGATGCGGGTGAAGCAGCAGTGACTGCATCCTCCGACCAGGAGGCTTCGGGTGTCGCGTCTGCGCCGGAACAGGCCGCTTCGGGTGAACCGGCACAAGCAGCTGCAGCCCCGGCGGAGGTTGCGAGTCAGGCCGGCACCGATACAACGGCAACAGAAGGCGCGATGGCTGAGCCGAGCAGTGTGCAGCCGGATCGGAAGTCAATGCGTGATCTGCACGACGAGTCCGTGGCCAAGATTCTCAAGGAGTTCGACGACCTTCGAGAAGCCGCCAGGGCTGAGATGGAAGCCATGCGCAACCTGAGGGAAGCGGAGAGAGATCTGCACGAGGCGATGACCCCACCGCCGCCTCGGCCCTATCCACCCTCAGGCTATGGGCCCTACGCCCCCGCGCCCCGCTACTACCCCGCTTACTGAGCGTAGCCGGCAATAATAAAAAACGGGCGCCCCGGGCGCCCGTTTTTTATTGGGTTCGAGTCGAATGCTGCTGACTCAAGCGGTTATCGGTGGCGCGCCGCACCCCACGCCTGATCAAGCTGTAGGGTGCGGCTTGCCGCACCGTGATGCCCTAATTAACACGGCACTATTTCACTACAGTAAGTGCCATTGGGATTTGCGTCCCGTTGGGGAGATCAGTCCAGATAGGCCAACGCAGAGTCGTAGTCGGGCTCCTGAACGATCTCGGGGACCAGCTGGGTATAGACAACCTTGTCATTCTCGTCCAGCACCACCACGGCGCGGGCACAGATGCCGGCCAGAGGGCCATCGGTGATCAGCACACCGTAATCCTTGGCGAAGTTGCGGCTATGCATCATGGAGAGGGAGACCACGTTGTCGATACCTTCGGCACTGCAAAAACGGCCCTGCGCGAAAGGCAGGTCGGCGGAGATGACCAGTGCCACGGCCTTGGACTTGCCGGCTATGGCCTCGTTGAATTTCTTGGTCGATGCGGCGCAGACCCCGGTATCCAGGCTGGGCACGATGTTCAGCAACTTTTGCTTGCCGGCGAAATCCGCCAGACCGACATCGGCGAGATCGGCTTTGGTGAGAGAGAATTCGGGGGCCTGGCTGCCGACTTCCGGGAGATCGCCGTTGGTGTTGATCGTGTTTCCTTCGAGAGTTATCTGGGCCATGTTTTTTATCCTTTTGTAGTGATGGGAAGCAGGAAGAATGGAATCGCCTATTTTATAACGCTCACCGGCCAGCTAAAACCTATAGTCACTATTTGAATCAGTAATCGACGGTGTCGAGCTACGGCGTATGGCATCTTCACTGTGCGCGGGCTTTAGTCCATGTACCCCGCGATGCGAGTGAAACACCAATACCGGGAGATCAAAACAAAATAAACACATAGCGTTAAGTGTCTTATTTAAAGTGACTTGAATTGTGGATTCATTCATCAGCCAACCACAATCGGGTGAGCAGCCCGAGTTTCGAGGTGTAGCCAGCGGAGACGAATCTGATCCGATTTTGCGCATCCAGGACATAGAAGGTCGGCACGCCTCGCACACCCCAGCGCTTGGCCAGTTCACCCTGTGGATCCGGGATCACGGGAAACTGTAACGCGTTTTCCCTGAGGTGTTGTCTCACCGCCTCGGCCTCGCCGGACTGCATGGCGACGGTGATCACTTGATGGCTCTCCGCCAGCTCGGATACGTTGCCCGTCGTCAGGCTGCAGACCGGGCACCAGGTGGCCCAGAAATAGACCAGCGTAGGACGGTTCCCGGCTTGTTGTTCGAGTGAGTAGGGATCGCCTGTGAGCAGCTGTGCATCGAACGCGGGTGCGCTCCCATGGGCGGCGTCCCGCGTCTGCCAGAGATGGATCAGATAGAGCAGCAGCAGAAACAGCAGACCCTCGATCAGCCAACGTCTGACGCGCTTGGCGTGTTCGCTTTTCCGATCGGTATCCGGCTCAGACATCAGGCGTATCGAATGGGCTCTGAATGCGGCTTTGTCAGGGTCAGTATGGGTAACTCAGATCAGAGCGGCAAACGGTTGCAGACTGACTTGATCACCCGGTCTGACACCGTCACACGACGGATCGAGGAGGATGAAACAGTTCCCCCGGCTCATGGAGGTGAGGATACCCGAACCCTGCTGACCCAGGCCGACTACGCTGATCTCGCCGTTCTCCGACTGCTGCATCTCTCCACGGATGAACTCGAAGCGGCCGGGACGTTTGCGGATCTCGCCCACACTGCGTGCCTGAAGGGTGAAGGGGCGATAGCGGGTGCCGCTGGCCAGCCAATGCAGGGCCGGCAAAACGAATTGATAAAAGGTGACCATCACTGCCACCGGGTTGCCCGGCAGGCCGAAGAAGAGGGCGTCATCCAGGTGTCCGAAAGTCAAAGGCCGCCCCGGCTTCATGGCGATCTGCCAGAAGGAGATCTCACCGCACTCCTCGAGAATCGTCTTGGTATAGTCCGCACTGCCGACGGAGACACCGCCGGAAGAGATGACCACGTCGGCAGCGCGAGCGGCCTCCCGAAACGCCTGTCGCAAGGCTTCGGGGTCATCCTTCACCACGCCGAGATCGAGAGTTTCCACACCGGCCCGTTGCAGCATACCGTAGAGGGAGTAGCGGTTGCTGTCGTAGATCTCTCCCTCGTTCAACACCTCGCCGACCCCCCGCAGTTCGTCACCGGTGGAGAAGAAGGCCACGCGTGGACGCCGGTGCACGCTGACCTCGCCGAAACCGAGCGAGGCGAGGATACCGAGATCGGCCGGTGTCAGGCGGCGTCCCGGTTCCAGTACATTCGAGCCTTTTGCGATATCCTCGCCGGCCTGGCGTACGTTCTGTCCCAGCCGTTGCCCCGGATCGATGCGCACCCGGTCCTCACCGATCATCTGCGTCTGTTCCTGCATCACCACGGTGTCGGTACCGGCCGGCATCGGGGCGCCGGTCATGATGCGTATACACTCGCCGCTTTCGCAGCGGCCCGCGAAGGCGGCGCCGGCCAAAGCGGTTCCGCTCAGTTTCAGCTCGACCGGCGTTTTCGACAGCGCTTCGCCAGCGAGGGCGAACCCGTCCATGGCGGAGTTGGTATGGCCGGGTACGTCGATGGGGGAGACGATGGCCTCGGCCAGGAAACGGTCGAGGCCCTCGCGCAGTGCGAGCCGCTCACGCGTGGCTATCGGCGTGATAGCGGCCAGGATGCGTTCCCTGGCCTTATCCACGGTGAGGGTTTGCGGGGATTCGGGTTCAGCACAGCTGACGACGTTGTGCCGGGTGGTTTGGGTCATGGTCGGTCCTGGCTTTGAATCGGGCTATCCGCTGTTGTATGAAGCTTACTATCTCCAGCGGATCGTTGATATTCAGACGTGGCAGTTCGCTCGGGGCATCGGCTATCTCCCCATCCGTGGCGATGGCAATGATCATCGGATCCTGCAGACACAGTAGCGGCTTGCCCAGGGCCGGACGATGCAGCTCGATCTTCGGTATGGCTGCGGTTTTGAAACCTTCCACCAGGACCAGATCGAGACGTGACGGATCGAGCGCCGTGAGCAACTCCTCCAACGTCGGTTCGGGACGGTCGCCGTCGAATTCGGTCACCAGCGCCATGCGGCGTCGCGAGGCGACCAGCATCTCGGTGGCGCCTGCCTTGCGCAACTCGTGACTGTCCTTGCCGGGGCGGTCGATATCGAACTGATGGTGGGCGTGTTTGATGACGGCGATGTGCAGGCCCTGCTGGCGCAGTTCCGGCAGCAGCCGAGTCAACAGGGTGGTCTTGCCGGTTCCGCTGAAGGCGCAGAATCCGATCAGGGGCAGAGGGAAGTCGATCACTGGTCAGCCTCCTGCAGGCGGTCCCGTTCCTCCTCGGTGTTGATGTTCACAAAGGTGGCGGGGAGATCGGAGAAGTCGGCCAGGGCCACCCGGTGCAGGGCATACCAGAGATCGATCTTGCGGTCGCCGCCGTCGAGATAGTGCTGAAGGCTCTGTTTCAGGCTTACCGGAATCAGGGCGTAGACCGGCTGCATGCGTTGGCCGTCGTGGGCGACGGCGATCTCGGCCGAGTCACGTTCGCGTGCCTGGACCAGGCGTTCGACCAGGTCTGCCGCCAGCAGGGGACCGTCGCAGGGTACGGTGACGATATAGGGCGTCCGGGCCATCTCCATCGCGGCCAGAAAGCCGGCCAACGGACCCTGGTAGTCGTTGAGGGAATCGGCGATCACCGGGTAGCCGAAGGTCTGGTAGCGGACCAGATTGCGGTTGGCGTTAATCATCAGCGTATGAACCTGAGGTGTGATGGCCTCGATCACATGCTGGATGAGGGGACGGCCGTTGAACTCGACCAGTCCCTTGTCGACGCCGCCCATGCGACGGCCGCGGCCGCCGGCCAGTATCACCGCCGTGATCTGCTCCTGCATACTCATGCCGGGGTCCTCAGCGAGGGGCTGACTACAGGGCTGGCAATGGGCCGGAGCTTGGTCGCTTCGATCTCGATCAGACTCCCCTCATGCAGGTGCAGCGAGCGGTCGGCCAGGGAGGCGAAGTGGTGGATGTCATGGCTGGCGATGACCAGGGACATGCCCGCCTCCTTCAGCGGGGTGAGCAGTTCCTGGATGCGTTGCCGCGAGGCGTGATCGAGATTGGCGGTGGGTTCATCCAAAAGCAGAATCCTCGGTTTGCGTAGCCAGGCTCTGGCCAGCGAGACCCGTTGACGTTCGCCGCCGGAGAGACTCTTGGAGGGGGTCTCCTGCAGGTGCTCGAGCCCGGCCCAGGCCATGGCCCGGTCGATGAGATCGTGACGTGCCGGGCCTCGCAGGTTGCGTGGCAGGGCATAGGCCAGATTATAGCGGACTGAACCGTCGAACATGTAGGGATGTTGATGCAGATAAAGTGTGTTCTTGAATAACTCGTCGCGACTGCGGCTCCAGGACTGTGAGCCACGGCCAAGGTCCAGACGGCAGTGGTCCGGTTTTTCCAGGCCCGAAAGGATGCGCAGCAGTGTACTCTTGCCCGCGCCGTTCGGTCCGCAGAGCAGGATGGCTTCGCCCGCCTGCAGCGTGACGCTGACGTCATGCAGCACCTGGCGACTTCCGAAACGCTTGTTCAGGGATTCCACATTGAGGATGAGTGAGGTCATGAAACCGGCTGGCCCCTTCCCTGGACATTCTGCAACAGGGCGTTGAGGGTGAAGGCCAGGGCCAGCAGCACGATACCGAGCGCGATGCCCTGGGCGAACTCGCCCTTGCTGGTCTCTAGGGCGATGGCGGTGGGGATGTTACGGGTGTAATGCAGGATGTTGCCACCCAACATCATGGAGGCCCCGACCTCGGCGATGATGCGCCCGAAGGCGGCCAGCAACGCGGCCATGAGGCCGAACCGGGCTTCGTGCATCAGGGTGAAGGAGGCGCGCAACGGACCGGCGCCCAGGGTGCGTGCCGTTTCCCAGGCCCGCTTGTCGACGGCCTGGAGGGCGGAATGACTCATGGCGGCCAGGATGGGGAAAGCCAGCACCACCTGCCCCAGCACCATGGCGGTCTGGGTGAACAGCAGTTTCCACTCACCCAGCGGCCCCTGTCTCGAGAGCAGGATGTAGAGGGTCAGTCCGACCACCACGGCGGGAACCGAGAGCAGGGTGCTGTTGATGGAGATCAGCAGCCTTCGTCCCGGGAAACGCAGATAGGCCAGGGCGAAGGCCGCCAGCAACGCGGGTGGCGTAGCCGCCAGAATGGCGACGAAGGAGACGCGAAACGAGATGCCGATGATCTCCCACAGGTCAGCGTTGCCGCTGAACAGAAGCATCAGGGCGGTCGTCATCGCGTCGGTGAGTCGCTCCATCAGTGTGTTTGACTGAAGGCGGCGTACTCTCCAGCGTCCGCGGAAGGTGTGAACAGCTTGTTGTCACCGATCCTGAAGTCGCCGATCAGCTCCTGAGCATGCGGAGAGATGAACCAGCCGATCAGCGCCTGTGCGCCGTCATAATTGGTATCCGGATGACGCTTGGGATTCACGGCGATGATGCCGTAGGGATTGAACAGCAGCGGGTCGCCCTGGAAGCTGATCTGCAGCGGGGATTTGCTCTGGTAGGCGAGCCAGGTCCCCCGGTCGGTCAAGGTGTAGGCATCCATCTCGGCGGCGATCTGCAGGACCTTGCCCATGCCCTGGCCGGCTTCGCGATACCAGCTGCCTTCGGGGGTGATGCCCGCCTTTTTCCAGAGACCGCGCTCTTTCTTGTGGGTGCCGGAATCGTCGCCCCGGGAGACGAAGATCGACTGGGTGTGCGCGATCTTGCCGAGTGCCTCGGAGGCGGTCTTGGCGCCCGCGATTCCCGCCGTATCCGCCTTCGGGCCGACGATAACGAAGTCGTTGTACATCACACCGTAGCGCTTTTCGCCGTAACCCTCGGCGACAAATTTGTCCTCCGCCGGGCGGGCGTGCACCAACACCACATCGACATCGCCATCGCGTCCCATGCGCAGCGCCTTGCCGGTGCCGACGGCGATCACATGCACCTGGTAGCCGGTATCTTCGGTAAATTTGGGTAAAATCGCAGTTAACAGACCTGAGTTCTCAGTGCTCGTGGTGGTGGCCAACTTGATCGTCTTCTCGGGGTTGTCACCTGCCTGAGTAAGACCTGAAAAGAAAAAGAGCAGGCTGAACAGGATGACCCATGGTCGCATGTTGTTGAAGCTCATCTAATACTCCTGGCTTGTTGTTTACATCACTCCTCCCCGCGACACTTGCAAAAGAAATGCCACACCTTGAAATCGGTCGATAATGGTGGTTCGATGCAGTAGAAAATCGTTATCCTTTGTCTACTATTAGGAAACGAGTTGTAATCGGGTGCCGAATATGGAGGAGAAGCACCGTGCAACCGTGAAGGCAGTGGGACAAATGCACTAAGAATGGTACATATGTTCCAGGCACTATTTGCGGACCGGGTCAAAATGACCCAGTCCGCTACAAAAACAGGGGGCGCCAGATCCCCGCATAACAACACGCAAACGAGTACCACCAATGACTTTTTATACCCAGGAAATCGAGAGGATCGGTGGGCAGGGAGGCTCATCAAGCAACACCACCCAACCGGTTCGGATGACCTCCGTTCTGGTCGTCGACGACGAGCCGGGAATCCGAAACTTCCTGCAGCGGGGGCTGGCCAAGTACTTCGGTCTGGTCGAAACTGCCGAGGACGTAGCCACCGCCGAAGAGTTGCGCAGACACTGCCACTTCGATCTCATCATCACCGATATCCGCCTGCCGGGGGAGACCGGCGGCGTGGAGTGGGTCAAGGAGCTGCGGGAGCAGGGCGGCAACACCGGTGTGATCTTCATGACCGCTCATGCCGATCTCGAGACCGCCATCGACGCCCTGCGTGCCGGCGCGGAGGACTTCATCATGAAGCCCTTCCGCATGGAGCAGATGATGGCCGCCGTGGAGCGCTATCTCGAGCGTCAGAAGATCTCACGCGAAAACTACGTTCTGAAACGCCAGGTCGAGCTGCTGATCGACGATACCGGCGTGGTCGGCGAGTGCGACCTGATGCGCCATCTCTGCGACGTGATCAAGCGTGTGGCGCCGATGCCCTCGACGGTGTTGCTGGAAGGCGAGTCGGGAACCGGAAAGGAGCTGGCCGCACGGGCGATTCACCAACTCAGCGGCCGTTCCGGGAGCTTCGTGCCGGTCAACTGTGGCGCCGTCAGTGCCGAACTGCTGGAGAGCGAACTCTTCGGCCATGTCAAAGGCGCCTTCACCGGCGCCCACCAGGCGCGGGAGGGTCTCTTCACCTACGCCGAGGGCGGTACCCTGTTTCTCGACGAGATCGGTGAGATGCCGCTGCCGATGCAGGCGCACCTGCTGCGGGCCCTGGAGGAGCGCAGCATCAGGCCGGTCGGCTCCAATCGAGAATATGCGGTGGATGTGCGTATCATTGCCGCCACCAACAAGCGACTCGAGGATGAAGTCAAGAAAGGCCGCTTTCGCGAGGACCTCTACTATCGCCTGAACGTGCTCTCCCTGCATATCCCGGCACTGCGCGAGCGGCCGGAGGATATTCCGCTGCTGGTGAACCACTTCCGGCATCAGCTCTCCGCCGACCTCGGGGTCGAGGCCAAACCGCTCGACGAGGCCGAGATCTCGCGTCTGATGACCTACGACTGGCAAGGTAATGTGCGAGAGCTGAAAAACGTGATCGAACGCAGTCTGCTGCTGAACAAACCGCCCAGCAGTTGCGTGCCCGGCCTGTCCGGCAGCGACGGCGCTGCGGAAGAGGAAGAGCTCGAGAACCTGCAGCTCGAGGCGGTGGAGAAGCGCCATATCCTGCGCATTCTGAAACAGGAGTCGGGCAATAAGTCGGCCGCCGCACGCATACTGGGCATCTCGCGTAAGACCCTCGAACGCAAGGCCCAGGCCTGGGGATTGGACTGAAGCCCGTCGAAACCATGTCGATCTTCAGCGCCTACAAGGGCTAATCCATGTCGGCAGGTCGCCGCAGTCTGGTCGAGCTGATCAAGGGATCGCTGCGCTACAAGTTGCTGGCGCTGGTGTTGTTTCCGATCCTGTTGATCATGCCGATCTTTCTGGTGTTGGCCGTGGTCTGGGGCTCGAACTTCAGCTATGAGCAGCTCTTCATCAAGGTCAATACCGATCTTGCCGTGGCGGATGATCACTTCAGGCGAATCCGGGAAGACTATCTCAACAGCCTTGGCCGGCTGGCGGAGTCACACCGTTTCTACACCGCACTGGAGGCGCGCAGCAACAGCGCTATCCTGAGGCAACTGCAGGCTCACGGAGAGCGCTTCGGTTTCTCCTACCTGCATCTGCTGGACAGCAACGGCAACCGCTATTTCGCACCGGACCAACACGCCAAGACCTCGCCCTCGTTGTTGGCCGCGATGCAGGGCCATCCGCGCGTCGGCATCGAGATCTTCTCCGCTGCCGGCTTGGAGCAGGCCATGCCGGGGTTGGCCGAAAAGACCCGGCTCCCGCTGGTCGATACCCGTCGCGCCAGGCCGACCGAGCGCAAAGTGGAAGATCGCGGCATGATGATTCGCGCGCTCTATCCGGTAACGGACTCACGCGGTCAGATCATGGGACTGCTCGACGGTGGCGTCCTGCTGAATGCCAATTTCGAATTCGTCGACACCATTCGCGATCTGGTCTATGGTCCCGGCAGCCTGCCGAAGGGGAGCATCGGTACCGTCACCGTGTTTCTCGACGATGTGCGTATCACCACCAACGTGCCGCGACGGCCCGAGCAGCGGGCGCTGGGCACGCGGGTCTCCGACGAAGTGCGTACCCGGGTATTGGACAACGGCGACAAGTGGATCGACCGCGCCTTCGTGGTCAACGATTGGTACATCTCCTCCTATCAGCCGATTCTCGACGTCAATGGCGAGCGTGTCGGCATGCTCTACGCCGGTTTTCTCGAAGCCCCGTCACGTAACGAGCTGTGGCAGGCGCTGGGCATGCTCGTGCTGTTCTTTGTTGTGCTGGTGTTCAGTTCCGGGCTGGTTTCCGTGCTCGGCGCCAAATCGATCTTCAAGCCGCTGGAGATGATGAGCGAGGTGGTCCATGCCACGCGTCAGGGCCGCTCCAAGCGTATTGGCCAGGTCAGGTCGAACGATGAAATCGGCGTCCTGGCAAGGGAACTCGACGTCTTGCTGGAGCTGTTGCGCAAGCATAGTCAAGAGGTACAGGAGTGGGCCGACGAACTCGAGACCAAGGTCGATGAACGCACCAGCGAGCTGAAGCGCAAGAACGAAAAGCTGGCCAGCACCATCCGCATCCTGCGCGAGACCCGTGCCCAGTTGATCACGGCGGAAAAACTGGCGGCGCTGGGTGAACTGACGGCGGGCGTTGCCCACGAGATCAATAATCCGACGGCGGTCATCATCGGTAACCTGGATCTGCTGGTGGACGAGTTGGGGGACAAGGCCGAGCCGGTCAGGCACGAGATCGATCTCATCGTGGAACAGGTGTTCCGCATCAAGGATATCATTCAAAACCTGCTCGAATATGCAAAACCCGGACAACTGACGGGCAAACCCTCACTGGTCGATGTCAACGAGGTGGTGCAGAATACGCAGGCTCTCGTGCGCCACTTGCAGAAGTCGCATGATTTCAACATCCATTTGAAACTGACTCCCGTGCAGGCGATTCGGATCAATCCGAACGAACTGCAACAGGTTCTGGTCAACTTGGTGGTCAACGCGGTCCATGCCCTGGGTGAACAGGCTGGCAGGATCGAGCTCGAAACCAAAACCTGGTCCGATCACGGCGTAGTCATCCGTGTCAAAGACAACGGCATCGGTATGGACGAGGAGACACAGGGCAAGATATTCAATCCCTTCTATTCCCACTTGCGCAAAGGGAAGGGGACCGGACTCGGTCTCTCCGTCAGCTATGGCCTGGTGCAGAAATACGGGGGCAAGATCACCGTCGAGTCGCAACCGGGTGAAGGCAGTGTCTTTTCCGTTTGGCTGTTGCGGGAACCCGAGCACGTCGAACCGATGGATGAAAGCGAAGACAACGAACACGCGGAAGATATACGCTTTCGTTCGCTTTGATTATCAGCGCTTCGTGATGTAAAACCCGGCAAGCACAGCGAGTTTCCAGAATCCACCACAACAAAGAGCCAACCATGAGTGAACAACGTCAATTTGTCCCTCTCAACATCGCCGTCATGACGGTCTCCGATACACGCACCGAAGAGACCGATAAATCGGGCGGCAAGCTGAAGTCGATGCTGGAAGCCGACGGTCACCGCATGGCCGACAAGGCCATCGTTCCGGACGACATCTACCGCATTCGCGCGAAGGTTTCCGCCTGGATCGCCGATCCCGGGATTCAGGTGGTTCTGACCACGGGCGGTACCGGGTTGACCGGGCGCGACGGCACGCCGGAAGCGGTCGCACCCCTGCTCGACAAGGTGATCGACGGCTTCGGTGAAATGTTCCGGGTCCTCTCCTACGACATCATCGGCACCTCCACCCTGCAATCACGCACCCTGGCCGGGGTTGCCAATGGAACCTTCATCTTCTGCCTGCCGGGATCGACCGGCGCCTGCAAGGATGGTTGGAGCAAGCTGATCTCGGCCCAGCTCGACTACCGCACCCAGCCCTGCAACCTGGTGGAGCTGATGCCCAGGCTGCTGGAGAGCTGAGAGCAGTATCATCCATGACTTCATCAGGCCGCCGGGCAACATCCGCGCCGCTGTATCCTCGCCTGGCATGCGGAGACGGCCACGGCGACCTGATCCAGTCACCCGCTACCATCCACTAATTATTTTGTCTGTAGAGGACCTACTGGTATCAGACCGGTAATTGGTCTACAAAAAAGAAAGAAACCAGTAGGCTTGTCAGCCATTTTCCCTATCGATCTCATGTTTATAGCAGGCGGCACCTCTTCTGCTTATCGGTCAGGTGTTTCCGGAGATTCCTAATGAGTGACCATGCAAACACGGTGGTAGAAGTATATAAGGCGACGCTGGAGTTTATGGGCAAACTCGCTGTCCCCGCTGCCATTCTGATCGTGGTAGTGATGTTCCATCAAGACATTTCGAAGACCCTTGAAGGGCTCAGGCTTACGAAAGTGGAAACTCCACTGGGAAGCGCTCAATTCGAGAAAATCGTTGAAGATCTGGCCAGTGCCGTACCCGGTTCAGCAGAAGAGAAGAGAGTGATCCGAAGAATCGAAACACAAGAGGATTTGGTCAAGGCGGAAATCGAAGGCGGTCTACGTCAACAAATCCCGGTCCAGGGAGTGGCTGTTCCTCAAGGGGCGGACAGCATGATCCCAAAGCCTGACGCTTCCTGGAAAACCGTAATGGGCGTCAGCTGGGTAAAGCCGAATGACTTATTCGGGAGAACATATTTTCTCGATGTCTACAATCAAATTTACATATGGCCGATAAGGTTGGATGCCAACTCGAAACGAGCGATGTTCGTGATCAATACATCGAATCAGTCGAGCAGTTCAGGAAAATTGATTGCAAAAGACATTTGGGTCGATGTGGGGTCGAATTACGTGTTCGAATATGGCGGGGAAACGTACCGTTTGAATTTAATCGAGATCAAGAATGCGGGAAGCATCCCAAGTAACGCTGCATATATCAGCGTTGATAAGAAGATCAACACCTAACTGGCCAAAGAATCTTATGTGGATAGTTCCTGCGAATTGCTCGTTACCGTGAACTGACTGTTCAAACTTGGTCTATCGTTACGCACGAGCTGCATCAGCTAATCATCACCCCAGATGAGATCACCGGCTTCGCTCAGGTCATAACCGGTAAGCGTGTCCGCCATGGCCAACGCGGCGGGTGAGCGCAGGCGGGTGATGAGATCCTGAAACAGGCGCCGGAACCAGATGCTGCGCGGCAACGCAAGATCGAACGATTCCCAACCGAAGGGAATGAATGCGAGGCCGTATTCGTGGGCCGCGGAGCGTGCTCCCGGAGCCACATCGGCCATGCCCATGGCGATGTTGGCGGCAGCCTCTCTCTCCGACAGTGCCGTGGCCACGCAGTTGAGACGGTCCGCGCTGGTGCCGTAGCGACTCAGTACCTCGAGCAGAAAACGTTGCGCGCCGGCTCCGTTCTGACGCATGGCCCAGCGGTAGCGCGGGTCGATGAGTGTTTCGGGATCGAGTGCCTGCTCACCGAGTCGGGACGCGATCATGAGGCCCTGTTCGCGCCGGAACATGCGTATCAACACCCAGTGCCGGAACTGGTTGTACTGCCGCAACAGTGCGGGATGGCGGGTATGGCTCTCGTCCCTGGGACCCCAATGGATGCCGCTGGCGTCCACCCGATTGGCCTGCAGCAGATCGAGGCCCAGGCGGGTGCCCGTCGGTGTGTAGCTGATCAGGGCGTGCGCACCGGTATCCTGGGCGAAGTTCATGATCAGACGATAGAGCAGGGGATCGTCGCTGCCGGCGATGATGAGCCGGTTGGTCATCAGTCCGCCGTGTGCCGAGTCGAGCATCCAGCGGTCGACCAGTTCCCGGGGGAAGAGCCATTTGCCGGTGATCTTGGTTGCGGGTATCCGCTCCTCGTTGACCAGGGCATAGATCTTCTTTTCATTCAGGTGGAGGTATTCCGCCACTTGTTTCACATTCATGAAGACGTGTGGCTGTTGTTGCATGACTGCTGACATCTGCTGTCCTCCCTTGGCTCGTCCTATAGGTTCCGTTTCAACGCTTGGCGTGTTCGACGCCGCGATGCTTCCTGATCGCTTTTTGTCGGACGGGTATGGCATCGAACGTGATGTTCTCGGCGCCGTTGTAGACCAGGAAGTGGTTGCCCTTGGCGCGGGCGATTAGGGTTACGCCGACACGCCTGGCGATGTCCAGGCCCATCTGGGTGATACCCGAGCGCGACAGCAGGGTGGGTACGCCCATCTGCGCCACCTTGATCACCATCTCGGAGGTGAGACGACCCGTGGTGTAGAAGATTTTGTCGTGACCGGATGTTTCGTTCAGCCACATGTGTCCGGCAATGGCGTCGACCGCGTTATGTCGCCCCACATCCTCGATGAAGAGCAGCAGATCGCTCTCGCGGCAGAGTGCGCAACCGTGTACGGCGCCGGCCTGACGGTAGATTTCGTTGTGTTCATTGAGGTTCTTCAACAGGCGATAGAGGTTTGACTGTCGCAACTCGGGTCGCGGCAGTCTGATCTTGTCGATCTCGTCCATCAGCCCGCCGAACACGGTTCCCTGACCGCAACCGGTGGTTACCGTCTTGCGCCCCAGTTTTTCCTCCAGATCCTCGACGCCGTGGTGGGTGGTGACGGCGGCTGAGTCGGTTTCCCAATCGACCTGAATCGACTTGACCTGTTCCAGGCTGAGGAGAAGGCGTTGATTTCTCAACCAGCCCAGTACCAACAGTTCGGGTCGGGTACCCAGGGTCATCAGGGTGACGACTTCCCGTTTGTCGATGTAGACGGTCAATGCCCGTTCGGCGGCCACGTGACCTTCGCGGCTGTCTCCGAACTCGTCGACGGCCACGGCCAGTTCCGCAGCGTCCAGGCCAGCGTCGGTGAGGATGGGGCGATAGGGCAGGTATCGGGCATCCATGGTGCTGTCCTCCGGGAGTTTGTCAGCCACCGGTCGCGTTCATGTGGCGAAAGATCACGGGTTTCGCCTCCAGGTCGAACTCGTGTCCCTCGGGTTTGATCTGCATGCTGTCGATGATCGCATGGCGCAAGGGTTCGTCATCCAGGGGGTGGGTGCGCACGATGCGCCGCAAATCCACCGAGTGCTCCTGCCCGAGACAGAGCAGCAGACGTCCTTCCGCGGTCAGCCGAACCCGGTTGCACTGGCTGCAGAAGTTGTGACTGTGGGGCGAGATGAAGCCAACACGCTGCGGTGTGCCGTCGATGCGGTAGTAGCGGGAGGGGCCTCCGCTGTTCTCGGTGGTGGGGACCAGCTCGTAGTGGCGCTCGAGATCCCGCAGGATCTGATCGCTCGAATAGTAGGCCTCGGCGCGGTCGTGATCGCCGATCTCGCCCAGCGGCATCTCCTCGATGAAACTGATGTCCATCCCGCGCGATTGGGCGAACTCGACCAGCTTGTGCACTTCGTCGTGATTGCGGTGTTTCAGGACCACCGAGTTGATCTTGACCCTTTCGAATCCCGCCGCCAGCGCCGCATCGATGCCCTGCAGGGTGCGTCGTATGTCGCCCTTGCGGGTGAGGCTATGAAAGCGCTCGCTATCCAGGGTGTCGAGACTGATGTTGACCCGGGTGATGCCCGCCGCCTTGAGGTCCCTTGCGTAGCGTGCAAGCAGGGAACCGTTGGTGGTCAGGGTGAAGTCACGCAGGCCTTCGAGGGCGCCGAGTTGATTGAACAACTGCATGATGTTGCGCCGGGTCAGGGGTTCGCCGCCGGTGATCCGGATCTTGTGCACGCCCAGGTCGACGAAACACTTGCCCACCCGGTAGAGCTCTTCCAGGGTCAGGAGTTGTGAGCGGGGAACGAACTCGATGTCCTCCGACATGCAGTAGACGCAACGGAAGTCACAGCGGTCGGTGACGGAGATCCGTAGATAGGTGACTTGACGACCAAATCGGTCCACCAGCGGGGAGTCGGTGCGGGTTGCGTCGGAAGAGGTTGTTTGCATGCTGTTTTTGGCTCTTGTCTGTAAACGGCTTCACTCCTGGACATGGAGCAGCGATGATCCTCGGTTTCCCACGCAAATCCCATACCTACCCTCGAAAAACGGCGTCAAAGCCCATGATCCTGGGGCATTCCTCTCCACTCCGTCAGTCGCCTGAGCGGACCTATGGTCCGAATTGTCCCAATTCTGAACACAAAACGGGACATTTTGCCCTGGGTTACCTTGACTCCCTTTTTCTGACTTTTTTCCCCAAGCCCCATTGTTTCTGGCTTTGCGTCACTCACTCTCTGGTTGGTATGCAATTTGCGCTGAATATCCACCACACGAAAATTAAGGATAAAGGTGATCCATGTCCCTGCAATCCGTAGAAGAACTCGGTGCCAGGCAGCCACACAGTTTCTCCGTCTCACTGATCATGCAGGAGTCCCCCTCCGAGAATCCCTGGATCGACGCCAGCTGGGATGCCGTCGGGGTCCTGCCCGAGCGCAAGGAAGACAGGGAGCAGGCGGCCTCGATTGAAGTGATACAGGAGCATTCCGGGATTCGGCAACACCTGTTCCGGGGTTTCACGCTGCATCTGCACGCGGACGAGTGTGAAAGCTATTATCACAACCTGATGGCACCCTCTCCCCGCTGTTACGTGGTTGCTTCCGTGGCCGATGACGGCACCCCCAAGCCGTTACTGGTGACACTCAGCTTCGACGAGGCGCACGCCTATCTGGAGGGCGAAGAGAATCTCTATACCGTACCGATGCCACCGGAGATCTACCGCTGGACCGAGAGCTTCGTGCTCGCTCACTACGTTCCCACCCGGCGTACCAAGCGCAAGCGTCAGGATTGGCGCCAACGTGATGAGGACAAGCCGCGATGAGTGATGACCGAGTCTCGGAAGATGTCTCAGAACACGAACCGTTCCTCTCCCGCTGGTCGAGGCGCAAGCAGGAAGCGAAGATACCGGAGGCTATGAGCCCGGCACCGGTAGCTGTGCCGGAAGAGGATCAGGAGCAGGAACCACTGCTCACCGATGACGATATGCCAAGCATCGAGAGTCTCGATGAGCACTCCGACTACAGCGGTTTTCTCTCACCCAAGGTCTCCGAGGTCCTGAGGCAGCAGGCGTTGCAGAAGCTCTTCCGCAGCGCGGCCTTCAACGTTTGCGACGGGCTCGACGACTATGCCGAGGATTTCACCAACTTCGAAAAGCTGGGCGACGTGATAACCGCGGAGCTACGCCACCGTCTGCGTCAGGAGGCCAAGAGGGCGGCGGAGAAGGCAGAGGCAGAGCGTCCGGAACCGGAGGCGGTCGCCCAGGAAAGCCAGCGCGCGGCTGAACTTCCGAAGCAGGATGCGGATTCGCGCGAGGCAAATACGGGTCTGCAAGGGAACCTCCCCGCAGAGCAGATCGATAACGACGAGGATGAGACGGCATCATGACATCACAACAGCAGATCAACCGAACCGCCAGGACCGCCGCCATCGAGGCCATGCTGCGGATGCCCGTCGAAACCACCAGCCTGGTGAATTATCAATCCAAGGGACGTGCCGTGATCATCGGCGACAACCAGGCCCTGGAAGTGGCGCCGCGCCTGAACCGGCATCTCGATACCTTATTGATACTCACCCAGGGGGTGGAAGAACCCGGGGTGCCGCTGGTACCCCTCGGTGGCCGTTCCATCCGCATCGAAGGCTATCTGGGCGATTTCAAGATCCATCTCGGCGAGGCGGGCAAACCCAATGCCGAGACGGTGGCCGCGGACCTGATCCTCGACCTCAGCCCCGATGCCCTGATCGAAAGCCAGATCAAGCCGCCAGGTTATCGTCATGCCGGTTTCGACGAGGCGGAACTGCAGCTCGCCATGGACGAACTGAGCGCATTGACGGGCAGTTTCGAAAAGCCCCGATATTTCGACTACAACCCCGATATCTGCGCCCACGGGCATGCCGGCAAGACGGCCTGCACACGCTGTATCGACGCCTGTCCCGCCGATGCCATCAGCAGCCTAGCCGAGCGCATCGAAGTCAATGCCTACCTCTGTCAGGGCGGCGGGGTCTGCGCCACCGTCTGTCCCAGCGGGGCCATCCAGTATGTCTATCCCAGTGCGCGTGACAATCTGGACCGCTTGCGCCGGCTGCTGAATGTCTACCGGGAGCGGGGCGGAGAGGATGCGACCCTGGTGCTGATCACGGATGCAACGGCAACGGACTTTGAACCTCCGTTGGACAACATGCTGCCTTTCGTGGTGGAGGAACTGGCCAGCGTCGGATTGGAATTCTGGCTTGCGGCACTCGCCTATGGCGCGCGGGCGATCGTGCTGGCCGACGACGGCGGCATGCCCGCATCCTCGAAACAGGCGGTCAAGGAGCAGCTTCAGTTCGCCGGGGAGATCCTGAGTGCGCTCGGCTATCCGCAAAGCGTTGTCAGTCTGGCCAGGACCGAAGAGCTCGCCCATCGCCCCGACGCGCTGATGCCGACCATCGACACGGCGGGTTTCTCGGGTATCGGCGGCAAGCGCAAGAGCGCTCAGCTGGCGATCGACCATCTCTACAGCCAGGCCGTGCGGCCAAAACCGCTGGCAACGCTGAGCGCCGGCGCCCCCTTCGGCACCGCCGACGTGGACGCCAAGGCCTGCACCCTGTGCTTTTCCTGCGTCGGCGCCTGTCCCGGCAAGGCCTTGCAAACGGGGGGCGAGGGCATACCCCAGCTTCTATTCGTCGAAGAGAACTGTCTGCAGTGCGGCATGTGTACCCGCACCTGTCCCGAGGACGCCATCTGGATCACACCGCGCATGCTGTTCGATGGGGAGGCGCGAAAGCGCAAGCGCAAACTGCATGAGGAGGAGCCTTTCCTGTGCACCTCCTGTGGCAAGCCCTTTGCCACCCGTTCCGTCATCGACAACATGCTGAACAAGCTCAAGGGGCACTACATGTTCCAGACCGAGCGAGCCCGTCGGCGCCTCACGCTCTGCGAGGACTGCCGGGTGATCGACATTGTGCAGGATCAGGACGCCATGATGGGCGGTGTGGATGACCAGATTAGGCAATAACGCATCGCCCGGTGGGTAATTCCTTTCCCTTTTTGTCCTTTTTTTCTCGCCCAAGCTGGCCCGCTGTTTGCGAGCTTAAACTGTAGTGAGGAGTGATTGATGACCAATAACAACCAGGCCGCCCACAACGACACCACGCAGATCGGCACCCAGGTTCAGCCAACTCCGGCGGACGCGACATTCACCGACGGTCAGCTCGAGGAGCAGGCCTATCGCTGTGGCGCCTACAGCCTGTTGGCCCGGCTGTTGAGATCACCGCCTGAACGCGAGGTGCTGGACCAGGTGGCGGGTTTCGCCAAGATCGAATCACAGCGGGATGAGATGGCGCTGGCGATGTCGATGCTGGGTCTGGCCGCCAACACATCCCATGCCGAGGCGGTGGATGACGAGTTCCATGCCCTGTTCATCGGCATCGGTCGTGGCGAGTTGGTGCCCTTCGGCTCCTGGTACCTCACCGGGTACCTCATGGAGCGGCCGCTTGGACGCCTGCGCGATGATCTGGCCGCGCTCGGTTTTCAGCGCCAGGAGGGCGTGGCGGAGCCTGAGGATCATGTAGCGGCCCTGTGTGAGGTGATGGCGATACTCATCGAAGAGGGCGCGGCACTGGAGGTGCAAGAGGATTTTTTCAAAAGCCATCTCGCGGATTGGCTGGGTCGCTTCTTCAGCGATCTCAGTGAAGCGGGATCGGCCGTCTTCTATCGGGCGGTCGGACGTTTCGGCGCCGCTTTCATGGCGCTGGAACAACGTTACTTGAACATGCCGGTATAGGCCAACATCAATTTCAGACCGGGAGGGGATCCCATGAAAAAAGCCAAGAAGTACTCCCTTGATCACAATCGTAGGAAATTCCTCAGCAAGTCGGCCTCGGCCGGCGCCGGTATCGCCGTCGCGGCGTCAGTGCCCGGCTTGGCCCTGGGCCAGGATGAGGGGATGGCGAGCAGCGAGTCGATGCAGCAGAAAGGCTATCGGCTGACACCCCATATCGCCGCCTACTACAAAACGATGACCAGTTGACAGAGACAGGGTGATTCGAATGAAACTGCGCAAGACATCCGATCTACCGATCGACGTAAGAGCCGAGTCCAGACCTTCCATCTCAACCACGGGCGGTGGACAGGCCATGTCACGCCGGGCATTCCTGCGGAATTCCGGTCTCATGGCGGGGGGGGCGGTACTCGCCAGCGGGTTCACACCCGGCATGATCAGACGCGCCCGGGCTGACGAGGCGCAGACCTCGGGTGTCAGCAAGATCAAGACTATCTGCACCCATTGTTCGGTGGGCTGCGGCATCATCGCCGAGGTGCAGAACGGGGTCTGGACCGGTCAGGAGCCGGCCTTCGATCACCCCTTCAACCACGGCACGCACTGCGCCAAGGGTGCCTCGGTACGTGAGCACGGTCATGGCGAGCGGCGACTGAAATATCCCACCAAGCTGGTCGGCGGCAAGTGGAAGCGGATCTCCTGGGAGCAGGCGCTCAACGAGATCGGGGACAAGATGTTGCAGATCCGCGAGCAGTCGGGACCCGACTCGGTCTACTGGCTGGGCTCCGCCAAGCACAACAATGAACAGGCCTACCTGTTCCGCAAGTTCGCCGCCTTCTGGGGCACCAACAACGTGGACCACCAGGCGCGGATCTGCCACTCCACCACGGTCGCGGGTGTCGCCAACACCTGGGGCTATGGCGCCATGACCAACTCCTACAACGACATCCACAACTCCAAGGCGATCCTGATCATCGGCGGCAATCCGGCCGAGGCCCATCCGGTCTCCCTGCAGCATGTGTTCAAGGCCAAGGAGGAGAACAATGCGCAGCTGATCGTGATCGATCCACGCTTTACCCGCACCGCGGCGCATGCCAATCAATTCCTCCGCCTGCGGCCGGGCACCGACGTGCCGTTGATCTGGGGCATGCTCTGGCACATCTTCGAGAACGGCTGGGAGGACAAGGAGTTCATCCGCCAGCGCGTCTACGGCATGGAGGACGTGAAGAAGGAGATCGCCAAGTGGACGCCGGACGAGGTGGAGCGGGTAACGGGCGTGCCTGAGAACCAGGTCTACGCCGCGGCCAAGACCATGGCCGACAATCGCCCCGGCACCTTCATCTGGTGCATGGGCGGCACCCAGCACACCATCGGCAACAACAACACCCGCGCCTACTGCATCTTCCAGCTGGCGCTGGGCAACATG
>JBNKYJ010000195.1:0-34072 GCA_050300835.1 Sedimenticolaceae bacterium
AGATTCCTACGCGTTACTCACCCGTCCGCCACTCGTCAGCGCAGAGCAAGCTCTGCCTGTTACCGTTCGACTTGCATGTGTTAAGCATACCGCCAGCGTTCAATCTGAGCCAGGATCAAACTCTTCAGTTTAAGTTTGATAACTGCTTATGGCAGTCAATCTTTTTGACTCAAGATTCTCGGATAGTATTGACTATCTTTGAATGCTTTCGTCGATCTTTGGTTACCCAAAATCAACGGAGCACCCACACAAATTACCTGACCGAATTGTTAAAGAGCTTCCCAGAGATTTTCATCTGGGAAAGACCGCCTATTTTAAAGTACCGGGTGCTTGTGTCAAGAATTTTCTCAACTTTTTCAAGCTGGCGGTAAGGCCCGGCCCGTTCGAGAGCGCGTATTCTACAGTCCGTTTAATCGTTGTCAACAACTATTTTTCAGACTGTTTTTTCGCTCCGAATCCCCCTCGGCAAACCCGTAAAGCCGCCGTGGAAGAGGGGCGCATTATACGTCTATCCCAAGCCGGGTCAATAGGGTCGAGAAAAGATTTTTCACCCCACCGCAAGGAGACCGAAAAAAGCCTGCGCTCACCACATTTATACGAGTTCCACCCGGGCAAATCGGCGCTTGCCGACCTGCAAAATCAAGGTCTGTCCGCTCTGCGGGGCAAGACCCTGGTCGGAGACTCGCTTTCCATCGATTCGCACCGCTCCCTGCTTGATCATACGCATGGCCTCCGAGGTGCTTTTAACCAACCCCGTATCTTTCAGAAGATTCGCGATCGGATAGCCCCCTTCGGGGGGCTCAAGGCAGAATTCCGGCATATCGTCCGGCATCTGTCCCTTCTGGAAGCGGGCGACAAACGCCTGGTGAGCCCTTTCCGCCTCTTCTTTGGAATGAAAACGCTCCACGAGCTCCTCGGCAAGCCGGACTTTGACATCCCGGGGGTTGTCGCCCTTGGCGACACCCTCACGCCAGGCCTCGATCTCCGACATGGGCCGAAAGCTGAGCAGTTCAAAATAGCGCCACATGAGGTCGTCTGAGATCGACATCACCTTGCCGAACATCTCCTCCGGCGGATCTGTAATACCTATATAGTTATTGAGCGACTTGGACATCTTCTGCACACCGTCCAGCCCTTCAAGGATCGGGAGCGTGATCACCACCTGGGGTTCCTGGCCGTAGGCCTCCTGTAGCTGGCGTCCGACCAGCAGATTGAACTTCTGGTCAGTACCCCCCAGTTCCACGTCGGCCTTGAGGGCCACCGAATCGTAGCCCTGGATCAAGGGATAGAGGAATTCATGGATGGCGATGGCCTGTCCGCTGGTGTAGCGCTTGTTGAAATCATCCCGCTCCAGCATACGCGCCACCGTGTGCTTGGCCGCCAACTGGATGAGATCGACCGCCGACATCTCCCCCATCCATGAGGAGTTGAAGAGTACGGTGGTCTTGCTCGGGTCGAGGATCTTGAAGATCTGGTGCTCGTAGGTCTTGGCGTTCTCCAGCACCGCCTCCCGCGTCAGCGGCGGACGGGTGGCGCTCTTGCCCGTCGGGTCGCCGATCATGCCGGTGAAGTCGCCGATCAGGAAGATCACTTCATGTCCCAGCTCCTGAAACTGACGTAACTTATTGATCAGTACAGTGTGACCCAGGTGCAGATCCGGTGCCGTGGGATCGAATCCGGCCTTTATTTTCAACGGCTTCTGCCGCTGTAACTTCTTGAGCAGCAACTCTTCCGGCAACACCTCTTCGGTGCCGCGCTTGATGAGTTGCAGCGTTCCGGCAATGTCTGTCATCGATTCATACCCGAGTATTAAGGCAACGGATGCACACTTTACTAGAAGTATCTGATAAAATTAACCATTGGGCATCGCGAAACTATCCGCGATATACTGGATCGAAGCTGATGTTTAACCCATCAATCCACTGCGGATAAAGCCGAGGGCAAACTGCTGAGCCATGGATGATTTTAAATCCTACACTCTGAGCCGACAGACACCGCGCCGACTGGTGATCAAACGTCTCTTTCTCGCCGCTCTGTTCCTTGTTCTCCTGGCAGGCGGATTTCTCTATCTCATCTCCTCGGAAGAAAAAGCCGATCAGGCGGCCACTTCACCCAAACCGATCGAGCAGGCTCCCGAGCAACAGGCGCCTGACAAGGTCGTGGTGCCTCTCAGTCTGCCGGGTCAGCCAAAGGAGGGACGCATCTCGGCGCCCCGCTCGGAGTCAATCAGCTTCATACCCACCGCCCAGGCCGAGGAGCCTCTGCCAGTCGTTCCCGAAACGCCCGAAATACCGGCCGAGCAGCCCCCGATTGTAACTGAAGAGCCCGCCTTATCGGCCGTCGAGACACATCAACTCCAACACACCATCAAGAGCGGCGAATCCCTTTCGTCGATCTTCAAGAAACACGGCCTCAGCGCCAATCTGCTTCACCGTATCGTTCACTCCAGCGACGCCGCCAAGCAACTCACCGACATTCGACCCGGCGAGACCCTGCTCCTGGAGCTGGATTCCGATGACAATCTGCAGCGTCTGCAACTCGTGCACAACAAGATCCACAGTCTGGAGATCACTACAACCGGTGACAGCTTCAATGCCCTCGAACTGAATCGCGAGGTCGAGCCGCGCACAGCCTTCACCAGCGGCACCATCGAGAGTTCTCTCTATGAAGCAGCCAAGCAGGCCGGACTCTCCGAAAACCTCATCATGGAGTTGGCCAACATCTTCGGTTGGGATATCGACTTTGCGCTCGAGATCCGCGCCGGCGACCGCTTCACCGTGATCTATCAGGAAGACTACCTGGACGGCGAAAAGCTGCGTGACGGGCCGATTCTGGCAGCCGAATTCGTCAACCGCGGCCACAGTTACCGCGCGTTGCGCTACGAAGACGAGACCGGCCGTGCCGACTATTTCACTCCGGAAGGCCGCAGTATGCGCAAGGCCTTCCTGCGCGCGCCCGTCGATTTCAGGCGCATCTCGTCCCGCTTCACCCAGGAGCGCTGGCATCCCGTACTCGGCAAGAAACGTCCCCACATGGGCGTGGATTACGCCGCCAAGATCGGCACCCCTGTGAAAGCCGCCGGCGACGGCAAGATCATCCATCACGGCGCCAAGGGAGGGTATGGACGCACCGTGATCATCCAGCACGGACAGAGCTACACCACCCTCTACGCCCACCTCTCCCGCTACGCCAAGAGCGCCAAGAGCGGCAGCCGTGTGAAACAGGGACAGATCATCGGTTACGTCGGCAAGAGCGGGCTGGCCACCGGTCCCCACCTGCACTACGAATTCCGGGTCAACGGCGTCCACAGAAATCCGCTGACGGTGAAGCTGCCGGCTGCAGAGCCCATCGCCAAACGTTACCTGGAAGACTTCAAACTCAAGACTCAGCCACTGATCGCGCGCCTGGAGACCATCAGCCAGACCATGGTCGCCAATGCCGAATGAGTCGTTTTTCATCGGCCTCATCTCCGGCACCAGCCTCGATGGGATCGATGCGGCACTGGTCGATTTCTCCGACGAAAGGCCCCTGCTCCATACAGCGCTACACACCCCCTATGCGGCCGGCTTGCTGAGCGACCTCATCGCCTTGTGCCAACCGGGCGACAACGAGATCGACCAGATGGGCGAACTCGACCGTCGCGTGGGTCTCGCTTTCGCAGCAGCGGTGCAGGCCTTGCTGGACAAGGCCGGCATCGAGACGGACCGGATCACAGCCATCGGCAGTCACGGACAAACGGTACGGCACCGTCCTACCGCCCGCCACCCGTTCACCCTGCAGATCGGCGACCCCAACACCCTGGCCGAAGAGACCGGCATCACCACAGTCGGCGATTTCCGTCGTCGCGACATGGCCGCCGGTGGTGAGGGTGCACCCTTGGTGCCCGCCTTCCACGAAGCCATGTTCCGCACACCCGGATCGCCCCGGGTCGTGCTCAATCTGGGGGGTATCGCCAATATCACCTGTCTGCCGCCTCTGAACGAAGGCGCGGTGACCGGTTACGACACCGGACCGGCCAACACCCTGCTCGATGGCTGGATCCGGCGTCACCGGGAACTCGCCTATGACGACCAGGGTGAATGGGCCGGCAGCGGGCAGTTGATCGAACCGCTTTTACAGCGACTGCTGGACGACCCCTTCTTCACACTGCGTCCACCCAAGAGCACCGGCACCGAGTACTTCAACCTGGCCTGGCTCGATGCCCGCCTGCCGGAGGAGCCCTTCCCTGCCGCGGATATCCAACGCACCCTGGCCGAACTGACCGCCCGCTCCATCGCCGATGCCATACAACGGGAAGGCTTCGCGCAGAGTGAAGTCCTGGTCTGCGGCGGCGGCGCCCATAACCGTTTTCTACTGCAACGACTCAGCGGCCTGCTGCCGCAGGCCCGGATCGACACCACGGTATCCAAGGGCCTGGCCCCGGACTGGATCGAAGCCATGGCCTTCGCCTGGCTGGCCCGGCAGACCTTGTCGGGTCTCAGCGGCAACCTGCCATCGGTCACCGGCGCCCGCCGGGCCGTGCCTCTGGGCGCCATCTATCCGGGCTGACCTGGCGCTCCCTTCGTCTGACATCACTCAGCCGGACGCAGGCCAGCCGCCTATGCACTACACTTGGGTGACGGTGCCAATTAACTGAAAAAAAAGCCGTCCCCGTCTGAGAATGCACCACGTATTGATCATGACCTTTAAAAAAATCCCGTTTGACTGCCCTGGGTCAGTGCATCAGTAATTGTTGATTATTTAATATTGGGTAGAAAAGATCGGATTGAGGTCTCATGCAAGCCTCCATCAACAACCCGCACTTTCTGCTGCGCCGACTCCACTCTCTGCTGGGACTGCTTCCGGTAGGCGGCTTTCTCGCCTTCCATCTGTGGGAGAATTCCCAGTCCCGCTTCGGCGCCGAGCACTACAACGACCATGTGGTCGGCTGGTTGCAGGGACTCAACTACCTGGTGGTGATGGAGATCTTCGTCATCGCCCTGCCGTTGCTGTTTCACGCCGGTTACGGCCTGGTGATCCTGCGCGGCGGCAGCCGCGACTGGAACCGCTTTCCCTGGCTCCACCACCGGCTCTACTTCCTGCAACGCCTCTCGGGCGTGGCGATTCTGCTGTTTCTGCTCTTTCATGTGGGCTGGACCCGCATCTGGGGGATGTTCGAGCCGACGGTGCGACTCGATCTCTACAGCCACATGCAGACGCTGTTGAGCCAACCCTGGATCTTCGCGCTCTATCTGGTCGGCCTGCTGCTCTCGGTCTTCCATCTGAGCAATGGCCTCTGGACCATGGCCATCAGCTGGGGGCTGACCACCAGCGTGGCGGCACAGCGCACCTGGTTCGCACTCTGCGGCGGCGTGTTTCTACTGCTGAGCGCCATGGGGGTGCACGGGATGCTGGGGTTCGTGCTATGAAGCGACCACGCAAGGTGATCGTCATCGGTGGCGGGCTGGGCGGACTCTGGGCCGCGCTGCGGGTTGCCGAAGCCGGAGCCCAGGTCGATCTCTTCTCGCTGTTCGAGGTGAAGCGCTCCCACTCGGTCTGTGCCCAGGGCGGCATCAACGCCTGCTTCGACACCAAGGGGGAGCGGGATTCGGTGTGGCAGCACATCGTCGACACCCTCAAGGGCGGTGCCTACCTGGCCAACCAACCGCCGGTCAAATCGATGTGCGAGGAGGCACCCGGCCTGATCCGCACCTTCGAACGCATGGGCGTCACCTTCTCCCGCACTGCCGAGGGACTGATGGACCTGCGCCTGTTCGGCGGCGTCAAGAACCGGCGCACCGTCTTCGCCGGTGCCAGCACCGGCCAGCAGCTGCTCTACGGCGTCGATCAGGAGGTGCGGCGTCAGGAGTCCCTCGGCCGGGTACAGAAGTACGAGTGGTGGGAGTTCCTCTCCCTGGTGCTCGACGGCCAGGGGGCCTGCAAGGGGATCGTGGCCATGAACCTGCGCACCCTGGAGGTAACCGGCTTCCGCGCCGACGCGGTGATCCTGGCCACCGGCGGCATGGGCCAGGTCTACGGCCACCGTTCCACCAATTCGACCAACTCCACCGGCGCCGCGGCCTGCCGCGCCTACCAGCAGGGGGCCTGGTTCGCCAATACCGAGTTCTTCCAGTTCCACCCCACCGCCATGCTGGGCGACGACAAGACCCGCCTGATGAGCGAAGCGGCCCGTGGCGAGGGCGGCCGTATCTGGGTACCTAAGGATCCGCAGGACGTTCGCCGGGCGAACGACATCCCCGAGTCGGATCGCTTCTACTTCCTTGAAGAGTGGTACCCCAGCTACGGCAATACGGTACCCCGTGACGTGGCGTCGCGCGCCATCTGGCGGGTGGTGCACGAAATGGGGCTCGGGGTCGGGGGAGAGCACATGGTCTATCTCGACCTGACTCATCTCAATCCCGGCTTCGTGGAGCAGCGCCTGCATGCCATTCTCGACATCTACCGTAAGTTCCACGGCAGCGATCCGGTGCATGAGCCGATGGTCATCTACCCGTCGGCCCACTACGCCATGGGCGGACTCTGGGTCGATTTCGAAAAAGACGAGACCGGTGGCGGCATGCAGCCCGGCAGCCCGCGCAACCACGCCACCAACATCCCCGGCCTCTACGCCTGCGGCGAGTGCGACTACGGTTATCACGGCGCCAACCGGCTCGGAGCCAACTCGCTGCTCTCCGCCTCCTTCAGCGGACGTGTCACCGGCGAGTCGGTGGCCAGCTACCTCAAGGGGTTGCAGGACGACCTGGATGCCGTCCCCCAACAGCGCTACGAGGACGAAATTTCCCGCCAGCAGTCGATCAACCAGACCCTGCTCGCCAACTCAGGCACGGAGAACCCCTACAGCCTGCACCGGGAGCTGGGCGAACTGATGTCGAACCGGGTCGGCGTGGTACGCGACAACGACAGCCTCAGGCTGGCCCTCGACGAACTGCGCGAACTGGAACAGCGCAGTCTGAAGGTCGACCTGCAGGAGGCCAGCAGCTGGTCCAACCAGGGACTGGCCTTTGCCCGACAGCTGCAGGAGATGATCCGACTGGGCCAGGTCATCACCGCCAGCGCCCTGGCCCGCGATGAGTGCCGCGGCGCCCACTACAAGCCGGCCTTTGAACTGGCGATGCCGAAGGACGCCTACCCGGGAGATCCCGCCTACGAATCCTATCGCAAGGCATGGAAGGCCCAGAACGACACCTGGCTGAAGACCACGCTGGCGGCCCGGGGAGCGGAGGGGCCGGAGATCAGCTATCAATCGGTGGAGCTCTCGGTACTGCCCCCCGACCAGCCCCGGGACTATCGCTGAGAACCGCCCATGAAAACCCTCGAATTCCACATCCGGCGCCAGGACAACCCCTACAGCCCGCCCTATTGGCAGAAATTCGCCATCCCCTATCGCAAAGGCCACAACGTGGTCTCGGCGCTGATGGTGATCCGCGAAAAACCGATGACTGTCGATGGCAAGCCGGTGGATCCAGTGGCCTGGGAGTTCAACTGTATGGAGGAGGTCTGTGGCGCCTGCAGTATGGTCATCAACGGGCGTCCGCGGCAGGCCTGCTCCACCCTGGTCGACAGTCTGGAGCAACCAATCAGGCTCGAACCGCTGAGCAAGTTCCCGGTCATCCGTGACCTGATGGTCGATCGCAGCCGCATGTTCAACGACCTGAAGAAGGTGCGCGCCTGGGTCGAGATCGACGGTGCCTGGGACATCCACCAGGGCGCGCCGCGCATCTCTCCCGAGGCGTGGAAGGACAACTACCTCTACAGCCGTTGCATGTCCTGCGGCTGCTGCATGGAGGCTTGTCCACAATATTCGATGGCGCAAGCCTTCGTCGGTCCCGCCTCGCTGGCCGCGGTACGGTTGATGAATGCCCATCCCACCGGCCGGTATCATAAATCGCAACGACTGCACGCCATCATGGCCGAAGGCGGTCTCAGCGACTGCGGCAATGCACAAAACTGCGTCCAGGTCTGCCCTAAGGAGATCCCTCTCACCACCGCCATCGGTGAACTGGGCCGCCAGGTGACGCTGCAGATGCTGCGGGATCTGTTCGGCAAGTCGAGCTGATAACGCCATACACCACGACAGCAGACCGAAAGTTACCCCGCAACTTGTGGCAGATTTCGCTGTCCACACTGCAGGTCGCGACATCGTCCCTGTGGGGGAACGCACTTCCCGGTTGAGCACCGCCTGCGGGCAGGGTGTCGCAATCTGGAGCAGTCGCTCTTTCACACAGATTGTCATCGTGATATTGACCCAAGCGACTAGACTCTAGTGTGCCCATGCACTGACAGTCGCGGTTTTATTGACTCCAGGAGATACAGATGAAGAAAAAGATCGCCCTCGCCTCGCTGGTCGCCTCGGCCATTGCCCTGCAGGCCTGCACCACCATCGATCCCTACACCCGCGAGGAGAAGACATCCAACGCCACCAAGGGGGCCGCCATCGGAGCCGCCGTGGGCGCGGTGCTGGGGATCGCCACCTCCAAGGATAAAAAGGACCGCAAGGAGCGCGCACTGAAAGGTGCCGGCATCGGTGCCATCGCCGGCGGCGGCGTAGGCTACTACATGGACGTACAGGAGGCGAAGTTGCGTCAGCAGCTGGAAAATACTGGCGTCAGCGTGACCCGCGACGGCGACAACATCATCCTCAACATGCCGAGCAACATCACCTTCGAGGTCGACAGGTCTGACGTCAAACCCAATTTCGCCGAAGTCCTCCACTCGGTCAGTCTGGTACTCAACGAGTACAAATCGACCATGATCGAAGTGGCCGGCCATACCGACAGCACCGGTTCCGAATCCTACAATCAGATGCTCTCCCAGCAGCGCGCCCAGTCCGTGAGCAATGTCCTGATCCAGAACGGGATACAGCCGGTACGCATCGACACCGTGGGATACGGCGAGCTGCGCCCCATCACCAGCAATGCCACCCCTGCCGGACGCGCGCAGAACCGCCGGGTCGAACTGACCCTGCTGCCCTACGTCGAGTGACCGAAGACCTGCCGGACGAGGAGCAGGCGAAAAGCCACCTCGTCCGGCCCAGTCCGGCAGCATTGGACAGACGGGAGCAGGCACCCGTTTTGCGAGCACGCCGTTGCGAGGCGACGCGGGGGGCGCGAAACGGCTTCACCAACCCTGTCCCTGACCCTGAAACGAAGCGAGGCGCCGAAGCGCCTCGTGGAGAATTCGCTGGTTTCCCGAGCTGTCAGACGGAGAAGGAGGAGCCGCAGCCACAGGTGGTGGTGGCGTTCGGATTGCGGATGATGAACTGGGCGCCCTGCAGACCTTCGGTATAGTCGACCTCGGCCCCCATCAGGTACTGCATGCTCATGGGATCCACCAACAGGGTCACGCCGTTGGTGATCACCCGGGTGTCGCCCTCGTTTTCGTTCTCATCGAAAGAGAATCCATACTGGAAACCGGAGCATCCGCCACCCTGAATGTAGACCCGTAGCATCAGGTCCGGATTGCCCTCCTCCTTGATCAAAGCAGCCACCTTGTCAGCGGCGGCCTCGGTGAAAACAATGGCGTCGTTTACTGCTTCTGCTGTGGTCATGATCTATCTCGCTTGTGGATTCCTGACACGATCTGGTCATCGTGAGATGCTTACAGTATGCAAATACCTATTAATTTAGTCAAGTATTGCCGGTACTCTGCTCCTCATCGCTGGAAGCTGGGTTCATAACCTGTTTGGCGGATCCAGGAGCATTGGTGGACTCTTTGCTACCATCGAACTCGAGCTTTCGTGGCTCCTCCTCAGCGGCATGGATCAGTTTGCCATTGACCTCGGCCCCCATCGACATCTCCAGCAGGGCGTAGGTCAGGGTGCCGCTGATGCGCGCCTTGGGGGCCAATTCCACCCGATTGGCGGCGATGACGTCGCCCACCACCGTGCCGTTGAGCATTACGTTGCCGACACGAACGTTGCCCTCGATGGTTCCCAATTCGCTGAGCGTGAGGGTGGCCGAGGCATCCTGGGGATCCGAGATCACGTCGCCTTTGACGACCCCATCCACATGCAAGCCGTCCACGAAATGGATATCGCCCCGGATCTCGGTGCCGGAGCCGATCACGGTGCTGATCCTTGGCGCGCGAAACTTGTGTTTACTCTTTCCGAACATTATTTCCTTCCTATGACTTCAGGAGATGGGTGACCAGTTGAAGGACTCCTTGACCGGTTCGAGCTTGCCACCACTCGGCTTGACGTCGATCTCGATACTCGCCGGCTCGAAATCCTTGGGCAGCTGCAGCTTGCCTTCCACGTTCTGAAAGAAGCGAAACCGCATCTTGATCTTGTCCAGCTTCTCTTCCGAGACCTGAGCCAGACTGAGCCTCGTGGAACGCCCGTTCTGTAGTCCTTCGACGTTCAGTTCGATCACACCTTTGGCGACCGTTCCACTGTTGATCACCTGACTGACCGAAAATCTGTAGATGTATTGACCCTCTTCGAGCCCGGGCTCCAGTTTGAAGTTCTGCACCCTCAGGGCCTGCTTCTTGCTGTTGGTGGAGACGATACCGCGCAGGAACGCCAGCTCCTCCTCCATCTTCAAGCGTTCGTCCTGATACTGTTTGATCTGATCCCGGATCGACACGATCGACTCACGATCGATCTCCGCGGCCTGTTTCACCATGGCAAGCTCACGTCGCAGCGCATTCCGCTCCTCTTCCAAGGTCTCGATTCGATGCTTGGAGTCGGGCTGCAGGCCGACGAAACCGGCCGTACCGTTGCTGCCCTGCTGGTAGCCCAGCCAAGCCACTCCGAGCAGCAGCAGGACGAACAGTGTGCCACGCACCCAGAGGGGTACTCCCTGCTGGGCTGAGACGATCTTCGGCGGTCTGAATATTCGCGGATTTCGCATCGCCTCAGGGCAGCAGGGCCACTTGTTCCAGACCCGCCGTCTCCGGCAGGTCAAACATCAGGTTCATATTCTGTATCGCCTGGCCGGCCGCCCCCTTGACCAGATTGTCGATGACCGAGCTGACCACCACCACGTCACCGTCGAGAGGCCGATGCACGGCGATCCGGCAGTGGTTGGAGCCGCGCACGCTGCGGGTTTCCGGATGTGATCCGGCCGGCAACACATCGACAAAGGGCTCCTCCCGGTAGCGCTGTTCGAACAGGCCTTGCAGATCCTCAGCCGGGTCCGTTTTGAGACGGGCATAGAGGGTCGCTTCGATGCCCCGGATCATCGGTACCAGGTGAGGCACGAATGTCAGGCTCACGTCCTCTTTGGCCGCCTGACTCAGGGTCTGGCGGATTTCCGGTTGATGACGATGGCCAGGTATCGCATAGGCTTTGAAGCTCTCACCGGCCTCGCCCATCAACTGGGCCACGCTGGCCTTGCGTCCGGCACCGCTGACACCCGACTTGGTATCCGCGATCAGGTGAGTCAGATCGATCAGACCGTTCTCCACCAGCGGCAGAAATCCCAACGCCACTGCCGTAGGATAGCAGCCGGGATTGGCCACCAGCCGGGCCTGTTTCACAGCCTGGCGATTGACCTCCGGCAGACCATAGACCGCCTCACCCAGCAACTGTGGTGCGGCATGCTCCATGCCATACCACTTTTCCCACTGTGCCCGATCCCTGATGCGGAAATCGGCGGCCAGATCGATCACCCGTACCCCGGCGGCGAGGAGATCCGAGACCTGAGTCATGGCGATGCCGTTGGGGGTGGCGAAAAAGACCAGATCGCAATTGGCCAACCTGGCCTCGTCGGGGGTCTGAAATTCCAGCTCATAGTGACCGCGCAGATTGGGAAACAGCGCTGCCACCGGCTTACCGGCCTCGGCACGACTGGTGATGGCCACCACCTCGCACTCGGGATGGCGTGCCAGCAGCCGTAGCAGCTCCACACCCGTATATCCGGTCCCACCGACAATGCCAACCTTGATCATGAGCCTCGTAACCTGAAGTAATTTATGAAGGAAATCCTTCAATCATACGTCCTGACTCTCGAAAGCGAAAGCACCATGCTTCTGCAGCCAGGGCTCAGAACAGCGTCTATTCACCCCTGCATACGGCTTACCGAATGTGAACCCCTCGCACAAAAGGTGAACAAAGGTGTCATGGCGCTGGAAAAACCGGACACTTGGCATCACATTATCACTTGAACCCGTGCTCAATCGCATGCCGGGCAGAAGAAGGCAGATTCTGGGTATTACACATGGAAACCATCAACACATTGGCCCTGACCCTGGGCGCCGGCTGGGCCGCCGGCATCAATCTCTATGCCGCCGTGTTCGTATTGGGCTATCTCGGCACGACAGGACATGTGGTATTGCCCCCCGGTCTGGAGGTCTTGAGTGACCCCTTGGTGATGGCCGTTGCCGGCGTGATGTACTGTGTCGAATTCTTCGCCGACAAGACCCCGGGGGTCGACACCGGCTGGGACACGCTGCACACCTTCATCCGCATCCCCGCCGGCGCCCTGCTGGCAGCCGGCGCCGCCAGTGGCTTCGAGGTGAATCAGGCCGCCGAACTGGCCGCGGCGCTGGTCGGCGGCACTCTGGCGGCAGGCAGCCACTTCACCAAGGCCGGCTCACGCCTGCTGATCAACACCTCGCCGGAACCGGTCACCAACTGGACAGCCTCGATTGTGGAGGACCTGGCAGTCATCGGGGGTCTCTGGACCGCGCTCAACTACCCATTGGCTTTTCTGGTACTGCTGGCCATCTTCGTGGTTCTGGTCGTCTGGTTCCTGCCCAAACTCTGGCGTGCGCTCAAACGGCTGTTCCAGCGGATCGGCCAATTCTTCGGCGGCAAGGGGGAGAGTCCCCAGGCAGACCTGCACACGCCCGAGGAGCGGGAGGCCGAGATGAGACAGCTGTTTCCACCCGGCGACAAACCGGTGGAAGGCTCTAAAAAGTGAGCGCCCGCTAACCCAGCAGACGCTCGCACTCCTGCGCCGAACGCACGAGGCTGTCTTCGATGGAAACACCTTGGAACCAGTTGCCGGTGAGCCCCAGCGCCGTTCCCTGCAGCCGCTGATCGATCCACGCAATACGCTCGGCGTGGCCCAAGCGCAATGCCGGCAGTCGGTTCGAGGTGCTCACACTCTCGACTACGGCCGACGACTCGACACCCAGCACCTGACAGATACGGGTGAGGCGACCGGCATAATCCAGTCTCCCCGGGCGAAAGTGGAAGGTGAATGCACGGTAGCTGGGATCGGGCACCGGATCCCGTGAAACCACCGAGTAGAAATCGTCCTCGACGCCGATGATACCCGCCACTCTGGGCAGCGCCATATCCTCTGCCCGCAGCAGCACGGCCTGGCTCTCGATCTCCGCCATTTCGATCTCGTCCAGGCGCGCCGCCAGCTCGGGCAGGGTAGCCTGCAGCAGTTCGCCGGCGACATCGGGAGCCACAGCCAACACCAGCCTCTTCGTGCTCATCGTGCGTCCATCATCGAGCACGACCTGGTAGCCATCGGAGACCTGCTTTATGACCTTGACCGGAGCATCGTGTTCGACACTCAGGCCACTGGCTATCCCCTCCACGAACGACTGCAGACCATCGGGACCGGTGTAGCTGCGCTCGATCTCCTTGCGTCTGGCCTTCTTACGGAACAGGGCATCGGCGGGGAAGGCGGCTGCCGGCTGGCAAACCACCGCATCGAGGGCCGGTCCGAGCACCTTGGCGAAGTTCTGCTTCCCGATGATCCCGCCAAAATAGCCTTCAGCGGTTTGTCCCGCCTTTTTACTCAACCACAACCTCGGCAGCACACCGAGCAGCTCGACGAAATTGAGCTGGGAGGGTATCGAGTGCAGGCCATCGCCCATCTGCAGGCGGTACTTCAGTTTCAGCTTCGACTGCAGGGTCTCGAGCTGGCTGGTCTCCTCCAGCATCTGCAACAGGTTGCCGTAACTGTTGTAACAGGTGTGGGCGCCCAACTCGGCCCAGACAGGGCCTTCAGGGGTTTCGAACGGGCGGCTGTGAATGGCGCCGCCCAGATGTGAGCTGGCTTCCAGCACCTGTGCTTCGACGCCCCGCCGTTTGGCCATCTGTGCCATGCCCAGTCCGCTTATGCCTGCGCCCACCACCAGCAAATCCAGCATCCGATCGCTCATGCTCACATCCCGTTACCTGGTCAGAGGCCGAACATTATACAGCCGCCGGCAAACCCCAAGCATGAAAAAACCGCGCCGGTTGCCCAGGCGCGGTTTCGCAGGTCAGTTTGCCGCTGAGGATCAGCCGCAGCCACCACCGGAAGAGGAGCCGCAGGTGCTGCAGCCGCCTCCACCCACAGGCTGGAGGTTGTTGAAGACGAAGCTGGCGTTGCCGTCGCCCCGGTCGATGAAATCGATCTCGACACCGCGCAGATACTGCAGGGTGCCGTCATCGACGATCACTTTGAAACCTTCGCACTGCAGTACACCGTCGTTGTCGTTGATGGCGTCGCTGAAGGTCATACCGAAGCTGATACCGCTGCAACCACCCGGGGTGGCGAACACGCGCACGCCTTCGATGCTGTCGTCGACCTGCTGAAACAGCTCGCTCATCTTGGTCTGCGCCATGGCGGTCAGTGTCAGGTCGGTTTCGGTCAGGGCTGTCAAACTCATCCCAATCACTCCTAAAGAAACTTTACATATGGGCGCATGGTAACAAAAAACAGTCTGGCTTGGCCAATTAACTTACAATGTCAGTAGGTTATTGCCCGACCCAGGTCACGCTTCTATGGGCAGCCCCTAACAGATCAGTTGGTTGCGTGCGCTGAGATCGTAGAGGTGCCGCTCCGCATCGAGCAGGTGCTGTCCCCAGTGCAGATGAAACCCCTTGTGCCACCGCTCCACCGCCTCCTGCGGCTGGGCATCGAGCAGGCGCAGGCCGTGTTTGAGCTCGCAATAGATATCGGTCAGGTCGTCCGCCAGACTGCCGCTCATGGTCTGTCCGTCACCCGCCACATCGAATTCCATCCAGTAGCTGTCGCGTTCCCCCAGCAGTTGGCGCAGATGGGTATAGAGTTCGAATCTCGCATCCAGATCGGCTATCGTGTGGTGATTGCGATCCGGATCGGGCAGGTTGAGCGCGGCGACTGAGACATGCAGCCGCGGCAACAGGGAAGCGATCTCCTGCAACCATTCTGTATTGCCCTCGTTGAGGCTCTCTACCAATTCACAATAGTGACGGGCAACGGCTTCCAGCTCCAAAACCTTAGGACTCATTGGTCAATCCTCGCAGTCATCTCTCGTCAGTTTCTGCCTGTTCAGGGTCTGTCTGTGTCATCCTCTACAAACGACTGCATCCTGTCTCGCGTGCATTCCGGTTTGCCTTTTCACCCCATGAGTCTAGCAGTGATGGTCCCCAATCCTAGGAAAAACCCTTAATCCAACCCGGAGATTTGATAAATAAAAAGTATTTCACTTTTTTCGATTTCGAGCTTCACAGCCAACTTCAGTATGTTACGTCTCCCCAGGCCCCGGCAATCCGCTACAATGGTGCGATGCAATACGAAGTGAATTCCCCTCCCGTGGTGTTGGCCATCGGCGGTCACGATCCCAGCGGTGGTGCCGGCATACAGGCTGATATCGAATCCCTGGCCGCCAACCGGGCCCATGCGTTGACCCTCGTCACCTGCCTCACGCTGCAGGACAGCTGCAACGTCCGCAACGTGCAGCCTGTCGAGCCGGAACTCCTGCGACACCAGGCGCAGCTGTTACTGCAGGACAGCCCAGTGGCCGCTATCAAGATCGGCCTGTTGGGCAGCCCGGAGATTGCCAAGGCGGTCGCCGAACTGCTGCGGGCACACCCCGCGATACCCGTGGTCCTCGATCCCGTGCTGGCGGCAGGCGGCGGCAGCGATATGGCCACGGCCGCCCTGTTGCAGTGCCTGCGTGAAGAGCTGCTTCCCCACTGTGACCTGATCACCCCCAATATCCCGGAGGCGCTGCGCTTGAGCGGCCTCGATGGTGACCCGGCAGCGACGCGCTGTGGCGAGGCGCTGTTGGCTTTGGGCGCCAAGGCGGTACTGATCACGGGCACACACGACCCGCAAGAAGCCGCGCAGATCAGCCACCGGCTCTATCGCCGGGGAGTAGCCGAGCTGACGTTGCCCTCGAGCCGACTGCCGGGTGAATATCACGGCTCGGGCTGTACCCTGGCCGCCGCCGTCGCCGCCCATCTCGCCCGGAGTGTGTCACTCGAACGGGCGGTGGAGAGGGCGCTCGACTACACCTGGCAAACACTCAGACATGCCTTCCACAGCGGTCGCTGCCAGGCCACGCCCGACCGTCTCTACGCCCTCTCGAGGCGCGGACCGAATGACGATGGCTAAGTCTCGGGCACTTCGCGGCCTCTATGCCATCACGGATCCGCAGCTCTGCCCGGACCGCACACTGCCCGACCAGGTGGAGCAGGCCCTGACCGGCGGCTGTCGCCTGATCCAGTTTCGCGACAAGCGGCCCGACCGCGCACTGCGGCGAACGCTCGCCGCCCGGCTGCTGGCGTCGTGCCGGCGCCACCAGGCGCTCCTGATCATCAACGATGACGTCGAACTGGCGCGGGAGATCGGCGCCGACGGCGTCCATCTCGGCAAGCACGACCCCGACCCGAGCCGGGCGCGCGCCAGGCTCGGCGCTGAGGCCCTTATCGGTGTCTCCTGCTACAACCGGCTCGAGCTGGCGTTGAGCGCCGCCGCCCAGGGGGTCGACTATGTCGCCTTTGGCCGCTTCTTCTCCTCCCACAGCAAACCCGAAGCGGTGCAGGCCGACCCCGGGCTGTTGACACGGGCCCGTGAAGTCATCGACCTGCCGCTGGTTGCCATCGGTGGAATAACGCCGGAAAATGGCGCCCCATTGATCGCGGCGGGGGCCGACATGCTGGCAGTGATCCACGGGGTCTTCGGCCAGCCCGATATCGAAGCCGCCAGCCGCCGGCTGAGCGACCTGTTCGCCCCTGGCGCAGCCGCAAGCTGAGACACACAGAACACACCAAGGAGTCCCATCATGAGCCGTTCCCAGGAGCTCTTCACCGCCGCCCAGAAACACATCCCCGGCGGGGTGAACTCGCCAGTCCGCGCCTTTCGTGGTGTAGGTGGCGATCCTGTCTTCATCGACTGCGCGGCCGGTCCCTACCTCTATGATCCGGACGGTAACCGTTATATCGACTATGTCGGCTCCTGGGGACCGATGATCCTCGGCCACGCCCACCACGAGGTGATCGAGGCGGTCGCCTCCATCATCAACAAGGGCCTCAGCTTCGGCGCCCCCACCGAACTGGAGACCCAGATGGCGGACAAGGTCTGCGAGCTGGTGCCGAGCATGCAGATGGTGCGCATGGTCAGCTCCGGTACCGAGGCCACCATGTCGGCGATCCGCCTCGCCCGCGGCCATACCGGGCGCGACAAGATCGTCAAGTTCGAGGGCTGCTACCACGGCCACTCCGACTCGCTGCTGGTGAAGGCCGGTTCCGGCATGCTGACCCTGGGCGAGCCCTCCTCCCCCGGCGTGCCCGCCAGCCTGGCCGAGCACACCCTCACCCTCAGCTACAATGACAGCGCCCAGGTGCGCGAGCTGTTCGATAAAATGGGCGAGCAGATCGCCTGTATCATCGTCGAACCGGTGGCGGGCAACATGAACTGCATTCCGCCGGTTGCCGGCTTCCTGGAGACCCTGCGCGAGGTCTGCGACCGCTACGGCACGGTGCTGATCTTCGACGAGGTGATGACCGGCTTCCGGGTCGCCCTTGGCGGTGCCCAGGCCCATTATGGCGTCACCCCCGACCTGACCACCCTGGGCAAGGTGATCGGCGGCGGCATGCCGGTAGGCGCCTTCGGCGGCAAGCTGGAGATCATGCAGAAGATCGCCCCCCTGGGCCCGGTCTATCAGGCCGGCACGCTTTCCGGAAATCCGGTGGCCATGTCGGCGGGGCTGCAGACCCTGGAGCTGATCTCGGCCCCCGGCTTCTTCGACGCCCTCTCAGCGAAAGTGGAGACCCTCACCCAGGGTATCAGGCAGGCCGCGGACGCGGCCGGCATCCCGCTGGCGGAGAACCATGTGGGCGGCATGTTCGGGCTCTTCTTCACCGATCAGCCCCAGGTCAGCGACTTTGCCGGCGCCACCGGCTGCGATCAGGAGCGCTTCAAGGCCTTCTTCCACGCCATGCTGGATCGCGGCGTCTACCTCGCCCCCTCCGCTTTCGAGGCCGGCTTCGTCTCCGCCGCCCACAGCGAGAACGATATCGAGGCGACCATCGCCGCCGCCGGCGAGGCCTTCGCCAGCCTGGGATAGACAACGCATGGCACACCGAGTGTTCAGCCTGCTTCTGATCACCGCATTGCTCCCGGCCTGCAGCTGGCAGAGCGCCAGGCGCAGCGGTTACGAAACGGTCGAGTCGATGCGCATCCAGCAGTGTCTCGACCGTCGTGACGACCCGGACTGCCCGACCCAGCGTCAACGCTATGAAGACTACGAAGCCCGACAGCAGGGCGACGCTCAGGAGTGAGCCGGCCGACGGCAGCGCCCTGCCCGACGCCCGCGGTGTGGGCTGAACCGAGATGACCGAACTCTTCACACAGCTGGTGGCGTGGATCGGGGCGAATCCCTTCTGGGCCGGGGTGGCGGTCTTCTGTGTCGCCTTCGCTGAATCGGTGGCCGTGTTCGGGCTGCTGGTGCCGGGGGTGTTGGCGATGTTCGGTTTCGGCGCCCTCATCGCCACCGGCACCCTCGATTTCTGGCCGGTGTTCTGGTGGGCGGTGGCCGGCGCGGTGGCGGGCGACGGCCTGAGCTTCTGGCTCGGACGCCACTACCAGCAGCGGCTGCGCCGGATGTGGCCCTTCAATCGCCATCCCAAGGGCCTGGAGCGCGGCATCGAGTTCTTTCAGCGTTTCGGCGGCAAGAGCGTGGCCGTGGGCCGCTTCTTCGGTCCGGTGCGCGCCATCATCCCCCTGGTGGCCGGCATGCTCGGCATGGCGCCTTGGCGTTTTCTGATCGCCAACCTGAGTTCGGCACTGGTCTGGGCGCCCGCCTACCTGCTGCCCGGCATCGTCTTCGGCGCCTCCCTGGAGCTGGCCTCCGAAGTGGCCTTCAGGCTGGTCCTGTTGCTGCTGCTGGTGCTGGCCCTCACCTGGCTGCTGTTTGTCGCCGCCCGCGGTCTGTTTCGACTGATCCAGCCCCACGCCACCCAGCTGGTGCAGTGGGCCTTCGACTGGGGCCAGCTGCATCCGGGCTTTCGTTCCCTCTCCAGCGCCCTGGCCGACCCGGATCACCCCGAGGCCAAGGGCCTGGCCGCCCTCGCCACCCTATTGCTGGTGACCACCCTGCTCTTCGTATTGTTGACCGGGGTGATCCTGGGCGGGTCCCTCACGGCCGGCATCGACCAGCTGGTCTACACCACCTTGCAGAGCCTGCGCTCTCCCTGGGGCGATCACCTGATGACCGCATTCAGCGCACCCGGGGACCTCGCCCCGGTCATGCTCTTCGCTGCCGGAATCGGCCTGGTGTTGTGGCTGCGCGGTGAACGGCGCGCCAGCTACCATCTGCTGGCGGCGTGCCTGTTCGGACTGCTGGCGCCCTGGCTGTTGAAAATCAGCCTGCAGGTGCCCCGACCGCCGGCCGCCGGTGATGCGCTCGGCCCCTGGTCATTCCCCAGCGCCCATGTTCTGCGCGCGGTCACCTTCTATGGCTTCTTCTCCATCATGTTCGCCCGCCACCTGCAGCGTGAGTGGCGCTGGCTGCCCTATAGCCTGGCGGCCCTGCTGATCGGCGCGGTATCCCTGTCGCGGCTCTATCTCGGGGTGCATTGGCTGACCGATGTCATCGGCAGCCTGATGCTCGGTACCGCCTGGATCGCCTTTCTCGGCATCGCCTACCATCGCCATGTGGAGCCGGTCAGCCACAAGCGGCTGATGATCGGCACCGCCCTTGCGTTCACCCTGTTGGCCAGCGCGCTCGCCGTGGCAGACCACCAGCGGCAACTGAGCCACTACCAAACCGCCGGTGAGATCGAAACCTATCCACGCAACGAGTGGCGGCAGCTGGTCGGACAACTGCCGGAATTCCGCAACGACCTCCGGGGGCAGCGTGACCACCCTTTGAACCTGGTCCTGGCCGGTGAGCCGGCCTGCCTGCTGCAACGGCTTTCCCCGCACGGCTGGCGTACGGCCGTAATGCTCGATTGGCACAATCTGCTGCGGCTGCTTTCGCCGCGTACCGAACCCAGCCGTCTGCCGGTGCTGCCGCAGGTCCACGGCGATGCACACGAACAGGCCGTCTTCAGCAAGGATCTTCCGCATGGCGACCGGTTGCTGCTACGGCTCTGGTCGACCGACTACCGACTGACGCCGGGACAGGCACCGCTGCTGGTCGGCAATGTCTCTCGCCAGCGGGCCGAGCCGTTGCTCAACCTGCTGGTGATTCCACGTACCGAAACTGTCTTCAGCCAGCCTTTCGATCAACTGCTCCAGGATTTGCGGCCGATCGCGTCGTCCTGGGTGATCCAGGATGGTGACCGGTTGCTGATCAACCTCTCTAACGCGGGGACCTGCGAACGGGTAAGACCGGTCCAGCCGGACCGCTCACAGTAAAGTTACGGGGGATATGGTCGATCTACCATAATGGAATTACGATATTACGATATTCAGCCCCTCTAACAAATTCAACAAGCCGGCGTGAAACCTATCTCCATCAATCACTTGCTGTTTAGCGTCCTGATAATCCTCGCCGGCATCGCCCTACCCAGTGCATGGCAGACCGCGACGGCCGACGAGGTGCGCATCGGCGTGCTGGCCAAACGCGGCTACGAAAAGAGCCTGGAGAAATGGAACGCAACGGCGGACTATCTGAACCAGACCCTGCCGCAGCACCAGTTCAGAGTGGTACCGATGAAATTCGACGACATTCCGGTGATCGTCAAAAACCGACTGGTTGACTTCGTTATCGTCAATCCGGGTATCTACGTCAACCTCTCGGTTGAATACGGTGTACGGCGCATTCTCACCCTGATCAACGAACTCTCGGACGATACCAGCATCACCAAGTTCGGCAGTGTCATCTTCACCCGCAAAGGCAATCAGCAGATCTACACCCTTTCAGACCTGGCCAACCATCGCCTGGCGGCGGTGCACCATACCTCGCTGGGCGGCTGGATCATGGCATTGCGCGAGATCCGTGCGGCCGGCATCGAGACCTGGAACCTGGCTTCCCTTTCATTTCTAGGCACCCACGACGCGGTGGTCGAGGCGGTACTGCACAAGGAGGCCGATGTGGGCATCGTGCGGACCGACACCCTTGAACGCATGGCCCATGAGGGGAAGATCTCGCTCGACCAACTGCGCATCATCATTCCGCGCACCTACAACGACTTCCCCTACGCGGTGAGCACGCCACTCTATCCTGAATGGCCTTTCGCGCAACTGCCGCATACTCCGCAGCAACTGGCCAAGGAGGTCTCCATCGCTCTGCTCCAGCTGCCACCGGACCATACCGCGGCAAGGCAGGCACACATCAAGGGCTGGACCATCCCGGAGAACTACCAGACCGTGCGCGATCTTCTGCAGCTGCTGGAGCTGCCACCTTTCGATCAACCCCTGCAGAAACGCTTTAGCGCCTCCCTGAAATCCTACTGGTACTGGTACCTGCCGCTGACACTGGCACTGCTTTTCCTGATCGGCATGAGTGTGCGCATCGTGCGTCTCAACCGTTCATTGAGCGAGCACAAGCGACATCTCAAGAAGAGCCAGGAGGCGCAGATCGCCACTTTCGAGCAAGCCGCCGTGGGCTTGGCGCACATCACGCCATCCGGACAGCTGCTGAATATGAATAAACGGCTCTGCAGCATTGTCGGTCACACCCCGGAAGAGTTGCATAAAACGAACCTCAAGGCGCTGGTCTACAAGGACGATCTGGCACAGGTCACCGAGGCCTTCGACCGCTTGCGGCACGATCCGCACGAAAGCGTGTCGGTACAGTTCCGTCTGCTCTCCGCCGGCAGAGTTTTGAAATGGTGCCAACTCACGCTCTCCTGCAAACCGGCTGCCGATCCTGCCGACATCTACTTTATTGCCGTCATCGATGACATCAGTCACTACAAGGCCCTGGAAGACGAGAATCAGCAAACCCAGCACCAAACGGAACTGATCCTGAATATGGCCGGCGACGGCATTCTCGGTCTCGACAAAGAGGGCCGGCACACCTTTGTCAACCCGACCGCCGCCAGCCTGCTTGGCTACGCGGTGGACGAGATGCTGCATCGGGAAAGCCACCAGTTATGGCATCACAGCCACGCTGACGGCAGCCACTATCCAGCCGAAGACTGCCCGATCACCAGCGTCCTCCGGCACGGCCAGGTGCAACGCCGTGAAAACGAGGTCTTCTGGCGCAAGGATGGCTCAGCACTTGAAGTCGACTGCATCAGCACCCCGATCCTGAACAATGGTGAGATCAAGGGTGCGGTGGTGCTCTTCCGTCCTTCACAACACGACCCTGCCACGCAGGAGTCGAAACCTCCCCGACCGTGAGCAACAGCCGGTTCATCAAAGTCTACGTGCTCTCACTGGCGCTGTTGCTGCTGACTTCGTTTGTGCTCTACCACTTCACCCGACAACATCTGCGCAAGGTGCTCGAGGCGGACCTGATGCTCAGCGGGAACAACCTGATCAATCAGCTGAGCAAGCAGATGGAATCTTCCTTCGAGGACATCTCAACCGACCTCATGTTTCTTGCCAGCGGAGAACACCTCAGCGATCTCTACCGGGATACTCAGGACGAGCACGCCCGGCATGTACTGGAAGAGCTGTGGACCGACTTTTCCTATCACCGCAAAGACTACGATCAAATTCGTTTTATAGATCACAATGGTACCGAGGTGGTTCGGGTCAACTACAACCAAGGTAGCCCGGCCCCGGTATCGGAAAGCAAGCTGCAATCGAAAAAACATCGTTACTATTTCACGGATGTCATCGGGCTGCCGCCGGGAACGGTCTACGTCTCGCCCCTCGACCTGAACATCGAGAGCCACCAAGTCGAGCTACCACTGAAGCCGATGATCCGGTTCGGCACGCCGGTCTCCGACAGCGGGGGAAGAACCATAGGCGTCATGCTGATCAACTACCTGGCGGAAGCGTTGCTCAACGAGTTCACCCTCTCCACCAGCGGGTTTCCCGGCCAGGCACTGTTGATCAACAGTGACGGCTATCCGCTGATCAGCCCCGACAGCGCACAGATCTGGAGCTTCATGTTTCCGGACAGTCCGCAAACCAACCTGCGCACCCAGCACCCGACCATCTGGCATGCCCTGAACACCGAACTCCGCGGCCAGGACATCACCTCCGAGGGTCTGTTCACCTTCGACCATGTCAATCCGGGCGGCAGTGCAATTGAGGGCGTGTGCAAAAGCTGCCTGACGATTCTGCTGTTCACACCGGAGGCTCAGATCGAGAGCATGCTGAAGCGGCAGACACACGCCATCATGCCGCCTTTCATCATCAGTCTGCTGCTGATCGCTCTCATCCTCGGACTGTTGCTCTGGCACCGGGACCGGCGCCGCCTGCAGAAACAGGAGATCGCCGCCCTCAACGACCAGATCGCATTCGAGCGGAACCTCTTTGTCAGCGGCCCCGGCACCATCGTCAAACTGCGCAACGAAATCGGCTGGCCGGTGGATTACATTTCAAGCAACATCGAGACCCTGTTGGGTTACAGCCCGGATGCCTTTCTGCACCAGGGCATGTCCTACACCAGCATCATCGATCCGCCCTATCTGCCCCAATACATCAGTGAGACAGAGGCCGCCAATCAGGCCCACAACGACACCTTCAAACGCTCCCCCTACCGCGTGCTCGACCACCAGGGCAATCGAAAGTGGGTGCAGGACGTTTGCCGTGCCATTCGCGACGAATACGGCAAGGTCTCGCACTACTATGCGCATATCAGCGACATCAGCGCACTCAAGGACGCCGAACACCGACTCACCCTGTCACGCGACTATATCCAGAAAGTGGTCGATACCCTGCCCGATCCGACCCTGGTGATCGATGTCAGCAACTATCAACTGCAACTCACCAACCAGTCAGCCCGATCGCTCTACAACGGCGGCCGCGAAATCAATTCCGAAATGACCTGCTTTCGTCTTTCGCACAAGCGGGACACACCCTGCACCGGCCTCAACGAGCCCTGCCCCATCCATGAGGTCATAATCACCGGCAATCCGGTATCGGTGCGTCACAAGCACTATGATCACAACGGCAAACTGCTCTATATCGATGTGCGCGCGACACCGCTTTTCGACAGCACCGGCCAGCATGTCGAGCAGATTGTCGAATCACATCGCGATGTGACAGAGACGGTGCTGATGGAAAAGCAGCTGCAGCACATGGCCACCACAGACCGGTTGACCCAGACCTTCAACCGACTCAAGTTCGATGACGAACTGAAGCATCAGATCGAGTGGGCGCAAACGACCGACAACGATCTCGGTCTGATCATGTTCGATCTCGACCACTTCAAACAGGTGAATGACACCTACGGACACGACATCGGCGACGAGGTATTGAAGAACACGGTCAACCTGATAAGGCAGCACATTCGCAAAAGCGACACCCTCGCCCGCTGGGGTGGCGAGGAGTTCATGATCATCACTCCACTGACCGAGATCCTCGAACTCAAGAGCATCTCCGAAACCCTGCGCAGCAAGATCGAGAGTTTTCAGCACCGTGAGGTCGGCCCCGTCACTGCCAGCTTCGGCGGCAGCGTGCTGAAACCGGGCGACACCATCGCCAGCCTGATAAAGCGGGTCGACGCCGCGCTCTACCAATCGAAACAGAACGGTCGCAATTGCAGCACCATCATCGAGTAACCTTGCCACTCCCTGACAGACGGGTACAATCTCAGACGCCTGCGTCAAGCGCAGGGGTAAACACAACCCACTCATGAATGAGGCTGAGATGTACAAAACGACCCGATTCATCGTCGCCTGCTTATTTGCCGTCGGTCTGGGCGGCTGCAGCAGCAGTGACTACACACCCACCGCCGGCGCTGCCGCCGACCAGCTGTTCGCCGAAGCCTGTGCCGGCTGTCACGGCGATAACGGTGAAGGCAAGTTCGGCTTTCTGCTCGCCGTCGCGGGCAGCGATGAGAGCGCCGAGGAAATCGCCGCCAAGATCCGTAACGGCGGCCATGTGATGCCCGCCTTCCCCCAGATCAGCGAAGAGCAGGCGAGCGCCATCGCCGGTTATCTCAAGAGCCGATAATCCGCCGCTGACGCAATCCCGGAATACCCGTTGGGGGTGTGATTCAATCCCCCCAACGGGACATCAATTGATGGGGCACTTCGAGCTGATCGAGGATGCGGGCCACCATGAAATCCACCAGTTGCTGCAGGTTCTGCGGCCGGTGATAGAAACCGGGATTGGCCGGCATGATAACCGCGCCCATGCGGCTGAGCTTGAGCATGTTCTCCAGGTGGATATCGGAAAAGGGGGTCTCGCGCACCACCAGGATCAGCTTGCGCCGCTCCTTCAGGACCACGTCGGCCGCCCGTTCCATGAGGTCGTTGCTGGCGCCGCAGGCGATGGCCGACAGGGTACCGCTGGTACAGGGACAGACCACCATGGCACGCGGCGGGTTAGAGCCGCTGGCCACGGGCGCCAGCCACTGCTGACGACCGAATACCCGCAACTGTCCCGCAGCCGCGCCGAAATGGGCCGACAGCAGCTTCTCCGCCTCGCCGGGCTGGGCCGGCACATCGAGGTCCGACTCCATTTTCAAGACGATCTGGCCGGCCTGGCTGATCATCAGGTCGACCGCCTCACCCGCACCGATCAGGCACTCCAGCAAACGCAGGGCATAGGCGCTTCCGGAGGCACCGGTGATGGCCACTGCGATCGGTTGTTCGGATCTACCCATGCTCCTCCTCCAGGGCGTCGAGCAGGCGCTGATGGATACCCTCGAAGCCACCATTGCTCATCACCAGCAGATGATCGCCGGGGACCGCCAGTTCGACCACCCGGCGGACCAGTTCGGCGGTGTCGGAAAAACGTTCGGCATGCGCCCCCAGCGGACTCAGGGCGGCGGCCAGATCCCAGCGCAGATCCGGCGGTTCGAACACCAGCACCTGGTCGGCCGCCGTCAGCGAATCCGCCAGCAACTGCGCATGCACACCCATTTTCATGGTATTGGAGCGCGGCTCCAGCAGGGCGATGATACGGGCTTTCCCGACCTGACGGCGCAGACCCTCGAGGGTGGTGGCGATCGCTGTCGGGTGGTGGGCGAAATCGTCATAGACACGGATGCCATGCACCTCGCCACGCAGTTCCATGCGCCGTTTGACGTTCCTGAAACCGGTCAGGGAGGCGATCGCCTGCTCCGCGGGCACCCCGGCATGGCGCGCCGCCGCCAGCGCGGCCAGCGCATTGGCCACGTTGTGACTGCCGATCAGTGACCAATCGACCCGGCCCGCGCGCTCGCCCTCGCAGATCACATCGAAGCAATGGCCATCGGCGCTGGCCGCCTCGGCATGCCAGCCGGCCTCGATCTCGGGATCGAAGTATTCCACCGGCGTCCAGCAGCCCATGTCGAGCACTTCGTGGATGTTGCCGTCGTTGAGCGGCGCCACGATCCTGCCCTGCGAAGGCACCGTGCGCACCAGGTGGTGAAACTGCCGCTGGATCATGAGCAGATCGTCGAAGATGTCGGCATGGTCGAATTCCAGATTGTTCAACACCAGGGTGCGGGGACGGTAGTGCACGAACTTGGAACGCTTGTCGAAGAAGGCGGTATCGTACTCGTCCGCCTCGACCACGAAGAACGGGCTCTCGCCGAGCCGCGCCGAGACACCGAAGTTCTCCGGCACCCCCCCGATCAGAAAGCCGGGACTCAGCCCCGCGTCCTCCAGCAGCCAGGCCAGCATGCTGGCGGTGCTGGTCTTGCCGTGGGTGCCGGCCACGGCCAGCACCCAGCGTCCCTGCAGCACCTGTTCGGACAGCCACTGGGGACCCGAGGTGTAGGGCAAGCCCTGATTCAACAGGTACTCCACCGCCGGGTTGCCCCGCGACATGGCGTTACCGACCACCACCACATCGGGCACCGGCTGCAGATGCTCGGGATGGTAGCCCTCCATCAGTTCGATCCCCGCCGCCTCCAGCTGGGTGCTCATGGGGGGATAGACGTTGGCGTCGGAGCCGCTGACCCGATGTCCCAGCGCTCGCGCCAGCAGGGCGATTCCGCCCATGAACGTGCCGCAGATACCGAGGATATGCAGATGCATCAGGCGGGCACCGGAAACAGTACAGCGGTGAGATTCCAGGTCACCAGGGTGTAGAGCACGCTGGCGGCGATGCCGAAATTCAGGTCCACCTCGAAGGTGTGCCGGATGATATGTCCCAGCACCACGATACTCCAGAACACCAGCAGCAGCACCAACAGGCCCGACTCGACAGAAGCGGTGCGTTGATTCCAGGAGAACAGCGGCAATGCCAGCAGATTGAGCAGCAGCCCGCTGAGCAACAGCGCGATAGCGGTCTGACTGAAGCGCCGAAGCCTGCCCCGCATCCTCAAGGCCAGGTAGAGCACACCCAGCATCACGGCCAGTTCGAACAGGCTTTCCAGAATCGCCATGCCGACGCCGATGCGGACCACCGTCAAGGTCAGGATACCCAGCATCAGGTTGAGCAGCAGCAACAGCCCGAACAGGGCGGGCGATGCGGGCATGTGCTGGGGTCCGAGCCGTAGCAGGCAGATCTCCACGGCGGCACTGATCAAGGCTTTCAAGACTTCTTCCGTTGCGTGTTCCGGTAGCGGACGGGCTCGAACCGACCCTCTGAAAAGGCCATCATCATAGCATGAGATGAGGCTCGCGACGGTGAGTCACTCTGCGTTTCCGGACCTGGCAAGGAAGCGGTTTCAATACTCCTTGTACTCGGCCATTCCCGCGCTCACCAGCGCATCGTTGATATTGAGATCACCCAGCCAGACTTCCGCCAGGTAACGCCCGTACTTACCCTTTTTGTCCTGAATGGTCTCGATGACGATGAGCTGATCGAGCACCCGCTCGCGCAGCCAGTCCCGCGAAACCAGTCCACGCTCCCGCTCCTCACCGCGCACCTCGGGGGCGTTGATGCGATGCAGGCGCAGCTTTTCGTCGCGCACCCAGATATTGAGTCCCAGATCGATATCCACGGTGATGGTATCCCCGTCATACACCTCGGTGACAACGGCATGGTAGATGTAGTGCTGTTTTTCCATTTGACTTCTCTTGCCGGGGTATCGGCTTCCAGCGGCCCGGCCGGGGCCCGACCCGCCGTGAGCGGGTCGCCCCAGGCTCATCAGGGTTTTATGTAGGTATAACCCTGAGTTTGCAGTTTTGCCAGTTCGGCCACACCGCTGGGCACCACATCGGCCACATCGGCATCGTAGACATCGGCCGCAAGGTCCACGTTGCGTCCTTTCAACGTGTTGCCGCAGATCTGGAAGGCGACCCCCTGACTCTTCAGTCCGTCGATCCGGGCCGTCATCTCCTCAGTGGCATTGGCTTGCTTGAACTTGGTCAACTTGGCCAGCGAATCGGGATACAACAGCAGGGAGAGTCCATTTCCGTGCAGTACCACTTTGAGTTCCAGGTTCTCAGCACCGACGGCGTTGATATGATTCTGGATATTTCGCATGGCCGCCTGTTGCAGTTTCGGGTCGTCGTAGTTGATGTGATAGACCACCTTCTGTTTGCCATACCCCTGCTCGGCGAAGGCCGCGCCGGCGGACAACATCAGGCTTGCCAAAAGCAGCACAAAGTAACGATTGAAGACATTTTTCACAGACTCACTCCTCCAAAGGTCCCCCTGGCTTTAGGATCTGAACGAGGTGGGGGTTAGCCTCGCTGTGAGCATAGTCTTACGGGGTACCGGTGGAGAATGGGTATAAACTATGGAGTTCTTCAGGTAATTCTCCCGGCAGGGGTTCAGCGAAGCATCAGCCTGGCGGGTCGATACGCCCCTGCAGGCTGTTGTTGACCCGGTACCAGCCCGCAATGCTGTAACGCTCGCGCAGGGCCGGCACCACTTCGTGAGGAAAGCGTTCGCTGAGGAAGATCACCATCCAGCCAAAACCGGGCGCTACGGTCTCGAGCAGTTCGCCGCTCTCCGGCGCGTAGAGGAGCAGCTCGCCTCCCTCGCCCGGTTGCCAGTTGGGGTTCAGGTAGTAGACCGTGGTCAGCACCCGGTTGCGTTCACCCAGAAAGGCATCGAGATGCTTTTTGTAGAACGCACCCGGTGGGTAGTGGGCGAAGTGGCACTCGTAGTCGAACAGTCCCAGGAACAGTCTCTGGTTGAGTGCCAGCCGCAGCCGCTCCGTCCATGCCAGGTAGGCGGTCACCGCCGGCGCATTGGGGACCAGCCAGCATATGCGGTCGTTACGCACGAAGGGATTGCGCATCTCATCCAGTTCGCGGCCGATTCGCGCCGGCGCGAAAGCGTCGGAGTCGAGGGTTTTGAGATGGAGATAGAGCGCGTCGTTGAGCGATGGCGGCAGTGCCGCAGGGAGGACGATATACCCCCTGGTCTCGATGGCGTCCGCCACGATATCGAAGAGATCGCTGTCACCGGGACCGGTGGAGGAGGTCAGATTTTTCAAGCGCGTTATGAAGTGGACCGCAGAGTGCGCGATTTATACACCAAGGTCGAGCATCCACAAAGTAAAATAACGCCTGCCCCAAGCCGGCTCGGCAGCCCCGATTTGGCGCTTTGTGCGGTGACGCCCGGCATTGCCGGGAGTGAGAACTCCTCGACTCCCCCGTACAGGCAAGAGCGTCTAAACTTGCAACGAATAATTTGCCATGAATTCGAGCCATGAATCTCAGAGCCCTGTTGTGCCTGCTGGCCACCTTCTCGAGCCCACTCTGCCAAGCCGAGGTTTACACCTGGAAAGACGCCCAAGGCCGCACCCACTTCGGTGACCGGCCGCCGCCGGAGAGTGCGCCCACACGGGTCGAATTACAGATCAACAGCATCCATCGTCCTGAGATCCAGACGCTCGACAGGGGCCTGAGTCACGATCGTCAGGTGGTCATCTACACCACAGACTGGTGCGGCATCTGTCGCCAGGCCAAGGGTTATTTCAAGACAAACCACATTCCCTACCAGGAGTACAATGTGGAGACGTCGGCCAAAGGGCGTCGGGACTACGAACGTCTGAAAGGTTCCGGGGTGCCCATCATCCTGGTCGGCAACCAGCGCATGAACGGCTTTTCACCGGGCCGCTTTGAGCAGCTCTACAGCCGCCCCTGAGGATGCCGGCCATCATCTCTTCGTGCAGGTGCACGCTGGCGGCCACCACGCTGTTGCTCGGTGGCTGCTCCGGCTCCTCTCCGGACGCGAGCAAGCCGCCATCCGATCCTGACTGGAGCGACCGGCAGGAGGAGATCTATCAGTTACGGGAAGTGATCCGCTACGAAGACGCACAGGCAAGCGTGCGCCGTGAAGCGCTGCGGGCGCTCTCCCTATCCTTCGACCCCACAACGTCCACGGAAACGGGCATGGCCACAGGGAAAGGCGAGGATCAGGACCAGCAGTAACAGCGCCAGCAGGGGCAGATTGCCATATCGGGCGTAGGGGGTCGTGCCCTGCATGGGTTGGATCTTCCCGCTCAACACCGCGAGTTGCAGCAGCGGCGCACGCTTCACCACTTCGCCTCGATGACCGATGATGGCGGAGATACCGGTATTGGTCGCCCGCAGCAGATAACGCCCGGTCTCCAGGGCCCGCATGCGCGCGATCTGCAGATGTTGATAGGGCGCCAGAGAACGGCCGAACCAGGCGTCATTGCTGGCATTGATCAGGTAGGCGGCCTGCGGCAGCGCCTGGATCATCTCATTGCCGAAGGCGTCCTCGTAACAGATCGACATACCGGCCTGGTGCGGACCGACCCGCATCAGCGGCTGGGGGTCTCTACCCGCGTCAAAGTCCGACATGGGGATGGTGAAGAGGTCCACCAGGGGCCAGAGCAGCGACTTCAAAGGCAAATACTCGGTAAACGGCACCAGATGACGCTTGTGGTAGCTGTCCCGCTGCGGATTGCCCAGGGCCACCATGGCGTTGTAGTAGCGCTCGCGCTCCTCGTCCATCTGTACCACGCCGAACACCAGGTGGCCACCCTGGCGCTTCAACTCCGCTTCCAGCGGCTGCAGGAAGGCCTCGTCGACCTGAAACTGAAAGGCCGAGACCGCCGTCTCCGGCCAGACGATCAGGTCATTGCCGAAATAGGGCTTACTCTGCTGCGCGTAGAGCACCAGGCTCGGCGTCAACTGCTCCGGCGCCCACTTCACCGCCTGCGGGATATTGCCCTGTACCAGGGCCACCTGCAGGGGATCGCCGAGCGGACGGGTCCAGGTCGCCTGGGAGAGCGCCCACCCGCCACCCCATATCAGCAGCAGTGCCGCCAGCGAAACCCAACGCGCCGCCCCCTTTGCCGCCAGCAACAGCAGCAGTCCCGAGGAGAGGGCGACCATCCAGCTCACCCCCAGCACCCCGAACACCGTGGCATAGCCGGCCAGCGGCGCGTCGATCTGGGAGTAGCCGAGCTGCAGCCAGGGAAAGCCGGTGAGAAACCAGCCGCGCAGCCACTCGACCAATGTCCACAGGGCCGGCAGCAACAGACCCAGGGCCACCGCGCGGGAACTCCGGAAACGCCCCGCGAGCCAGCCGAGCAGGCCGTAAAAAAGGGCCATCAAGGCGACGAATCCGAATGTGATGACGAGGGGAAACAGCCAGCCCAGATCGCCGAACTGGGCGATGCTGACGTAGAGCCAGGAGACGCCGCTGCCCATGAGACCGAGTCCATAGCTGAAACCGCTGGCGAAATCGGGGCCTTCCTCCCCGCTCCAGAGCAGGAACAGCAGGGCGGGCCCGAACAGGGCCAGGGGCCAGAGATGGAAAGGAGCAAAGGCCAGCGTGGTGAGTGCCCCCGCCAGGATCGCCAGCAGGTGCGGATAGCGCATCAATCGGGCCATGTTCGAATCTGTCCTACTTCCCAGGCAAGCCTGTTATCAACCAAAAACGTTTATCCCGGTGAGCGCGTCTTCACGCTACCGATTCAGTACTCAGACCCAAAGGCACTTAGCTGATGCGCAAAGATACCCGTCTGCTGGTCTTTTTCAACGGGTTTTGGTGGGGCAGGGCCCCACCCTACACCCTGAATGGTGCGGTAGGGTGGGGCCCTGCCCCACCAATCACCGTTTGAGTAAGCACCATTCCACTCAGACCCCATCAATCGTCGCCGGACCATTCAACTTCCCGGTCTAGGCTTCGACCGCTCAGGCCTGGGAGATGTACTGCGCCAGCCGGGTATCCACCTGTGTGGTGTGCAGCGCGAACCACTCGAAGAGAAAAGCCACCACGTCCTCCAGATCGATCTCCTCGGAACGGTATTCATGGACGCGCTTGTCGAACAGCGCCAGCAGCATCTCATGCTCTCTCCTGTGCTGTTCGATGTCGGGGTAGTCCACGTCGAACATGATGTTCTCTTCACTGGTGAAGTGAAACACCGCGTACTGTTTCACCTCATTCAGATGCATCAGAATCCGTTTCCGACCGACCTGCCGTTCTGGTAGGCGCGAGGCGTCCCGAATCAGATTGAGAAAGATCTTGTGTTCGAAATCGATCCGCTCGTGCCCCACCTCGAATTTTTTGTTCCACTCGACAGTGATCATTGCTCCTCCTTGGCTATTGTTCTCAACTCGGGGCTCGATATGTCGCGTCAACACTGTGTCGCTCGTGTGGAAGTTTCCGCTTACACATCCTCCTCGGGTGTATCGTGCTCGTCCTCGATCTCGCCAACGATCTGTTCCAGCAGATCCTCCAGCGTCACCAGCCCGGCCGTGGATCCGTACTCGTCGACCACGATCGCCATGTGATTGCGGCTGAGCTTGAGATTCTTGAGCAGTTGATTGAGCCGCATCGATTCGGGGACGAACAGTGCTTCCCGCATCATCTCGCGCATACTGAACGACACCGGAGCCTCCTTGCGAAAACAGCTTAGGAGATCTTTCGGCAAAAGGATACCCAGCACTTCGTCGACCGTTTTACCGATCACCGGCAGCCGCGAGTGGGCGGAACTGATGGCCACTCCCAGCACCTCGTCCAGATCGTCGTCCTGCTTGACCACCTCCAGCTTGGAACGCGGCGTCATCACATCCCGTGCTCGCCGCTCGGAGACCAACATGGCCCCCTCCATCATGCTGAGGGCATCGTCATCCAGCAGCTCCCTCTCGCTGGCCTCCTTCAGGAGTTCATAAAGCTCTTGCTTGTCTTGCGGTTCGCTCCCGAAAAGGCGGCTGATGCGTTCCAGCCAATTGCGGGAGGAACCGTTGGTCGATCGATCTTCGCTGTTCATCGGTCCTCTTCTGGATAGGGGTCGGGAAAATTCAGGCGCCGCAGGAGTTCGCGCTCCCGCGTCTCCATCACCTGCGCCTCTTCGTCGGTCTGGTGATCATACCCCAGCAGATGCAACAGACCGTGAATCACCATGTGCGCCCAGTGCGCCTCCAGGGTCTTGCCCTGTTCATGCGCCTCCCGGGCCACCACCGGCGCACAGATCACCAGGTCGCCGAGCAGCGGCAGCGGCACCTCGGCGGGGGCCTCGAAGGGAAAGGAGAGCACGTTGGTCGGGCTGTCCTTGCCCCGATAGGTGCGGTTGAGTTCACGGCTCTCCGCCTCGTCCACCAGCCGGATCACCAGTTCCAGCGGCTCGTTCGCGGGCGCCAGCACGGCCTCCACCCAGGCGCGCAGCTGCGTGTCGTCGGGCAGCTCCTCGGCATCCCCGGCCACCCGCTGTATCTCCAGCGCCAGTTCGCCCATGCCGGCCGGCTCACTTCTGCCGGTCATAGTCGTCATAGGCACGTACCACCCGCTGTACCACCGGATGGCGCACCACATCACGGGCATTGAAGAAGGTGAAACTGATCCCCTCCACATGGGCCAGCACTTCGCTGGCCTGGCGCAGGCCGGAGAGCTGACCACGCGGCAGGTCGACCTGGGTGATGTCGCCGGTGATCACGGCGGTGGAGCCGAAGCCGATGCGGGTGAGGAACATCTTCATCTGCTCCGGCGTGGTGTTCTGCGCCTCGTCGAGGATGACGAAGGATTCGTTCAGGGTGCGC
>JBNKYJ010000196.1:0-10947 GCA_050300835.1 Sedimenticolaceae bacterium
CGAAGATATCCATGTGGCCAGGGCCGTCAGCCTGGTGCAACAGGCGGTGGAACTGAGCGAGACTTCGGGCCGGCATCCGGACGAGGACTATCTGGCGATGGCCTTTGGAGGTATGAGTGATCATGCACATGTCTGAACAGATCGAAGATCAGGCTACGGGATTGCGTCGTATGGTGAATCCGACACCGGTCAGAGTGATCGCCGTCACTGGCGGCAAGGGGGGCGTGGGCAAGACCAACATCACGGTCAATCTGGGTGTGGCCATGGCGGAGCTGGGCAAGCGGGTGATGGTGCTCGACGCCGATCTGGGGCTGGCCAATATCGATGTCATCCTGGGACTCCATGCCAAGCGCAACCTCTCTCACGTCATGAGTGGCGAGTGCGCCTTGGAGGAGATCATGGTGACCGGGCCGAAAGGGCTCAAGGTGATTCCCGGCGCCTCCGGTATGCAGCACATGGCCGAGCTGAGCCCCGCCGAACACGCCGGACTGATTCACGCCTTCAGCGAGGTGGCCAACGATGTGGATGTGCTTTTGATCGACACCGCCGCCGGTATCTCCGATTTGGTGGTAAGCTTCAGTAGAGCGGCGCAGGAACAGATCGTGGTGGTCTGCGATGAACCGGCGTCGATCACCGACGCCTATGCAATCATCAAGTTACTTAATCGGGAACATGGCGTCAGCCGCTTCCGCATCCTCGCCAACATGGTCAAGAGCGTGCAGGAGGGCCGTGACCTGTACAACAAGATGTGTCGGGTCACCGATCAGTATCTGGATGTTATGCTCAGCTACATGGGTGGCATCCCATATGACGAACAACTGCGAAAGGCCGTCAAGAGCCAAAAGCCGGTGGTTGAGGCCTATCCGCGATCCAGGGCGTCCCAGGCGTTCAAGAATCTGGCCAAGAAGGCCGATAACTGGCCTGTACCCACCGGGGTCAGTGGAGATCTTCAGTTCTTCGTCGAACGCCTGATTCAATTTTCAAGCCATTACGGGGAGATTTGACGGTGAACGGCTTAGCGACATACACCGCCATGCAGCAGGAGAAGAACTTCAACGACCTGGTGAATGAACATGCCGGGTTGGTGAAGCGGATTGCCTATCACCTGATGAACCGCCTGCCGCCCAATGTGCAATCAGACGATCTGATCCAGGCGGGCATGTTGGGGCTGCTGGAGGCGAGCAGGAACTATGATCCGACCCAGGGCGCCAGTTTCGAGACCTATGCCGGCATCCGTATCCGCGGCGCCATGCTCGACGAGATCCGGCGCAGCGACTGGACTCCGCGTTCGGTGCATCGCAAGGCACGCATGGTGGCCGAGGCGATGCGCGAGATCGAGAACACCGAGGGACGCGATGCCCGTGACGTCGAGGTGGCCGACGCCCTCGGCATGAGTCTGGAGGAGTACCACCAGATACTCAAGGATGCCACCGGCTGCCGTATCTTCAGCCTGGACGAGCTGACGGCGGTGAGCGACGGCATGCCGTTTCAGATGGAGGGATCCTCGGATACACCTTTCGAAGGCCTGCAGAAATCGGCCTTCAAACAGGCTCTGGGTGAGGCCATCGCCGGTCTCCCCGAGCGGGAGCGGTTGGTCATCGCCATGTACTACGACGACGAGATGAATCTGCGGGAGATCGGACAGGTGCTCGGCGTCAGCGAATCCCGGGTGTGCCAGATTCACAGTCAGGCCACTCTGCGATTGCGTTCGCGCCTCTCCGAGTGGCTGTCGCTGGTTCACGATGAAGATTGAACACGTAATGACCCGGCACTGGAATGCCGGGTGAAGGATAGATTGAAAGGTTGGCTTTGCGGCCGGGTTTGACCGGCAAATGCGACACAGCGATGGGAGGTTGTCTTGGACAAAAACATGAAGATTCTCATAGTCGACGATTTTTCGACCATGAGGCGCATCATCAAGAATCTTTTGCGCGATCTAGGCTTCAACAACACCCAGGAAGCGGATGATGGCCTGACCGCGCTCCCCATGCTGCAGAATGGAAGTTTCGACTTTCTGATCTCCGACTGGAATATGCCGGGAATGACCGGCATCGATCTTCTGAAGGCGGTGAGGGCCGATGACAAGCTGGCCAAACTCCCGGTGTTGATGGTGACCGCCGAATCCAAGCGTGAACAGATCATTGAAGCGGCGCAAGCCGGGGTCAATGGCTATGTGGTCAAGCCGTTCACGGCGACGACCCTGGAAGAGAAGATCAACAAGATCTTCGAGCGCGTGGGATGAATCAGTGCCGCATCGGGAGTTAAAGCATGGGTCAAAAACCGGATAACCAAACTCGGCTGGAACTGGCTCAGGCACTGGTGGAGTGTCTGCAAGCAGGCAACGAAGCCGAAGCCGATCAGCTGATCGAAAGCCTGTCTCAGGGTTGCAGGCAAGACGAACTGTTCATCGAAGTGGGGCGCCTGACACGGGAGCTTCACGACGCCATCAACGGCTTTCTACTCGACGCCCGCATCGCCGACATGACCAATGTCGAGATTCCGGATGCCAAAGAGCGTCTCAACTATGTCATCACCATGACCCAGCAGTCCGCCGACCGTACCCTGAACGAAGTCGAGAAGTGTCTGCCGATGGTGGAGGCGATGGAAAATCAGTCGGCTCAACTTGCCGAGGAGTGGAACAAGCTGCGCATGCGCATGCTGAGCAAGGACGATTACAAGGGATTGAGTGACCGGCTGAACGATTTTCTGTCGCAGACGCAGCAGGATTCAGGCGTCCTGCACGCCAGCCTTTCCGAGGTATTGATGGCTCAGGATTTTCAGGACCTGACCGGACAGATCATCCGCAAGGTGATCGCGCTGGTGCAGGACGTGGAACAGAAACTGGTCAAGCTGGTGCGTATCACCGGCAACAAACTCGACGAGGGTACAACCACCGACAAGGAGAAAGACAAGCTCGCAGGACCTGCGATACCCGGATTGGATCAGGGAGATCAGGTCACCAGCCAGGACGACGTGGATGATCTGCTCTCCAGCTTGGGATTTTAGTTATGTGTCCCGTGACCGATATATAGGTTGATATGACCAAGAACCATTTGGCATTGGGCCTGGAGCGATAGATGAGCATCGACGTCAACGACGAGATCCTGCAGGACTTTCTGGTCGAGGCAGGAGAGATACTCGAACAACTCAGCGAGCAGCTGGTCGATCTCGAGCAGCAGCCGGATGACTACGATCTGCTGAATGCCGTTTTCCGCGGGTTTCATACCATCAAGGGCGGTGCCGGCTTCCTCAGCATCGAATCCCTGGTCGAGGTCTGCCACCGTGCGGAAGATGTGTTCAATATCCTGCGCCAGGGTCAACGCGCCGTCAGCCCCGATCTGATGGATGCCGTGCTGGAAGTGCTGGATGTGGTCAATGTGATGTTCAACGAGGTCCGTGAAGGCGTGATGCCGGATCATGCCAATCCCGATCTGATCGAGCGACTCAACCGGTTCGCCATACCGGAGGCTGAAGCCGCCGAAGAGGAACCCGAGGCCGAAGTGGCGGAGACGCCCGAGGCCGTGGAGGCGAGCGAAGAGGCGGCGTCGTCTGCAGAGGAGGAAGAGACGCCCGTAGCGGTTGCCGACGAGGCTACCCAAGCGCATCTGAGCGACGCCGAATTCGAGGACCTGCTTGACGCGATCCAGGCTCCGGAAGCAAAGCCGGCAGCAGACAACATCAGCGAGGACGAGTTCGAAGCCCTGCTCGACGAATTGCACGGGAAGGGCAAGTTCACCGGCAAGCCAGCAACCGGCAAACCTACCGCCAAAGCGGCGCCTGCCGCCTCCGACGACATTACGGAAGAGGAGTTCGAGTCCCTGCTGGATGAGATCCACGGCAAGGGCAAGTTCGATCCCGGCAAGGTCGCCAAAGAGGCGCCGGCGACCAAGCAGCAGGCCCCCGCGAAAGCGGCGTCAGGCGACGACATCACGGAAGAAGAGTTCGACGCGCTGCTCGATCAAATTCACGGCAAGGGTCAATTCGACCCGACGAAAGTCAAATCGGCGCCGTCCAAGAAAGCGGCAGCGCCAAAAGCCAAACCCAAGCCGACGGACACACCGATAGCAGAAGCCAAACCGGCGGACAAAGCGAAAGCACCCGCCAAACCCAAAGCCGCGGCAACCACCGAGACGGCTCCCAAGCCGCCGCCTGCGAAGCCTGAGACGGCAAGTGCGACCACTGCGGCTGCGGCCAAGGCCGCCAAGCCGCCGGCCGAAACCACGGTGCGTGTCGACACCCAGCGGCTCGACGACATCATGAACATGGTCGGCGAGCTGGTGCTGGTGCGCAACCGTCTCGCCACGCTCAAGGCCACCATGAACGATGAGGAGGTGGCCAACGCGGTGGGCAACCTCGATGTGGTCACCGCCGACCTGCAACTGGCGGTGATGAAGACCCGCATGCAGCCGATCAAGAAGGTCTTCGGACGCTTTCCACGCGTGGTGCGTGATCTCGCCCGCAGTCTCAAGAAAGAGATCGATCTGGAGATGGAGGGCGAGGAGACCGACCTGGACAAGAACCTGGTCGAGGCGCTGGCCGACCCGCTGGTGCATCTGGTTCGCAACTCGGTGGATCACGGTATCGAACTGCCCGAGGAACGGGAAAAGGCCGGCAAGCCCCGTCGTGGCAGCGTACTGCTGTCAGCCGCCCAGGAGGGTGACCACATCCTGTTGTCGATCAGCGACGACGGCAAGGGCATGGATCCGGAAGTGCTGCGCCAGAAGGCGGTGGAGAAGGGCATGATGGACAGCGAAGCCGCCGCCCGCCTCGACGACAAGGAGTGCTTCAATCTGATTTTCGCACCCGGATTCTCGACCAAGACGGAGATCTCCGACGTCTCGGGTCGTGGTGTGGGTATGGACGTGGTGAAGACGCGCATCGCGCAGATGAACGGATCGGTGGAGATCGATTCCGAGTGGGGACGTGGCAGCGTCATCACCATCAAGCTGCCGTTGACGCTGGCTATCCTGCCGACGCTGATGGTGGTGTTGGGTGAACAACCCTTCGCCCTGCCGCTGGCCAGCGTGGTGGAGATCTTCAATCTCGATCTCAAGCGCACCAACGTGGTGGACGGCCAGCTGACCATCATGGTGCGGGAGCGGGCGCTGCCGCTGTTCTACCTGCGCAAGTGGCTGACGCCGAAGCGACCGATGACGGATGAGGATCGCGGCAAGGGCCATGTGGTGATCGTCAACGTGGGCAATATCCAGGTGGGTTTGGTGGTCGACCACCTGATCGGTCAGGAAGAGGTGGTGATCAAGCCACTGGGTGCCCTGTTGCAGGGATTGGAAGGGATGGCCGGTGCCACCATCACGGGTGACGGCAAGATCGCGCTGATCGTCGATGTGCCGGGTCTGATGCGAAAATATGCCAGGAAGTATTAACGTCGCCACCGTCTGCGAACGTGGGGACAGGGTAGTTGGTAGGGACGATGGGTGTCAGACTGAAAGTTTTGATCGTTGACGATTCAGCCTTTTTCCGTAACCGGATTGCGGGGCTGTTGACCAATGCGCCCGATCTCGAGGTGATCGGCAGCGCCGTGAACGGTCAGGAGGCGATCGACAAGGCGATCGCGCTGCGCCCCGATGTGATCACCATGGATGTGGAGATGCCGCTGGTTGACGGTATTACCGCCGTGCGCCGCATCATGAGCGAGGCGCCGACCCGGATACTGATGTTTTCCGCGCTGACCCGGGAAGGTGCCCGGGAGACGCTGGATGCGCTGGAAGCGGGCGCTCTCGATTTCCTACCCAAGGAGATGAAGGTTTCGGAACGGGCGGCGGCCAATGAACAGCTGTTGGAGCGTCTGCGTGCCGTGGGTCGTGCCCGTATTCCCGCCGCCAAGGCGACGGCTGCGGGTTACCGGACGACCAGTGTCAGGCCGATGCGTGGTGCAACGATGTCAGGCGGACGCGAGTTGCACCCATCCTTGGTGGCCATAGGCGCTTCCACCGGCGGCCCGGTGGCGCTGCGCCAGGTATTGACCGCGCTGCCCAGACACTTCGCATTGCCGGTGGTGGTGGCGGTGCATATGCCCGGCAGCTTTACCAAGGCCTATGCGGAGCGGCTCAATGCGGTCTGTGCCGTCGAGGTGCGCGAAGCGCTCGATCGGGATCCATTGAAGCCGGGACAGGTGTTGATCGCCCCCGGAGGTCGACAGATGACGGTGGAGCGTGGGCCGGCGGGACACCATGTACGCGTGACGGACGCCCTGCCGGGCCAGATCTACCACCCCAGCGTCGACCTGCTGTTCTCCTCGGTGGCGAGCAGCTTCGGCGGCAAAGCCCTGGCCGTCGTCATGACCGGCATGGGCTCGGATGGTTTGAAAGGGGCACAGGAGCTCAAGTCCGCCGGCTCTTCGGTCTGGAGCCAGGACGAGAAGAGCAGTGTCGTCTATGGCATGCCACAGGCGGTGGCGCGGGCGGGATTGTCGGATCGTGTGGTGAGTCTGGATGAGTTTGGACCTTTATTGGCGAGTGTGAAATGAGACTCGATTTTCTCAGCTTTATCGGCATCCTGGTCGCCTTCCTGGCGATTATTGGCGGTAATTGGCTGGAAGGCGGGCATATCGATTCACTGGCCAACGGACCCGCCATGATCATCGTTACCGGGGGCACGGTCGGCGCTATCCTGCTGCAGACCCCGATTCCCGTTTTCCTGCATGCCTTGCGCCTTTCGGGCCGCGTATTTATACCGGCCAGACTCGATATGGCCGCCACCATCGAAAAGCTGGTCACCTGGAGCAACATCGCGCGTAAGGAGGGCCTGCTGGGGTTGGAGACCATCGCCGATGACGAACCCGATCCCTTCATCCGCAAAGGCATGCAGATGCTGGTCGACGGCAGTGAGCCCGAGAACCTGCGTGACACCCTGGAGATGGAGGTGGAGGCGAGCGAGCAGCATGATTTTCAGGCCGCCAAGGTATTCGAGGGCATGGGTGGCTATTCGCCCACCATCGGCATCATCGGCGCGGTGATGGGGCTGATCCACGTGATGCAGAATCTGGCCGATCCCAGCAAGCTCGGCAGCGGCATCGCCACCGCCTTTGTCGCCACCATCTACGGTGTCGGTCTGGCCAACCTGTTTCTGCTGCCGATCGCGTCCAAGCTCAAAACCCAATCGGAGAACATCTCGAAATTCCGGGAGATGGTGATCGAGGGAATCGTCGGTATCGCCGAGGGCGATAACCCACGCACCATCGAGAACAAGCTGAAAGGCTTCATTCACTGAGAGCCGCATCATGGCCAGACGACGCAAGAAAGCTCAGGATCACGTCAACCACGAACGCTGGATCGTCTCCTACGCCGATTTCATCACCCTGCTGTTCGCCTTTTTCGTCGTCATGTATTCGATCTCCTCGGTCAACGAGGGTAAGTACCGGGTGCTGTCGCAGACACTCACCACCGCATTCCAGGAGACTGGGCGCAGTCTCGAACCCATTCAGGTCGGCGAGGCACCACAGCAATCCGGCAGCATGATCGGCTCCGAGCAGTCGAGTGCCCTGATTCAGAGCGACAACCGGATCGGCCCAGGCACCTACGACGATCAGGGTCGACAGCCGGATAGCGCCCTGTCGGAACTGCCGGCCGATGAGGGACAGCGCATGAGCTTTCTGGCCGCCACTATCGAAGACATGCTGAGCGCCTATGTGGAGGCGGATCTGGTGGAGGTCAGCTTCAGCCAGGACCGGGTCAAGGTCGACATGAAGGATAAGATGCTGTTTGCCAGCGGCAGCGCTCACCTCTCCAACACCGCGGTGACGGCCCTGCGGGATATCGGGCGGGTCTTGAAGACGGTTCCCAACTCGATTCAGGTGGAGGGCAATACCGACGACCGGCCGATCCACACCGAGGAGTTTCCCTCCAATTGGGAGCTCTCGGCAGCCCGCGCCGCCAGCGTTGTACATCTGTTGACACGATTCGGTATCGATCCCGCCCGGCTCTCCGCCATCGGTTACGGCGAACACCGGCCGATCACGGGCAACGACTCCGAAGAGGGGCGGGCCAAGAACCGGAGGGTCACGCTCGTGATCCTGGGTCTGAACGGCGCACCCGATCGCACTATCCAGTTTCCAGGGGGCGACGGATGAAGGTCTGGACCGTAGCCAACCAGAAGGGGGGCGTAGGTAAGACCACCACCAGTGTCGCGCTGGGGGGACTGCTGTCCCAGTGGGGACTGCGCACGCTGTTGATCGACATCGACCCGCACGCATCGCTGACCAGCTATTTTCGCTACGATCCGGATGTGCTGGAAGCGAGCGTCTACAGCCTGTTCCGGGGCGTCGCGGAGAAGCGGGAGGTGGACCCCCGGGAGTTGATCTACCCGACCGGTACCGAGGGCCTCGATCTGATGCCGGCGGAGATGGCCCTGGCCACGCTGGATCGGCAGGCCGGCCGCCTCGAGGGCATGGGGCTGGTGTTGAAACAGGCCCTGCAGCACCTGAGCGACCGTTACGATCATGTGATCCTCGACTGCCCGCCGATCCTGGGTATCCTGATGATCAACGCCATGGCCGCCTGCGAGCAGTTGATCATCCCGGTGCAGACCGAGTTTCTCGCCCTCAAGGGGCTGGAGCGCATGTTGCACACCCTGGAGATGGTGACCAAATCGCGCCGCCTGCCGCTACCCTATCTCATCGTACCGACCCTGTTCGATCGTCGTACCCGTGCCTCGATCGATACCCTGCGGGTGCTGCGCGAAAGCTATCCCGACAAGCTCTGGCAGGGGGTGGTCCCCATCGATACCCAGTTCCGCGAAGCCAGCAAGGCGGGCATACCCCCGGCGTTGTTCGCGCCGCAAAGTCGGGGCATGGTGGCCTATGGGGAACTGCTGCAGGAGTTGATGCGCGAGCCCTTTGACGTGACGGCGGCCGGTGCGGTCTCATGAAGGGGAAATCGGATCATTCCGCCACCCGGACACTGACACAGAACGACAGTGCGCTGGCGAACTATCTCGACACGCTGCTGGGCGAGATCGACGATCTGGATCGCGTGCCGTCACTGCAGGTCGTTAAAGAGCCACTCGCAGAGGCCGATACGCTGAATGAGGAAAAGGCTTCGAAGGCGGCGGCAGCTTGTGTTCCGCAGCCGAGCGAAAATGCCGATAATGTGTCGGCATCGGATCTCCCCGAGTGGGCGGCGATCCCGTTTCAGATCCTGCGTTTTCGCGTCAATGGAGTGAATCTGATCGTGCCGCTACTGAGCCTCACCGGTATCATTCCCCTCGATCGGCCGATCAGCCGCCTGCCGGGGCAACCCGCCTGGAATCTGGGCGTGGTGATGAATCACGATACCAAGGTAGTGGCCGTGGACACCCAGCGGCTGTTGATGCCGGAGGGCGAGTTTGAACAGACAGGCTACTCCCATCTGCTGTTGTTCGGTGATGGCAACTGGGGGTTGGCGGTAGAATCGCTCGGCGATACCGCGATCGTCGACAAAGAGGCCATACGCTGGCGCGGCGAGGTGGTTCAGCAGCCCTGGTATGGCGGCATCTGGGTCGAGGAATTGAGTGTGTTGCTCGATGTGGAGGGTGTGATGGAGATACTGGCGGCATGATGCCTGCCGCACGGACAGCGACTTGGATCGTAATGAGATGAGAACAGACGAGGTACAGGCAATGGCATACTCAGACGAAGAAGAGAACGGTGGCGGCCCACTGATCCAATTCGTGACCTTTGTACTGATGGACGAGACGTATGGCATCAACGTCATGCAGGTACAGGAGGTGCTGCGTGTGACGGAGATCGCTCCCGTACCCGGGGCTCCCGACTATGTACTGGGTATCATCAATCTGCGTGGCAACGTGGTCACGGTAATCGATACCCGTACCCGCTTCGGTCTCCCCTCGAAGGAGATGGACGACTCCAGCAGGATCATCGTGATCGAGTCGGAGAAGCAGGTGGTGGGTATTCTGGTCGATGCGGTGGCCGAAGTGGTCGATCTGCGCGAGGGCGAGATCGATGTGGCACCGAATGTCGGCACCGAGGACAGCTCCCGATATATCCAGGGCGTGGCGACCCGTGAAGATGGCCTGTTGATCCTGGTCGACCTCAACAAGCTGCTGAGCGACGAGGAGTGGCAGGAAATCAGCATGTACTGATGAGCGCGGCAGCTGCTCGCCGGAACCTCGTTTGGCCGCTATTCTTCTAATGGACAGAATTCCACTCATGGAGGGAGTCGCGTATGCCTGAGATCGGTGACAACTCGCCATTGAATCCGCTCTACCCCGTGAATCGGGTGAAGCCGCCATTGCGGCGCGAACGTCCGAAACCGGTAGACGAGGAGACACCACGCAAACCCAAACGCGAGCCGGACGACAAGGATGACGGTAAGCCACATATCGACGAGTACGCCTGATGCCCGATAACAGCTCCCTGGTCTGGATAGCCTTTTTGGTGCTGCTGATACTCCTGGTCACCCAAGGGGTGTTGCAGTTTCGTGCCGAGTCCCGGCGGCGGGAAAACCTGGCCCAGTACAAACGCGACATCGAGACCTTGAAACAGACGGTCGGTGCGCTCTGTTCCAGCGCGGTCGGCGTCGACAAGCGGGTCAACCGGCTGGAACGGATGGGGCGTGACCTGGAGGAGCGTCAGGAGAATATCGAACAACACGGTCAATATGGTGATCCCCCCTATTCGGACGCCATCCGCATGGTGCAGGAAGGTGCCGGAGTCGACGAGCTGACCCAGGAACTGGGTATCAGCCGTGACGCCGCCGACCTCATCATCATGATGCACGGGCACAAGCAGGGACCGCTCAGCTGAATCTCCGCACAAGGCCTGGCAGGATATAACGTAAAGGGCGCAAAGAAGCGCAAAGGCCGCTGAGTTTTATTGTTAAATCATACGTGCATGCTCAAATTTGGACAGGCCGAGAGTCGAATGGCAGCCACTTGATCGGCAGCATGGTGGGGCAGGGCCCCACCCTACACTTCGAACCCCGGGTAGGG
>JBNKYJ010000197.1:0-25785 GCA_050300835.1 Sedimenticolaceae bacterium
CACCGGAGAGCAGGTGGATGCTGGAATTACGCTTGCCAGGCGGACGCGCCATCACGGTGACGCCGGTATCCAGCAAGTCCTCCCCGGTCAGCTCCAGGTAGGCGTGGCCGCCACCGAAGAGGCGCGGAAAGAGCTCCTTGATACCGGCGTTGACCTTGTCGTAGGTCTCCTTGAAACGGGTCCGGGTCTCGCGATCGATCTTGCGGATGGCATTCTCCAGGGTCTCCAGGGAACTGCTGATATCGGCATGCTGCTCATCCAGGTACTTGAGTCGCTCGGACTGCTCCTGGAACTCGTCGATAGCCGCCAGGTTGATCGGGCCCAGGCGCTGAATGCGCTGGGCCAGGGTCTCGGCCCGCTGGTGCCACTCCGACTCGCTGGCCCCATCCGGCATCTCGGCGAACAGGGTCTCCACGTTCAGACCGCCCTCGTCCAGCTGTTCCTGCAGGGTCTGGCGACGCACGGTCACCTCCTGGCTCTCCAGTCGCGCCTGGTTCAACAGATCACGACGCTCCTGCACCTGCTGTTCGGCCTGATGACGCTGCTGCTCCAGCCCACGCAGCTGATTGTCCAGTCCCTCCAGGCCACGGCGCACTTCCATCAGCTCCTTTTCGACCACGGCGCGCTCGTTGAGCTTGTGGCTCAGGCTCTCCTGCTGCTCCTGCAGCGGAAGCTCGCTGTTGGCCAGGGCGTGGGTGAGCTCTTCGCGACGCTGCACCATCAGGCCCAGCTGGCTGCGCGCGCGTTCCAGATTCTGCACCAGTGAGGCCTGCGCGGTGCGCATCGACTCCACCTGCAGCGCCACCTGGTGAGACGAGGCGCGCTGGCGATTGAGCTTCTCGCGGGCCTGGTTGACCTGCTCGCGCAGCTCGTCGCGCCGCCGCACCAGGGCTTCACGGCGCGCGCCCAGGGTCTCGATCGCCTCCAGCGCGGCGTGCAGTCGCTCGCGGGTCTCCGCCATCAGATCCTGGTCGGACTGGATCTGCTCGGCGATTTCGGACTGTTCGTGCTGCAGCTGTTCGCGCCGCTGACGCAGATGCTCGGCCCGGGTCCGCTTGCCGCTGAGACCGGAACTGATCTCCGACAGGGCGCGATTGACCTGGTTGAACTGGCTCTGATGCTGCTCCCGGGTCTGTTCGGACTGACGCAGCGACTCCCGGCCCTGCTCCAGGGCCTCCGCCAGTTCGGCCACCTCGAGCTCCTGGGCGGAAAGGCTCTCCTTCAGCTCCCGCAGCTCCTCTTCCCGCGCCAGCACGCCGGCCTGTTCGTCGCTCTCGCGGGCGATACGCAGCCAATTGCGACCCAGCCAGACGCCATCCGGCGTGACCACCGACTCCCCTGTCGCCAGTGTGCCGCGGAGACTCAGGGCGACGGAGAGATTGTCCGCCACCCGGACACCGGCCAGCAGGCTTTCGAGATTCCAGGGGGCGTCGATCTTGGCGAGCAGTCGATCCTCCGGCCAAGCCGTATCGCTGTGCCCGCTGCGGGCATCCCACAGGGTCAGCGACGCCTTGTCGAGCTGGTGGATGCGTGACTGCAGGCTGTCGAGGTCGTCCACGCAGACCGCTTGAAGATGGAAGCCGAGCACGATCTCCGCCGCCCGTTGCCAGCGGGGCTCGACTTTGAGGGACTGGGCCAGACGGGCCGCCTGTTGCAGATCGCTCTGTGCCAGCCACTCCGTGACGGTCTCCTCCTGACTGCCGAGAGCGGCCTGCTGCAAGGCCTCCAACGAGGCCAGGCGTCCGCGGCTCGACTGCAGCTCGGCGCGCGCCTGGTCGAGCCGGCTCGAGAGCTGGTTGTTGCCGTCGCGCAGTCGGTTGATCGCCTCGATGCTCCCCGTCAGCTGTTGATGCAGGTCGTCGGCCTCCGCCTTGCGCAGGGCCTCGTCGCTTTCGAGTGCGGTGATCTCGGCCAGCAACTGGGTGTCGTTGAGGCGTCCCAGCTCCTCGTTGAGGCGCTGCAGGCGTCGCTCCAGATTCGTCCCTTGCTGCTCAAGATGGTTGATACGGGTGCGCTCCACCTGAGCCGTCTGGGCCGGTTCCGCGGCCTGCTGGTTGAAGCCGTCCCACTCACCCTGCCAGGCCTGCATGGCCTGCTCCGCCTGGGCCAGGGCCTCGGATTCGATCTGCTCCTCTTCCCGCGCCTGCTCCAGCTGGGGAGTCTGCTCCTGCAGACTGGCGTTGAGTTCCTGCAGCCGTTGCTCGTCCTGGTCCCGGTGGGCCTCGGCCTCGCGCCAGGCCTGCTCCACCTGCTCCAGGTCCTGCTGTTGCTGGCGACGGTTGTCCTTGGCGTACTGGATCGCCTGCTCCAGCCCGGTGATCTCGGCCCCCAGGGCGTAGAAACGCCCCTGCACTTCGTTGAACTGCTCGTTGACTTCGGTGTGTTTCTCGCGGTCGGCGTCGATGGTCGCTTCCAGCTTGCGCTGATCAGCCAGCGCCGCTTCGAGCCGATTCTGCAGCTCCGCGATATGGCGTTCCCGCTGTTGCAGGTCGTCGTCGAGGGCGCGCCAGCGCAGGGCCAGCAGCTCCGCCTTCACCTGGCGCTCTTCCTGTTTCAGGACCTTGTACTTCTCGGCGGTGGAGGCCTGCCGCTGCAGATGCTGCAACTGTTTGGAGACCTCGTCACGCAGGTCGATGAGGCGCTCCAGATTCTCCCGTGTGTGACGGATTCGGTTCTCCGTCTCACGTCGGCGCTCCTTGTATTTGGAGATGCCGGCCGCCTCTTCGAGGAACATGCGCAGATCCTCGGGACGCGCCTCGATGAGACGGGAGATCATGCCCTGCTCGATGATGGAGTAGCTGCGCGGACCCAGGCCGGTGCCGAGAAACAGGTCGGTGATGTCGCGGCGGCGGCAGCGTACGCTGTTGAGGTAATAGAGCGACTGGCCGTCGCGGGAGACCTGCCGTTTGACCGAGATCGTGTTGTACTGGGCGTATTGGCCGCCGGCCCTCCCCTCGGAGTTGTCGAAGACCAGTTCGATGGCGGCGCTACCGACAGGCTTGCGCGCGCTGGAGCCGTTGAAGATGACGTCGGCCATGGATTCGCCACGCAGCATCTTGGCCGAGCTTTCGCCCATGACCCAGCGTACGGCGTCGATCACATTCGACTTCCCGCATCCATTCGGGCCGACGATACCGACCAGGTTGCTGGGGATCGGCACGGTCGTCGGATCGACGAACGACTTGAACCCGGCGAGCTTGATTTTCTCCAGACGCATGGGCGGCTAAGATACACCAAAGCCGGCGATTGATACAGAGTGATTCTGAAAATTATCCACTTTAATTTTCGCTCTTAACCTACTGTTATTTTAACTATTAAATTCAGACTCTTCTGGTCATCATGCGGCTCGCGTATAATCGCGCCTCATTTGTGTGAAGAGTGACCCAAATTATGCCCAGTCAACCGAGCAAGGACCTGGAAACTTTCGACAACCCGCAGCCGGAACGGGACTATACCATCCGTATCCGGATCCCGGAATTCACCTGTCTCTGTCCCAAGACCGGCCAGCCCGACTTCGCCGAAATGACACTGGAATATGTGCCGGACAGGCTGTGCGTGGAGCTGAAGGCGCTGAAGATGTACATCTGGTCGTTTCGCGACCAGGGCGCCTTTCACGAGGCCGTCACCAACGAGATCCTCGGCGACCTGGTGGCCGTCACCCGACCGCGCTTCATGCGTCTGACCGCCGAGTTCAATGTGCGCGGGGGCATCTACACCACGGTGGTGGCCGAACACAAGGCCGAGGAGTGGACTGCGCCGGCGCCGGTTCAGCTCCCCTGAGCCTTGGACACCTTTGTCGGCATCGATCTGGGTACCTCCGGCTGTCGTGGAGTGGCCGTCGATCGCCGGGGCGAGGTCGTCGCCGAAGCCGCTGTCGACCTGCCGCCATCGGTCTCCGAAACCGCCGCAGAGCGGCGGCAGGATCCCGACCACTGGTGGCATGCCGTGGAGCAGGTGCTCTCCCGGCTGGGCAAGGCCTGTCGGCAGACCCCGATCCGCGCCATCGCCGTTGACGGCACCTCCTCCACCCTGCTGCTCTGCGACGAAGCGGGCCTGCCACTGACACCGGCCCTGATGTATGACGACAGCCGTGGCCGGGAAGTCCTGCCCGGGATACGCCGTGTCGCGCCGCCCGACAATCCGGTGCTGAGTGCCAGCTCGAGTCTGGCCAAGCTGCTCTACCTCAAAGCCGGCCTCGGTCGCCGCCCCTTTCATGCCCTGCACCAGGCCGACTGGATCATGGGACGGCTCTGCGGCCGCTTTCCGCTGAGTGACGAGAACAACTGCCTCAAGCTGGGCTACGATCCCGTCGCACGTCGCTGGCCCGACTGGATGGATAGCCTGGAGCTGCCTCCCGGTTGCCTGCCCAAGGTGTTGCCGATAGGCTCAAGGGTCGGACATCTGACCGCCGGCGTCGCGAAAACCACGGGGCTCAGCGAAGCGATCGCCGTGGTCACCGGCACCACCGACAGCAACGCCGCTTTCATCGCCACCGGCGCCGACCGGATCGGCGATGCCGTGAGCTCGCTCGGCAGTACCCTGGTGCTGAAAATTCTCTCCGACAAGCCGGTTTTCGCGGCCGAGTATGGCGTCTACAGCCATCGCCTGGGGCAGCGCTGGCTGGTCAGTGGCGCTTCCAACACGGGCGGTGCGGTCTGCCGCGCATTCTTTACCGATGAACAGATCACGCACCTGACCCTGCAGCTGACACCGGACCGACCCACAGGGCTCGACTACTACCCACTGACCCGTCCCGGCGAACGCTTTCCCGTCAACGACACCGCCCTCCCCCCGCGCCTGAGCCCACGCCCGGCCGACGACGGTCGTTTCTTCCAGGCGATACTCGAAGGCATTGCCCGTATCGAACAGGAAGGCTACGCGCTGCTGCAACGTCTGGGTGCACCCGCGCCCCGCCGGGTGATCTCCATCGGCGGCGGCGCGATCAATGAGCCTTGGCGTCAAATGCGGGAAGCGATGCTGGGTGTACCGGTATCACGGGCAGCCCATCAGGAGGCGGCATATGGAGTGGCGTTGCTGGCGCAACAGGGAATTTTGAGTTTTGAGTTTTGAGTTTTGAGTTTTGAGTTTTGAGTTTCAGGAATATAACTCCTGCCTTTCCGCTTACTCCATCGCCTCAACTCAAAACTAAAAACTCATAACTCAAAACTTCTTCATCTCGCCCCTTTCGCCAACAACACCACCTCCACCGTCTCGATGAGAATGATCAGGTCGAGAAAAGGACCGCTGTTCTTCACGTAGTAGAGGTCGTATTCCAGTTTTTTGCGGTTGTCCGTCTCGTCGGAGGCGTAGTGGTGCATCAGCTGGGCCCAGCCGGTGATGCCCGGTTTAAGGCGATGCCGTTCGTTGTAATAGGGCAGTTGCTGACTCAGTGCCCTGACGAATTCGGGGCGTTCCGGTCGCGGACCGACCAGGCTCATCTCCCCTTTCAACACATTGAACAGCTGGGGCAGCTCGTCGAGCCGGGTCTTGCGCAGAAAACCACCCAGGCGGGTCACACGGTTATCATTGACCGCCGCCCAGCGGGGACCGGTCTCCGACTCCGCGTTGACCTTCATTGAGCGAAATTTATAGATAGTGAACAGTCTGCCGTTCTGGCCGACCCGGACCTGCCGGTAGAGCACCGGGTCACGGCCGATCGTGGAGATCAGACTGGTTATCGCAATCAACACCATCACCGGCGAGAAGAACACCAGCAGACTGAAGCTGACCACCAGGTCGGTGAGTCGCTTGAGATTACGCATCATCAAGCCGTGGTAGAAACCGCTGGAGAAAAAGATCCAGCTCGGATGGAGCTGATCGATCTTGATGACGTTCTCCTCTTTCTCGTAGAAGCTGAGCAGGTCAAGGATTTCGACCCCCTTCATCTTGCAGTCGATGAGTTCGTTGACGGGCAAGCCTTTGCGACGGTCGTCGACCGCGACCACGATCTCATCCACCGCCATGCGATCGACGATAGCGTACAGATGCTGATCCCGGGGGATCTGCCGGTTGTCGTCGATGAGACAGACCGAGTCGCCCAGATCCACATAGCCCACCACCACAAAACCCAGGTTGGGATCGTCCGACTGCAGCATCTCGATCCTGTCCGCATTGATGCCGGTACCGAGCACCAACACCCGGCGTTTGCGTGAATCGGCCTTGGTCATACGCACAAAAGCCGAGCGCAGGATCAGCACCAGCGCAAAGGAGAACAGCAGCGCCAGCAGCAGCTCGTTGAAGGGGAACGAGTAGACGCCGAACAGATAGCTCAGAAGCTCAACCAACAGGCCGCCGATGAAGAAGGCGATCAGCAAGCGGATGAGAAAGCCCGACGCACGCTCCAGCACCCCGCGCTGATAGAGGCCAAGGGCGAACATGGATGCCATCATGATCAGGGTATAGAGCGAAGCGTGATTTCCCAGACCGGGCAGTCCGTCAGGATCCTGTACCGCAGCAAAGTGTCGCCTGTAGTAGTCGGCGAACCAAACCGATGAGACGAAGGTGAATATCTCCAGCAGAGCCAACAGGACGAAGGACTTGGAGATGAAGTAGCCGAACAGCTTGATCATCGCCAGTGTCCAGACCGAGTTTGACTTGGGGAGTACATCGAGTGGCTATCTACAACTGCGCATTATTTTTGGCCGGGAGCGGAACATTCTATACCCTCCAGGCATCCGTTGCGTCAAGCCGGTTGAGGTTGTTGCAGTAGATTTCGCAGCTGTGGCAAGCGGTAACGGGGCCCATGATTCAGTATCTGTAGTCCGGGCATCAGCGGCCGAATCATCCGCTTCCGGCGCCAGAAGCCGGGCAGTTGCATGGCCTGATTCAGGGCCAACACCCGGCTGTCACCCCCGTATCGAGCGGCGAGACGTCTCTGCCAGCCGCTATAGTCCGCCAATTCCAGTCCGATCACCAGCCAGTAGTAGTGGTTGTGTCCATGGGAGGTGGTCACTCTCATATGAGGCCGCAGGGGAAAGCGATCCGGTTCGATGCCCCGGTCGTCGTCGAGGAACAGCGCGCGCACCCTGCGAATGTCCTTCTCCCGCCTGGCGAGTCCGCTTGTCTGATTGATGGTGACAGCGATGGCGGCACCCGCGCGGTTGAGTTCCTGCAACGCCTGCCAGCAGTCGTCCAGGGAGCCATGGATGGCGCGCTCCAGGGGGTCGTGTCCCGCCAGACGGGTATAGGCAGAGTCAGAAAAGGTGCGGAACGAGAAAGTCTCGGCTTCCCTGTCCAGCCGACTCAGGAAGGTCCGTGCCAGTACCCTATCAGGCTGCAGGGTCTCACCGACCGCGCGGATCCAAAGCGCGACGTGCGAACGACAGGGATCGACTTGAAACCGCCGCCTCACGAATGACCCGGCGACGAAAACGCGTAGGCCCCGTAGCCCACCACCCGCAGCTTGTCGCCTGCGGTGTCACCCGAGTTACGCAGATCGATCAACTCACCTTGCAACCCGCGCTGCCTAGCCAGCAGCAGCAGTCCCGACACCGGTATCCTACCGCAGGCGTCCTCGTATCCCAGTTGTTCAGGGTGCAGCGAGACGATCGACTCCGAGGTCGCCCGGTCCATGCGCTGGGCCGTGGCGTAATCGTGGTAGTGGCTGAGATCGGAACTGATGACGATCAGCGTCTCCGGGCCGCCCCACAGGCGTTCCAACACCTCGGCCACCTCGTCGGCACTGGCGTCGCCTACCACCAGCGGTACCAGCTCGAAATGGTCGAGCAAGAGCTGCAGAAACGGCAGCTGGACCTCCAGTGAGTGTTCATTGGTGTGCGCCGCATCGAGTTTGACCACCTGCGGCAGCTCCAATACCCGCTCCAGCGAGGGCTGATCGATGGGGATATCGCCGAGGGGTGTCCGGTAGGAAGCGGCACCGGTAGCCGCCAGACCGTAAAAGGGCACCCGATGGGAGGGTCCCAGCAGCACCACCCGCTCGATGCTGTCCCGTCCCCGGGCCAAACGGGCGTAGACGCTGGCGGCCACAGGACCGGAATAGATATAGCCTGCATGGGGCACGATGATCGCCTTTGGCAGCTCACCCTCCTGGCTCGGCGCCTCGGCCAGGAACTCAGCGATATCCCGCCGCAGGGTCTCGGGGTCGTCCGGATAGAAGAGACCGGAAACGGCCGGTTGTCTTACGTTCATGGCTGCGTCCTCATCTCGTCATTTGAATTAAGGAACCTCTGATCAATTCATGAATCGGTGTGTGGCGTCTGAAATGCTCCGGCTCTGCGTTGAAAAGCTTCGCAATAGCCTGCTATTACGTGCGCTTTTCGCCTTGATCCGTAGCATTTCATCTCACCACACACTCGATCCAGAATTAATCAGAGGTTCCTTAACTGGCCCTGGCCAGCCTCACCGGCTGTCGGCGGGAGCCCCAGTGACCGGGCTGGGCCTCGAAACGCCCCGCCACCGGTGTACCGCAGGAGGCACATTTACCCTCCTTCGTGATATGCCACTCTCCCAGTTCGTACCAGTCACGCTGAATCAGCAGTTCTCCGCACTGATGGCACCAGGTGGAGGACTCCTTGCGATCGGATACATTCCCCACGTAGGCATAGTGCACACCGTGCTCAAGGGCAATGCGGCGGGCCCGCCGCAGGGTCGCATGCGGTGTCGGCGGATGGTCGCGCATCTTCCAGTCCGGGTGGAAGGCGGTGAAGTGCATCGGCACATCGGGTCCCAGGTTTTCGACCACCCATTGGCACATCTCATGGAGCTCCTTGTCCGAATCGTTCTCCCCGGGAATCAGCAGGGTCGTCAGTTCGAACCAGACATCGGTCTCCCGCTTCAGATAGACCAGGGTGTCCAGCACCGGCGCAAGATGACCGCCGGTCAGCTTGTGGTAGAAATCCTCGGTGAAGGCTTTCAGATCCACATTCGCCGCATCCATGTAACGGTAGAACTCCGCGCGCGGCTCGGGGCAGACATAGCCGGCGGTGACGGCGACCGAGAGCACACCCTTCTCGTGGCAGGCCTGGGCCACGTCGATGGCATACTCATGGAAGATCACCGGATCGTTGTAGGTATAGGCCACACTGCGGCAGCCCATGCGCGCAGCCGTTTCGGCGATGGTCTCGGGCGACGCCTGATCGGCCAGAGTATGCATCTCGCGGGATTTGCTGATGTCCCAATTCTGGCAGAACTTGCAGGCCAGATTGCAACCGGCAGTGCCGAAGGAAAATATGGGCGTACCGGGCAGAAAATGGTTCAGCGGTTTCTTCTCGATGGGATCGATACAGAAGCCGCTGGAGAGCCCGTAGGTATTGAGCACGATCGCACCCTGATAATTCTCGCGCACGAAGCAGAAGCCCTGCTTGCCCTCCTTGATCTTGCAGAAACGGGGACAGAGATCGCACTGCACCCGGTCGTCCGAGAGTTTGTGCCAATAGCGGGTTGGATGATGAACTGACATGGGACCTCCTCGGGATCGAGATCGCCTTTCCATATATTGAAATATAGTTCCTCAGGCGAGGGGACACAGTTCAGGACGATACAGGGAAGTCGGACCCTGGATGGAGCGAAGCGGAATCCAGGGTAAGGCTCAGACCATAGGAGAGATCAAGGCGAAAAGGTTTACTTTTCAAGCCTCTTCCGCGCCGCGGTCGGCGATCAGCCTGGCCGCTCCGACCGCCGCCTGCCCAAGGGAGATGCCACCGTCGTTGGTCGGTACCTGACGATGTGTGAGCACCGTAAAACCCGCCTCGCTCAGCGAGGCGGCCACGCCTTCGAACAGGGTGCGGTTCTGAAACACGCCACCCGAGAGGGCCAGCGTATCGACCCCCTCCCGGGCCGCCAGACGCCGCGCCAATTCGACCAGACTGTCGATCAGGCCCCGATGAAAACGCCAGGCGATCTCGGCCTTATCCACGCCAAGGGCGAGGTCGTCCAGCATGGCCGGCCAGAGCGGAGCCGGTTCGAGCAGCTGGAGCGCCTCCCCGGAGACGATATCCAGCCGGTAGCCGGGATGATCCCGATCGACCGACGCCAGGGCGGCGGCCTCCAGCTCGATGGCCGCCTGTCCCTCGTAGCTGATCGACTGACGGCAGATACCCAGCAGGCCCGCCACGGCGTCGAAGAGACGCCCGCAGGAGCTGCTTGCGGGCGAGTTGAGTCCCCCCTCGAGCATACGCCTCAGCGTCTCCAGGGGCTGCTCCGCGAGCCACCGCACGGCCTCGAGCCGGCCCCACTCCGTCTCGACCCGCGCCCAGCCGAGGCTGGCCAGGAGCTGGCTGTAGGTGTTGCGCCAGGGCTGAAGTATGGCCTGGGTCCCGCCCGGCAACGGCGTCGGCCGCAATGCGGCGAGACGCCGGAAGTCGGCATAGCCGGCGAGCAGGAACTCCCCGCCCCAGACGGTGCCGTCTGCGCCGTACCCGGAACCGTCCAGGGCGATCCCCAGCACCGGTCCCCCGTTCAGCGGCCAGCCGTTCTCCGCCAGTACACTGGCGATATGGGCATGGTGATGCTGCACCGTGATCAGCGGCAGTTGCGACTGCTGCGCCAGCTCGCGGGCGTGATGGGTGGAACGGTAGTTGGGATGGAGATCGGCCACCAGCGCCTGCGGCCGGTGCACATAGAGTTCGCGGTAGAGGGTCAGATTCCGCAGGTAATCCTGGTAGGAGATGAGGTTCTCGAGATCCCCCAGATGCTGGGACAGGATGGCCTCTCCCCGCTTGAGCAGGCAGAAGGTGTTCTTCAACTCGCCACCCAGGGCCAGCAGTGGCGGCGCCGCCTCGAAGCCCTCCGGCAGGGTGAGCGGCGCCGGCGCATAGCCGCGCGCCCGTCGCAACACCCGCGGCGCCCGATCCATGATACGCGCCACCGAGTCGTCGACCCGGTTGATGATCTCGCGATCGTGCAGCAGAAAGAGGTCGGCCAGGGGCTGCAGCCGAGAGGCCGCCTCCGTGTTGTCGATGCACTGGGGCTCCTCCACCCGGTTACCGCTGGTCATCACCAAGGGACGCTCCCATGCACTCAACAGCAGGTGATGCAGCGGGGTGTAGGGCAGCATGAAGCCGAGACTGACCTGGGCAGGGGCGACACTCTGGGCCAGGGAGGGGTTGTGCAGCCGATCCAGCAGCACGATGGGGGCCGCCGCCGACTTCAGTAAGGCCGCTTCGTCATCAGTCACCCGACAGTAGCGTTCGACCACCTCCAGATCCAGTGCCATGAGGGCGAAGGGCTTGTGGAAGCGCCCCTTGCGACTGCGCAGCCGACTGACCGCCGCCTCGTCGCTGGCGTCACAGGCGAGGTGGAAACCGCCGATGCCCTTGAGCGCCAGTATACGGCCCTGCTCCAGCTGCTCGCAGGCGGTCTGGATCGCATCCCGTCCCGGCGGCAGCGGCCAGGCCTTCCCCTGCGCATCCGCCAGCCAGAGATGGGGACCGCAGACCGGACAGGCGTTGGGTTGGGCGTGGAAGCGGCGATCGGCCGGATCGCCGTATTCGGCCTCACAGTCTGGGCACATGGGGAAATGGCGCATGCTGGTGTTGGCGCGATCGTAGGGGATGCGCTCCACGATGCTGAGCCGCGGACCGCAGTGGGTGCAATTGGTAAAGGGGTAGCGGTAACGACGGTCGGCCGGATCGTCGATCTCGCGCAGGCAGTCGGCACAGACCGCGGCATCGGGCACCACGCCGGTACGCACTTCCCCGCTGCGACTGGCGCGGATATGAAATGCTCCGCCTGTCGGCGCCTGTGCGCTGGGATGGCGCTCGATGGCATCGATACGGGCCAGCGGCGGCGCCTCGTCAGCCAGGCGCCGGCAGAACTCATCGAGCTGGGACGAGGTCCCCGCCACCAGCATCTCGACCCCCTGGCTGTCGTTCCAGACCTCCCCGATCAGGCCGCAATCCCGGGCCAGCCGCCACACCGTGGGACGAAACCCGACCCCCTGCACCAGCCCCCGCACCCGGATACGCTGTGCCACGGCCGCTTCAGCCATGACCGCTCCCCGTGTCGGTGACCTGAGTTATCAAGTGATGCATGTGTTGTGACTCGTTCAAGCGTCTATCGGTCATCAGGTTGTGTGGCGGCCCCGGCAGTGTCGCAGAGTTTGCCCAGGTGTCAAAATAGCGGCCGAGTTCAACCGCGCAGAGCGCCCGAATATGACCACCACCCCAGCCACAGCGAGCCAACTGGCCATTGCGCTGCAACAGTCTGCCCGACAGTATCGCCACCGGCGGCTGCTGCTGTTCTGCGGCACGCCCGAGGCCTGTCGCCAGCAGGCGCATCAGGTCGCGACGGCCCTGGCGCCGGGCCATGCGCTGTGGGTCGGTGAAGCCGCGCCGGCGGAGATCGGGAGCGTGCGCAATCCCCAGGCCCGCGAACGCCTGGGCGGTGAACTCGATCTGCTGGTCTACGACGCCTTCTGCGGCTTCGATCCCGACGCCTTCGGCGCTCTGGGAGGCACCGTGCGCGGGGGGGGACTGCTGTTGCTGCTGGCGCCGCCGCTGGAGGAGTGGCACGACTATCCCGATCCACAGCGACAGCGCATCGTCGTCGCCGGCTACCGGCCCGAGCAGGTGAGCGGCAACTTCCTGAGACGCCTGGGGCGGATGCTGGCCAACGATCCCTGGGTCGTCAGAATCGATTGTGGACAGGAACAGGCTTTGCCGACACCTCGGATGCCCATCGACAGCCCCATCGCTCCGGCTCCTCGGTCCGGTGACTGTCTGACCTGGGACCAGCAACTGGCGGTCGAGGCCGTTCTGCGGGTGGTCAAGGGACATCGGCGGCGTCCCCTGGTGATCAGCTCGGACCGGGGGCGCGGCAAATCCTCCGCCATGGGCATAGCCGCCGCCCGCTTGTTGCGCGAAAAGCCCTGTCGTCTGCTGGTGACCGCACCCCGCCGCAGTGCCGTGGACGCCCTCTTCACTCAAGCGGAGCGTCTGCTGCCCGGGGTCGAGTCGAAGCGGGGCGAGCTGCGCTATCGGGGTGGCAGCCTCGCCTACTCGGCGCCGGACCACCTGCTGGCCGAGCCCCGGCAGGGCGACCTGCTGCTGGTCGATGAGGCGGCCGCCATCCCCACGGCCCTGCTGCAAGCGTTGCTGGAACACTACCCGCGCATCGTCTTCGCCACCACCCTGCACGGCTACGAAGGTACCGGTCGCGGCTTCGCGCTACGCTTCAAAAGCCATCTCGATCGGCAGACCCCCCAATGGCGGGAGTTGCGTCTGGAGGCCGCTATCCGCTGGGCCGCCGACGACCCGTTGGAGCCCCTGCTGTTCCGGCTGCTGGGCTTGGATGCCAGTCCGGCGGACGACGCCGAAGTGACATCGGCCACTGCCGACAACGTGGAGACGCTGCAACCCGGCACCAACAGGCTGGCCGCCGACGAACCCCTGCTGCGGCAGCTGTTCGGCCTGTTGGTGCTGGCCCACTATCGCACCACGCCCCTCGATTTCCGTCTGCTGCTGGACGCACCCAATCTGCGGACGCTGCTGCTGTGCTATCGGGATCGGGTCGTCGGCGTTGCCTTGCTGTCCAGCGAGGGGCAGTTCGATGCCGATCTCGCGCAGCAGATCTGGGCCGGAACACGACGGCCCAAAGGCCATTTGATGGCGCAGTCGTTGGCCGCCCATGTGGGCATCGCCTCGGCCCCGTCGCTTAAGGGGCTGCGCATCGTGCGCCTCGCCATCCACCCGGCCGTACAGCGACGGGGGCTCGGCAGCCTGTTGCTGGAACGGGTCTTCGCCTATGCCCGGGAGGCCGGCTATGACTATCTGGGGACCAGCTTCGGTGTCTCTGAGGCGCTGTTCGATTTCTGGTCCCGCAACCGCCTGGCCCCGGTACGCCTGGGCTTGCGCACCGGCACCAGCAGCGGGGACCATTCGGTCCTGATGATCGCTCCGCTGACTCGCCAAGGCGCGGCGATGGCGGAACAGGCAGGGAGACGTTTCGCGAGACAGCTGCCCACGCTGCTGGGGGATCCCTTGAGCGATCTCGAGGCCGGCATCGGCTGTCGGCTGTTGGCCGGCTCAGGCGCCGGTGACGCGCTCACCCTGGACCAGGACGACTGGTCCGATCTGGCCGGCTTCGCCTTCGCCCATCGTGGCTACGAAACCAGCCTTCCCGCGATCGAAAAGCTGGGGCTCAAAGGTGTCTGCGACGGCGAATTGAACCGACCCGAGCGGGAACTGCTGGTCTGGCGTGTGGTGCAGAAACGGCCCTGGGACGCCTGTGCACGCCTCAGCGGTCTGAGCGGACGCGCCGCATTGGAGCAACATCTGCGCGCCATCATGGCGCACCTCTTTCGGCGATTCGCGGACGCGCCGGCGAGAGCGCTGATGCCGGCTGGCGATCAGCCTACCGAGCGTCCGCACTCAGCTTAGACCCCCCAGTTCAGGCCCACCAGCGCTCTTCGGCGAAGGCGGGCGATGCCGCTCACCTCGGGAGCGGGCTGCCACCATCCAGATAGTGGATCTCAACCGGTTTGCCCTTCTTGTGCTGCCTCGGCCAGAGCGCATAGCGGCCGGCGCGATAGGCTTCGCCCGAGAGGCGGTTGACCAGGCCGATCCCCTCTTCTGAAAGCGTCAACACCGGCAGTCTGCGACCTGTGCCGTCGACGCGAATCCGCTCTGCCTGCTCCAGTTGCCGGGCGATCCAGTCCGGCGTCTTACGGTTGAGCAGACTGTGGTGACAGTAATCCCACAACAGCCACTCGCCCAGTTCGGGTCGCTGTGAGAGCCGCTCCACCACGAACCCGCTGACCCTGTCGAACAGGCTGTCGGGTTGGAGATTGTCCATCGCCAGGCCGACCCCCGCCTCCTGCAGCAGGGTCTCGAAGCAGTGCGATACGCTGCCCCCGAACAGACGGGTCACCAGCCCCGCCAGTGTGGTGCGCAGCGTGCCGCTGTTCCAAAGCCGCTCCAACAGCTCCGCATAGCGTTTGAAACGGGCCATTTCGCTGAAGCTCAACAGGGGATGACTCAGCACCTCATAGGGCGGCGACCTGTCCCATCGGTAGCCGAGCGCATCCGCCTGCTCACGCAGCGGCGTTCCCGGCAGCAGCTTGAGTGTGCCCAGCTGGAGGTGGTCGGGAAACAGCACGAAGACCCGGTCCAGGGAGTCGGCGCAAAGGGCGGCGTCCTCGCCGGGCAGACCGACGATGAGATCGAGGTGCACCGGGTGGCGATGCATCGCCACCAGCTGACGGATGTTGTCGAGGGCCTTGGGCACCACCATCTGTCGATCGATGGCCTGCAACACCGGCTGCTGCAGGCTCTGCAGTCCGATCTCGAACTGGAACTTGCCGGCATCCGCGCGCCGGAAGATCGTCATCGCCTCCGCGGAAATCCGGTCCGGATTCAGCTCCAGGTGAAAGCGCAGGCCGGGGGGTGTTGCGGCAAATCGTTGCAACAGTGTTTGCGTACGCGCCTTGCCGAGGTGAAAACTGCGGTCGAGTAATTTCACGGTCTTGTTCCGCAGTCTCTCCAGCACCTCGAGGTCGGCCTCGATACGCGGCATCGGAAACGCCCGCAGCCGATCGCTGGCGCTGGTGCAGAAACTGCAGCGGAAGGGACAGCCGCGTGAGGTCTCCCAATAGACCAGCGGCTTGTCAAAGGTGTCCTGAGCCGAGCCTAGCGGTGAAGGGATCGATTCCACCGGTAGCGTGCTCTCCGGATTGACGACGATTTGCCCATCATCTCGATAGTGGAGTCCGGAGACATCCTCGAGCGAACCCTGCCGATAGCGCAGCCATCGCACCAGGTCTCTGAAGGCGGCCTCTCCTTCACCCTCCACCACATAGTCGACACAGGCCCGGGTCTGCAGCAGTTCACGCCCGCGAGGACCGGCCTCCGGACCGCCAAGCACGATGCGACAGTCTGGCAGCAGCTGTTTCAGCAGTTCGGCCAGCCGCAGCGAAGCCTGGATATTCCAGAGATAGGTGGAAAAACCGACAATACCGGGCTGAAACTCGAACAGCCGCTCCAGCAAGACCTGATGGCTGACATTCACCAGGGCCTCGAAGCAGCCTATCTCGGCATGGAACGGCTCCGTCGCGCAGAATGCCCGTATCGACTGCAGGGCCAGCGAGCTGTGGCTGTATCCGGCATGCAGACTCACGAGGGCGATATTGTCCGTCTTTCTTTCGCTTTCAACAGGCGCTTCGATGGGCATCACGAGTGTCGTCCGGCAGCTCTGGTCAAGGCAGGATCATCATCTAAGCGTAAAAGTCGCGACGCTGTAAACCCATGAAGGATATTCCTGCAACAAAACGCGAAATCTCTCGATTTAGCCTGGCCGCCACGTTATGATTTTCCCCTTCGTCACGCGTCATGTCAGCCCAGTTGCTCAAGCTTGGGAGCAACATGACGCTAATCTCAAGCTCTACCCCTCTCAGGAAGGATGTGTAATGTTTGATCTCGGTAATGTGCGGATTGGTGTCATCGGCCTCGGCTATGTCGGCCTGCCACTGGCAGTGGAGTTCGGCAAGAAATACCCGACGCTTGGCTTTGATATCAATCAGCCGCGCGTTGAGGAGTTACGCTCCGGTCAGGACAGTTCGCTGGAGGTGGATCCGGAGGAACTGCAGGCGGTTCCCCACCTGACGTACACCACCGATCCTGACGCATTGAAGGAGTGCAACGTCTTCATCGTCACGGTGCCCACACCGGTCGATCAGCACAAACAGCCCGACCTGAGTCCGCTGGTCAAAGCCAGTGAGACCCTGGGCAAGATCATCAAGCCCGGAGACATCGCGATCTATGAATCGACCGTCTATCCAGGCGCCACGGAAGAGGACTGCGTACCCGTCATCGAGTCGGTTTCGGGTCTGGTCTTCAACAAGGACTTCTATGTCGGTTACAGCCCCGAGCGCATCAATCCCGGCGACAAGGAGCACCGACTGGTCAATATCAAGAAAGTCACCTCCGGCTCGACACCGGAAGTAGCCGACTTCGTCGATGCCCTCTACAACAGCATCCTGATCAACGGCACCCACAAGGCCAGCAGCATCAAGGTCGCCGAGGCCTCGAAGGTGATCGAAAACACCCAGCGCGACGTCAATATCGCGCTGATCAACGAACTGGCCCAGATTTTCAACCGGCTCGGTATCGACACCACCGAAGTATTGGAAGCGGCCGGCAGCAAGTGGAACTTCCTGCCTTTCAGGCCCGGCCTGGTGGGTGGTCACTGTATCGGTGTCGACCCCTATTACCTCTCGCACAAGGCACAGGCCACCGGCTATCAGCCCGAGATCATTCTCGCCTGTCGCCGCCTCTCGGACAGCATGGGTGCCTATGTGGTCTACACCGTGGTCAAGCTGATGCTGAAGCGCGGTGTGGTATCGGGTAACAGCAAGGTGCTGGTGATGGGCCTGACCTTCAAGGAGAACTGCCCCGACCTGCGGAATACCCGCGTGGTGGATATCGTGGCCGAACTCGAGGACTACGGGGCCAGCGTGGATGTCTACGACCCCTGGGTTGATGCCCGGGAGGCGGAACATGAATACGGTATCGTGCCGATCGATAGCCTGGAGGATAACCACTACGATGCCGTCATCCTGGCGGTGGCGCACCGGGAGTTCATCGAAATGGGGGCGGAGAAGATCCGTGCCCTATGTAAACCCGAAGGCATCCTTTACGACGTCAAGAACATCCTGCCCAAGGATGCCGTGGACGGCAGGCTCTGAATCCTGGCGAACCACTGGCGGCAGTTAAGGACCATAATCACGCGAGACCATGCGAGTACTCATCACCGGTGGCGCCGGTTTCATTGGCTCGGCCCTGGCCATTCGTCTGCTCGAACGCGGCGACGAGGTGGTCAGTATCGACTGCCTCAACGATTACTATGACGTTGAGCTGAAGAAAGCGCGCCTGGCGCGTACCCTAGACCACGAAAACTTCACCGATCTCAGGCTCGAACTCGAGGACCGGGAAGGCATGGCCCAGGCCTTTGCCCGCTATCAGCCCCAACGGGTGGTGAATCTCGCCGCACAGGCCGGCGTCCGTTACTCCATCGATAATCCGCTGGCCTATGTGGATTCCAACCTGCTGGGATTCGGACATATCCTGGAAGGCTGCCGCAGGCATGCCGTGGAGCACCTGGTCTACGCCTCCAGCAGCTCGGTCTACGGCGCCAACACCTCCATGCCCTTCTCGGTGCACGACAACGTGGACCACCCGTTGAGCCTCTACGCCGCGACCAAGAAGGCCAATGAGCTGATGGCGCATACCTACAGCCACCTCTATCGCCTGCCGACCACCGGTCTGCGCTTCTTCACCGTCTACGGTCCCTGGAGCCGCCCCGACATGGCGATGCTCAAGTTCGCCCACAAAATCATGCGCGGCGAAGCGATCGACGTCTACAACTACGGCAAGCATCGCCGAGACTTCACCTATATCGACGATATCGTCGAAGGGGTGATCCGCGTGTTGGACCGAATCCCGCAGCCCGACCCGGATTGGAACGGCGACCATCCCGATCCCGCCAGCAGCACGGCACCCTATCGACTCTACAACATCGGCAGTAATCAGCCGGTCGAACTGATGCGTTATATCGCGGCCCTGGAAGAGAGCCTGGGCAGGAAGGCGGAACTCAACATGCTCCCGCTGCAGGATGGCGACATGGTTGCCACCTATGCGGATGTGGACGCCCTGATCAGGGATACCGGCTACAAACCCACCACCCCCCTCGAAGTCGGCGTGAAGCACTTTGCCGACTGGTTCCTGGAGTTCTACGGTTATAAGAAGCGCTGACTGAACCCATCGTTGTGTGATTCATTGTCAGGAAAGGGTAGCCTGGATGGAGCGAAGCGGAATCCAGGACAAGACACAGGCTCTCCCGGATTCCGCTTCTCTCCATCCGGGCTACGGGCAGGTCTCCAGACCTATCAGCTTCCTCAATTCACAAAGCCCTGGATACGGCCTTCGCCGGCTCGGCAACTATGCTGAGTTATCCTGGATAGACAGACGGCGTGCAATCGTCACGGACCGATAGGCGATCTCGTGTGTATGGGGGGTGGGATGAGGCAGGAAAAAAAACAGGCGAGGACCGGACTCTGGAGGCATGGAGAGTACGCGAGTCCTCGCCTAGACTAGCGCTTAACACGGAAACGACCAACCGTGAGCGTGGTGTAAGCCTATCGGCTGCCCCCGGGCGATTCATTGACTCAGGTCAATAAACCATGACTTTGGGTTGGTTATTCGTCGTCGTACCGCATTGAAGCGGCATCCAGCCGCCTATTTGTCTTCCGATTCCATCACCGCCCCGCCGAAGATCTCCAGCAGGCGCGGGATGAAGCGGCGGAACTCCAGGGTCATCAGACTGAAGTGGGCATCGAAGTCCTGGGCCGCATTTTCCGTCTGGTAGTCGGCCGCCTCCTCCTGGATCAGATCCAGAAACCGCAGACGTTTCAGGGCCATATCCGACTCGATCAGACAGGAGAGACGCTCTTCCCAGGCAATCGCCAGCTTCACCACGTCCTTGCCGGCATCCAGATGGGCGATCATCTCGTCCGCCGTCAGATCCTGGCCTTTGCAGCGCAGTATGCCGGGGTCCTCCGTGCGCTCCTTCAGCTCGCAGCTGTCGAGCAGTTCGAATCCCTCGTGGCGGTTCGGCTTACGCAGCCATTCGGTCATCACGAAGCTGGGCGCCAGCTTCACTTCAAGGGGCTTGACCGGCAGGCTGCCCAGGGTCTCGCGCAGAAAGGAGATCAGCGCTTCCGCCTTGCCTGCACTGGCGGCATCGACCAGGATCCAGCCCTGTTGTTTGTCGATCATGGCGTACTGGGTGGAGAAGCGGCTGAAGGCCTTCGGCAGCAACTGCTGGAAGACCTCCTCCTTCAGTTCGCTGCGCTCCTTGCGGCCGAGCTTGCGTCCTGCCTCCGTCTCCACAGCGGCGGCCTTGTCATCGACGATTTCGTTCACCACCGCCGGTGGCAGCAGCTTTTCCTCCTGCCGGGCGCAGATCATCTGGCAGCCGAGGAGTTCGTGCACCAGGGTCTCGCCCTGCCGCCCCAGGGGTTCGAACCAGCCGTAAGCCAGCGCATCGTGGCTGCCGCAGGCCTGGAAGCGTTTCTGCTGCAGCCGGTTTTCCAGCGCTTCGGCGGTGAGATTGAAGGGTTGTTGCAGAAGATAGAGACGCAGGTTCTTGAACCACATTGAACTGTTCCGTGCTAGGGCCTGTTAACACTAAGACCAAGGCGGGGATTATGGACAAGCCCGGGCCACATATCCAGGACCAAAACCACCGGGCTCAGCGAGCGGGCTCAAACCCATCGGGCACTTGTAATTTGTCCCTTTTCGATACATGTTTCGAGTAGAGGTCGTGATTCATGAACAGCTCGAACCCCGCCACCCTCTCCAGCAAAGCGCGCGAGACCCTGCTGGATATCGCCCGCCGCTCCATCCGCCACGGACTCGACAGGGGAACGCCTCTGCCGGTCAAACCCGAAGATTTCGCACCGCCGTTGAGAGCCGTCAGGGCGAGTTTCGTGACCCTCAACAGACAAGGTATGCTGCGCGGTTGTATCGGCCACCTGGAGGCGACGCTGCCACTGGTCGAGGATGTGGCGGAGAACGCCTTTTCCGCCGCCTTCAGAGACCCCCGCTTCCCACCCCTAGGGGACAACGAGTATGACGGCCTTGAGCTGCACATCTCCGTGCTGACTCCCGCCGAGCCCCTGAGTTGCGAATCGGAAAACGACCTGCTGCGGCAGATGCGCCCCTTTCAGGACGGACTGATTCTGGAAGAGGGTCTGCAACGGGGCACGTTTCTCCCCTCGGTGTGGGAGCAGTTGCCGGATCCGCATGACTTTCTGCGTCACCTGAAACTCAAGGCCGGCATGCCTGTCGACTACTGGTCACCCAAGCTGAGAGTCTATCGTTACGAGACCGAGTCGTTCTCCTGAATGGATACAGATACAGTGGGGATGCCTGCCTGAGACCACCTGGAGTTGCCGAGCAGGAAAACCCAAACGTTATTTCGTTCGGAACTCAAGGCGCTGTTTTGATACAGCTCCCCACGGAACCCTCTCCGCAGGTGGATCCATCCGGCCAGATGGCACCACCCAGTGTGGCTCCAGCGAGATTTGCGCTCTCGATTCGGCTGGCACTGAGATTGGCAAACCGCAGATCGGCCCCGGCCAGATCGACACCGCGCAGATCGGCCGTCCGCAGGTTGGCGCCCAAGAGACGCGCTTGGCGAAGGTCGGCGTAGCGGAGATCGGACCCGGTCAGATCGGCGTAACGCATGTCGGCGCCACTGAGATTGGTGGCGCTGAGCGCGGCTTCGTGCAGTACTGCGCTGTTGAGATTGGCACCCGCCAGGCTGGCGGAACCGGCATCGAGACCGGATAGCAGGCAGTTGCGCCAGTTCACTCCGGGGGCTGGCGATGCATCGCATTGAGGCGCATCCGCCTCCTCGGGCATGTCGACCCAGAGCGCCACGCCCAGAATGGCGCCTAACAGGCACAACAGCACGGCCATGGCCAGCCAGGGAATGCGTCGCTCGTCCGCGGCACTGGAGGCGTCGCTCTTTTGCCGCCGCTTCAGCTCGGCCTGGGCCTTTCTGTCTCCCGCCTCGGCCCGCAACGGCAGCGGTACCACTTCGGGCACCTGCAGCATCTTCACCCACTGCTTGCGGTCGCTGCTGATCAGATCGTCCAGCGTGAGTTCACCTTCAAGCAGCAGATGACGGATTTTGGCGCCCTGTAGCGGTCCCATCGGCAGACCTTCATGGTGCACGAACCAAGTCCTCGGTTTTTTGTCGTCCTCGTCGCTCATGCTCTTCTCGCGATCACATCCCTGATCAGGTTATCGGCCATAAGCCTCTGAGATTGAACGATTCCCGAAGCCGGCCCCAGCTCCTGAGGTCAGACCTTCTACGCGGAGCCTGGTTACCCGGGCCCGGCCGACGGCTATACTTGGCTTCAGCTTGCCGAAGAGATCCGATGCAGATACCGATCACCCAACTCCTGCTGCCCAGCACCACCCAGACCTCGCGGGAGCCGCTGCTGCAGAATCTCAAACCGGGACAGATTCTGCAGGGCACCGCCATGAGCGGCAACATAGACGGCCGGCTCAGCCTTCAGATCGGGGTCACCCGACTCATCGCAGAGACCCAACTCAGCGTACGCCCGGGTCAGTCGCTGACCCTGCAGGTGGTCAAAACCGAGAATACGCCGGAACTTCGGGTCTTGCTGCCCGCCACACTGGAGTCCCTGAAAGCGACGGCCTTGAAGACGCTGTTGCCTCGACAGCAGCCGCTGCCCGAGGCCTTCAAGGCCCTTATCCGATTCATTCAGCCATCGTCCCGTGAGCAGATCCAGCAACTCCAGCAACTCCCGCCCGCTATCAGGGAACAGGCGGTGGCATTGGTAAACCGGCTCCCCTCTCCCAGCGAGCCGGGTTTTAAGAGCCAACTGCAGCGCGCCTTGACGGAGAACGGCCTGCTGACCGAACCGAAACTGCTGCGCGGCATGAATCCGGCATCGGAGCTCAAGCCGCAGCTGATACGCCTCATGCAGCGGATCATTCAACTGCTGCCGGAGAACCGGCTGCTGCAGGCGAACCTGGACCCGAAACTGCTCCCCGTGCAACCGAAGGTTTCCACCGAGACGCTGCCCGACAGCAGCATCAAACTCCTCATCGGACTGCTCAAGCACCTCGACGGCGCGGTGGCCCGGATCCAGACCCATCAGCTCGCCTCCCTGCCCCAGGAGGACCCCACCCGCCAGGTCTGGCAGTTCGACCTACCGATTCGCAATGGCGATGAGATCGATCTGTTTCAGATTCGCATCGGACGCGAAGACGGAAACCGGTCAAGCGATGAAGATGAGACGGTTTGGAGCCTGAGCCTGCACATGGATCTGGCCGATCTCGGGCCGATGCGGGTTCAGCTGCGCTTGCAGGCAGACAAGCTCTCGACCCTGATCTGGTGCCAACGCCCCGTGACCAACCACCTGGTGAAGAACCGCCTGAGCGAATTGCGCACGGCCTATGAACAACGCGGACTGACGGTGGAACGGCTGGAGACCCATGTGGGTGTGGTGGAGGCGCTGGAAGCACTCCCGCACGACGGTTCCCTGCTGAACGAGAAGGCCTGAGCATGACCGACATCGACCAGGAACGCCCCGACCTCGCAATCGCCCTCAACTACGATGGCGAAAACGCTCCCCGTCTCACCGCCAAGGGGCAGGAAGAACTGGCCCGGCGTATCGTCGAACTGGCCCGGGAGCACGACGTGCCGCTGCACCAGGATCCACAACTCGCCGCCCTGCTGTCGCAGATCCCGCTGGGCGAGGAGATCCCGGAGGCCCTCTACCGGGCGGTGGCGGAGGTGATCGCCTTCGCCTACATGCTCTCGGGCAAGCGGCCACCGGGTTACGAAGAGATCTGATGTTTGTGAGAACGATCCTCGTCAACCGGTGACCGGTGGTTCAGGGCTCCTGCCCTACCCGGTTACCGTAGGGTGGGGCCCTGCCCCACCGAAACACCTTCTACTCCTCCTCCGTCGCCAAGACAGGCTTCTTCCCCCTTACCTCACCCCGCAAGGCCTCGATCAGGGCAGCGACGAGAATCAGCAACGCCCCCGCCCACTCCAGCGGCGCCATCCGCTCGTCACCGATGAGGGTGGCGGAGACCACCGCCGCGACCAGCTCCAGGATCAGGATCACCGAGGCCCGTCCCGCTTCCAGATGGGTGACGCCGTACTGGGCTCCCAGGTTGGCCGGCAGCAACCAGACGAAAGCGTAGAGCACCACGCCGCCCCAGGCCAGCGGAGTGGCCGACACCGGCCAATCGGCGCCGGTGAACAGCAGCGCCGTCCCTGCCAGCACCGCGCAGCCCAGAAACATGGCCGAGAGTTTGACCGACAAAGCGAGACGCTGGACACCGCGAAACACCAGATTGTTCATGGCGAGCAGAAATCCGGCCAGCAGGCCGAAGAGTTCGAAACCGGAGGGAAAGGTGTGCAGGATATCGGCACCGCCCAGCACCAGCCAGGCGCCCGTCAGCGCCAGGGCGACACCAAGCCAGCGCAGGCCGTCGATTCGCTCACCCAGGATCAGCCGGCCACCCAGAACCCCCCAAAGGGGCAAGAGATAGAAGAGCGCCATGGCACGCACCACTTCGCCATAGACCATGGCCAGGGTGAAGGCGAGGTTGGCGCCGCCGCCCAGCAGGGCGATCAGCACCAGAGGGCCCAGACCCTCCTGTTGCCGCACACGGCGCATGGCGAACGGCGTGGTCGCCAGGGTCAGCAGGGTGAACGTACTGAAGGCCAGGAACAATCCATCCACACCCGCCTGGCCCAGCGCCTTCAGCGGCATCCACGCACAGCCCCACAACAGCGAGGCCGCCATCAGTGAGACCACATGACGGTTCATCCGGCTTGTCTCTGCAGAAACCCGGCAAAATGCGCCCGCTCCCGTTCCCGCATCCAGTTGTTGATCTGCCACAGGTCACCCACCGGCTCCTCGCTGAAGGGGATCCGGTGAAGATAGCCGTCAGGACCGAACTCTGGGGTCATGGTCGAGAAATCCCGCCCCGCGGCGAGCTGGGCACGCCAGATCACCTCCCACCAGCGCTGATGGGCCGCCAGTGTCTCGGCATAAGCCGGGGCGGCGGGATGAGGCACCTGCGGACCCTGATCGTAGCCGACCCGGGCATGAATATGGGCTACCTGGAGCGCGATCATCTCGATCACATCCAGCTCACTGTCCATGAGACGCTCGCAAACCACGCACCAGTGGCTGAAGTCGGCGGTCAGCTTCAGGTTGGGCAGATCCGCCACCAGCCTCTGGGTGATCCAGGGATTGAACAGGGAGCGGCTGCGATGGGTTTCGAAGACGACCTCCAGGTCGTGCCTGTCAGCCAGCGCCATCGCCTCCTGGAAGAAACGCAGACTCTGCGCTTCCGACCAGGCATCACAGCCTCCGATGCAGTTGACCCTCAGAGGGGCGAGCTCCCGGCAGAGCTCCAGCCCACGCTTCAGGGAGGCCAGGTGCGCCTCCGGACTGGCGTGCCGCTCCGGCACATAGCCGCCGGCGGTGGTGATCTCGGCGATGTAGTCGAGCCGGTGGGTGGCCAGCGCCTCACGAAGGAGCGCGCGTTGTGTCGGGTCGGCCGGGGCCTGGCCCTCGATACCGTCGTATCCGGCCTCAGCTGACTCGGCGACGGCGTCGGCCGGCTCGCCCTTGTAGCCCCAGAGGGTGCGGAAGAGTTTCAGTTCCATGGCAACCTCTCAATGGGCGGTAACGAAGGAGACGCCAAGCACGCCGACGAACGCGCTTCCATCGCCTACCTGGGCGTCGGGATCGTCCCCATGCAGCACCCGCTGCACCCGGTAGCGGTGATAGCTGCCGATCAACGCCCCCAGCGGCAGGCTGTGACTGTCGTGCTCCGGAAAGACCTCCCGATTCAGCCGCGGCAGATCGTACCAGGGCAGGTTCGGTTTCAGATGGTGGGCGTTATGGTAGCCGAAGTTGAGGCTCAGCAGATTGATCCAGGGCTGACTCAGGCAGAGATTCGAATAGGTGTTGCGCTGTTCGAACACCCGGTCAGCCGCCTTGCCCTGCTTCGGCTCCCGGCTGTCCAGGGCCAGCACCACCGGGTAGGTGTGCTGGTGCACGTCCATGAAACGGATCCCATGCAGGAACAGCAGGTAACCCAACGGATAGGCCAGCAGGATGGCCGGATTGATCACAGCCAGCACGGCAAAGAGAGCGCCCCGAACCAGCAACTGGACCACCACCCTGCCCCGCCGATGACGCCGCGTCGGCAGCAGGAAGGGCAGCATCAGCACCAGCCCGTGCATCAGCAGATCGACGGCGGGGAT
>JBNKYJ010000198.1:0-22398 GCA_050300835.1 Sedimenticolaceae bacterium
GAACAAACAGCTCGATTGCACGGGCTGACAGTAAGCATTCGATGCACTCGAACAGCACTTCCCCTCTCTCCTTGCGGGAGAGGGCCAGGGAGAGGGGATCAAATGGTTGTGAGCGAAGCGGGGGACTCAACTCAAAACTCATAACTCACAACTCAAAACTCTTCAGCTTCAGAAATCGACCGGCGAGGTGGCGCCCTGCTCGGAATGGGGCGGCGCCACGAACCAGGCCAGCTTCTCCTGCAGTTCCACCACGCGGCCGACGATGATCAGGGTCGGCGGCTTCGGCTTCTCCTTCTCGACAATCCCCTGAATCGTCTCCAGGGTTCCGGTGAAGACCCGCTGCATGTGGGTGGTGCCCTGCTGGATCAGGGCGATCGGCATGTCGCCCTTCACCCCATGGCCCTGCAGCTCACGGCAGATCACCGGCAGGCCCACCAATCCCATGTAGAAGACGACGGTCTGGTTGGGCTGGGCCAGCATCGACCAGTTGAGGTTCATGCTGCCGTCCTTGAGATGGCCGGTGACGAAGGTCACCGACTGAGCGTAATCCCGGTGGGTGAGCGGGATACCGGCATAGGAGGCACAGCCGGCGGCGGCAGTGATGCCGGGAATCACCTGGAAGGGCACCCCCTCCGCAGCCAGGGTATCGATCTCCTCGCCGCCGCGGCCAAAGATAAAGGGGTCGCCGCCCTTCAACCGCAGCACCCGCTTGCCCTGTTTAGCCAGCCTGGCCAACAGTTTGTTGATCTCCTCCTGGCGCATGGTGTGCTTGTCCCGCTCCTTGCCGACATAGATATGTTCTGCATCGTGGCGGGTCATATCCAGGATCGGCTTGGCCACCAGCCGGTCGTAGACCACCACGTCGGCCTGCTGCATCAGGCGCAGGGCGCGGAAGGTCAGCAGATCGGGATCACCGGGGCCGGCGCCGACGAGATAGACCTCTCCTACATCCTGTACCAACCGGGTATTGGCCAGGGCCTTCTCCATCAGCTGGTCGGCCTCGGCGTCGTGGCCCGAAAAGACCCGTTCGGCGACTCCACCCTCCAATGCGCGTTCCCAGAACAGCTTCCGATCGGCCGGATTGGCGAAGGTCTGCTTGACCCGTTGACGGAAACGGTTGCAGAGATCTGCCAGACGGCCGTAGCCGGCGGGGATCATCGATTCCATTCGGGAGCGGATCAGGCGGGCCAGCACGGGGGAGGCACCACCGGTGGAGATGGCCGCAACCACCGGTGAACGGTCGATGACCGAAGGCAGGATGAAGCTGCAGAGTTCGGGCTGGTCGACCACGTTGACCGGTATCCGCTGCTCGCCGGCCAGTTCCGATATGCGGCGGTTGAGCCCTGAATCGTCGGTGGCTGCGATGACCAGATGAGCGCCCGCGATATCGTCATCCTGAAACCCACGCGCATGGTGAGTGAACTGCCCCATGTCCCTCCAGGTGATGAGGTTGTGCGTCAGATCAGGCGACACCAGGATGACATCCGCCCCGGATTTCAGCAGTGAGGCCGTCTTACGCTCTGCCACGTTGCCGCCACCGACGACCAGACAACGTTTGTGCTTGATGTCGAGAAAGATAGGGAAAAAATCCATGGTATTCAGCCTGATAGTTATATGTTGTGAAACCCTGCAGGGAGCGCGGGATGACTTTAACACGTCTCAAATCATGGGATAAACCGGGACAATCAGGGATAATCCGGGTTGCAATATTTAAACACATTAATATACTAATACGCCTTCACTTTCCATTATGAGGCAGTCAATTCGATGATGATCAAAGAAATCGACGCGTTCGATCTGCAAGCACGCATCGCCGAGGGCGGTGATTTCATACTGCTCGATATCCGTAGCGCCGGTGAATTGGCTCAGGGTATGCTGCCGGACGCGGAACACCTGCCCATGCATCTGATCCCCCTGCGTATCGATGAACTGCCCAAAGATAAGGACGTGGTCCTCTACTGTCATAGCGGTGCCCGTTCCTACCATGCCTGCGCCTATCTCGCGCAACAGGGATATGACAATGTCATCAACCTGCGTGGCGGTATCCTGGGTTGGGCGCGGTCCGGCTATCAGCTGATCACGAGAATGGCGAGCTAACTTCCTGATTCAAGAAGGGATAAAATATAGGTTATTCCTGCATAAAAAAGACTTGACGGCCACTTGGCTTGCGTTTCACAAGAGCATGTCATATAAAAGCCCGTCTGAGTTTTTCCCAACATACTAAAACATCGATATTTAGCTGGAGGTCATACCATGGCAGATTTTGATCAAGAACTGGATGCAAGCGGACTCAACTGCCCTCTGCCGATTCTGCGTGCGAAGAAAACCCTCACTGGTATGGAATCCGGCCAAGTGTTGCACATCATTGCCACCGATCCCGGTTCAGTGAAGGACTTCGAGGCCTTCGCCAACCAGACCGGTAACGAGCTGATGGAATCCAAGGAAGTGGGCGGCAAATTCGAATTTCTGATCAAAAAGGCCTAACAAACCGGGATCAGACCCTATTATTTAGGAGACGAATACGATGTCGGACGAAAAAAAGTTGGCCATCATTGCCACCAAGGGCTCGCTTGACTGGGCCTATCCTCCCTTCATCCTTGCTTCGACCGCTGCCGCACTGGGTTACGAGACCGAGATCTTTTTCACCTTTTACGGCCTGCAGCTGCTGAAGAAAGACCTGGCTCTCGAGGTGACCCCCCTGGGCAATCCCGGCATGCCGATGCCGATGGGCATGGACAAATGGTTCCCCGTGCTGGGTCTTGCACTGCCCGGTATGCAGGGCATGATGACCAGCATGATGAAGAAGAAGATGGCATCCAAGGGTGTTGCCGATCTTGCTGAACTGAGGGAGCTGTGCCAAGAGGCCGAAGTAAAGCTGATCGCCTGCCAGATGACCGTAGACCTGTTCGAACTCAATACCGCTGAATTCATCGATGGTATCGAGTATGCCGGTGCGGCTCGTTTCTTCGAGTTTGCCGGAGAAAGCGATATCTGCCTTTACATCTAACCCGTTGTAAAATGCAGTCACGGCGCCGCCCCACAAGGGCGGCGTTTTTTTTGCGCAAAAAAAAGCCCCGTGGAGACGGGGCTTTGCGCTTGGCGGTGCTGCCGACGGGCGTTACATGAATCTCTTCGTGACGCCGAGACCGAGCAGATGCACGCTCGATTCGTAGGTGCCGTTAACCGCTGTTGTACCGTTGGTTTCAGGATAGCCGAGAACGGCATTGTTGTCCGCTGCCGTCTTCGTTGAATTGAGTGTTCTGTCGTCGAATTTGACGTACATATAGCCGGCATCGATAGTCCAGCCGTTGCTGAGGGTGTGGCCGATTCCGAGACTGAACAGCTGGCGGTCGGAGTCGGGGATCCTGGGACTGAAATAGTCGTCGTCCTGCGGTGTTTCGTCGAAAGTGTATCCGACTCTCAGCTGGGTGGCGGGCGAGATATCGTATGTGGCGCCGAGCCGGTAGGCGTTGGCGTCGTCCCAGTCGTTGGTGCTGGTGACCAGGTTGATGCCATACTGACTCTCATCGATGATCAGCTGGTCGAAAGAACTCCAGCCGGTGCGGGTGTAATCGAATTCGATACCCAGTTTTTCCGTGGTTTGGTGTCTCACGCCGAGTTGCAGGCGGGCAGGCAAGTCGAGGTCTGCATTGACCTTGGCGGAACCGCCCGGGCTCTCAATATTTCCCTCCACCGGGATGTGCGCCTCGGAGTGGTAACTGCCGCCGAAGCTCCAGTTACCCTGTCTCACCATCAGTCCGAGATTGAAGCCGACGCCACGACCATCACCCTTGAGATTGACGGCCGGGTTTGAACCCGGTGTGCCGGCGTTAACGACGCTGTTGAAAATCACCTCGCGCATGTCGTAGACATCCACGCCGCCGGCGAGGCTGGCATTGTCGTTGAACTTATAGGAGACGCTGGGAGAGAGTGCGACAATCTGCAGTTTGCTTTTGGTCGGGATGGTGGAGCCGCCGGGGTATTGGGCATCGAAAGTCCCTGCTCCCCATTCCGTCTCGAGGCCGAATGGGGCATTCACAGCCACACCGATGGCCCAGTTCTCGCTCAGTGTACTATGTGCCGTAATCGAGGGAATGGCGACTCTGTCGTTCGCATCGCTGTCTATGGATCCGGAACCGGTATCCACCGAGAGGTCGGGTTTTACCAACAACACGCCCAGGGCCAGGGAGTCGCCTTCGTGGAAGGACATGGCGGCCGGGTTGTAGGCGATTGCGGCCTGCATTTCCGGATTGGCGACAAGCGCGTTGGAGAGTGCCAATCCGGCTGTGTTCAGCTCCGGAATAGCGAATCCCGATGCCAGTACCGCAGGCTTGAATGTCATCAGGGTTGCGCCGCAGGCAATCGCCAGGAGAGAACGGGAAAAGATCTTCTTGTCATGCATCAGCCACCTCCGCCGTGGTCTCTATTTATCTGTTATTGTCTCCTCGACCCGGTTCCGGATGGGTGGGGTCGGGCGTCCTTACCGACCGCCCCTGACGGGGCAGTATCGTCCGCCATTGGAAGATTCTATGAGAGGCTAGAAGATATTTCTCTAAAATGCCACAAATTTAATATGCGGATTCGGATTGGCGGTCGGCTTGAAGATCACTGTTTCCGGGGCGGTAGACGAACTCCAGGATATCCACCGTTGTCGCTCCCATAGCCTGTCAAGATGTGGTATAAACTGAGCTTATCACTATAAAGAATGACTAATTAGGCGTCTACAATAATGGCGGATCGCAGATTACAGGTTTTCCATACCGTTGCCCGGCTTCTGAGCTTCACCAAGGCGGCGGAGACTCTCCACATGACCCAACCGGCGGTCACATTCCAGGTCAGACAGCTGGAAGAGTACTTCAATACCCGGTTGTTTGATCGTACCCATAACCGAATCAGTCTGACTGAGGCCGGTGAACGGGTCTATGAATATGCCGACCGCATTTTTGATCTCTATAACGAGATGGAAAACTCGGTGCGAGAGATGACAGGTGAGATCCGAGGTGCGCTTACCATCGGCGCCAGCACCACCATAGCGGAGTATATGTTGCCGGCCCTGTTGGGGGACTTCGGTACCCGTTATCCGGAAGTGACCATCCATTTACGGGTCTCGAATTCGGAAGGCATCGTCTCCATGGTGGAGAACAACACGATCGATCTGGGCGTGGTCGAGGCGCCCGTGGGGAACAAAAATCTGGTGGTCGAGGTCTGCCGCCTGGATCAGCTGGTGGCCATCGTACCCCCCAATCATGACCTTGCCGAAAAGGAGTCGGTGGGCATCGACGAGCTGCTTGAATACCCGTTCATCTGCCGTGAAGAGGGCTCGGGTACCCGCGAAGTGATCAACGATTACCTTAATCAGAATTGCAGCACGACACTGAATATCTCGATGGAACTAGGCAGCCCGGAGGCCGTTAAAGGGGCGGTCGAGGCGGGTATGGGTGTATCCGTGGTCTCACGAGCGACGATTCAGAAAGAGTTAAAACTCGATACCTTGAGGGCGATCAACCTGGTGCCCAAGCTTGAGCGTCCGTTCTCCTTTGTACATCAGAAACAGAAATTCAGATTGCGCGCCATGGAGGAACTGCTCGATTTCGCACGTGATTATTGCGAGGATCACGCCGAAGAGAAACTGTGATGTGTCTCGCCTTTGGTAATTGACAAAGGTCCACAGATCGCAGTACACAGGTCTTCCCCGTTGGTGGTACCCCGGTGCCTGCCAACTGATCCCGGCCAGGAGTCACAACTGTGCAGTTCGTGCCCAAGCAGCAAAATTTGAAGCCGGAACAGCGTCGTCTGCTGTCGCTCTTCGACAGTCTCGATGGGCAGGACCGCGAGATGCTGTTGGCGTTTGCCGAGTTTCTGCAGGGGCGTCGCACTTCCACTGAGAGTGACGACGAAGCGCCCGCCGCGGCACACCAGCCCAAGAACATCGAGAGACCGGAACGGGAATCCGTGGTCAAGGCCATCAAACGGCTTTCGGAGACCTACTACATGCTGGAGCGGGAACGGCTGCTCGATCAGACCTCATCGCTGATGATGTCGCATGTACTTCAGGGTCGGGATGCCGTCTCGGTCATCGATGAACTGGAGATCGTCTTCAGTCAGCACTATGAACGCTACCTGCAGCGGTATGACAATGAGTAGGGTTGGCGGAGGCTGTAGCGGGAGTCATCGATGCAGGTCATAACCGACTGGTTCAAGCGCTACTTCTCCGATCCGCAGATCGTCTTTCTGACGCTGTTTCTGCTCTTCTTCTTCGGCATCGTCATCACCATGGGCAACATGCTGGCGCCGGTGCTGGCGAGTATCGTCATTGCCTACCTGTTGGAAGGGGTGGTGGGTTTACTGGAGCGGCGTTCACTGCCACGTCTGCTTTCGGTCATCATCGTCTTCATCCTGTTCATGTTGTTCGTGGCGCTGGTGCTGCTCGGTCTGTTGCCGCTGCTGTCGCGCCAGATCACGGAATTTGTCCAGCAATTGCCCGCCATGATCTCGATGGGGCAGAAGGCATTGATGCAGTTGCCGGAACGCTATCCCGACCTCATACCCCAGGACCAGGTGGATCAGCTCATACAGCAGATCCGCAATGAGATCGCCTCCTTCGGACAGCAGGCCGTTTCCTGGTCGCTGGCCTCGGTGGTCGGTGTCATCACCCTGATCGTCTACTTGATCCTGATGCCGCTGCTGGTGTTTTTTTTCCTCAAGGACAAGAAACTGATTATCGACTGGATGGTTCAGCATATGCCTCGGCACCGCAAATTCGCCGGTACCGTCTGGAAGGATGTGGATCGCCAGATCGCCAACTATGTGCGGGGCAAGTTCTGGGAGATCATCATCGTATGGTCCGCCAGTCTGGTCACCTTCACCCTGCTGGGGCTCAACTATGCCCTGTTGCTGGCGGTGATGGTCGGGCTTTCGGTCATCATTCCCTATATCGGTGCCGCAGTGGTAACCCTGCCGGTGCTCTTCGTGGCCTGGTTTCAATGGGGATGGAGTTCGGACTTCGCCTGGCTCGCAGTGGCCTATTTCGTGATTCAGGCGCTGGATGGCAACGTGCTGGTGCCGTTGCTCTTCTCGGAGGTGGTCGATCTGCATCCGGTGGCGATCATCGTCGCCATACTGGTCTTCGGAGGGATCTGGGGCTTCTGGGGGGTTTTCTTCGCCATTCCGCTGGCGACATTGGTACAGGCCGTACTGGAGGCCTGGCCCACGAGCAAAGAGGATGCCCCGGCATCAGGTTGAGGAGGCCGGTTGGGAACCGACCTCCTCACAGCCGGTTTATTTTTTGCTGCTCCAGCCGAAGGGCAGATAGACCGGGCACCATCCAATCAGGCCGGTCAGCAGCGGTACGATGCCGATGGCAGCCCAAACAACCGGTTCGGGACTCAGTATGAAGCCCCATACCAACAAGGCGATGCCCGCGACGATACGCAAGATTCGGTCGATGCCACCTACATTCTGTTTCATGGAAATCTCCTTTGAGAGCGCGTTGAGAAACTCTAAACCAGCCCGATAACCAGCGCCGTATGGCTCTGGCGGGGTATGGTGCCCAGCATAGGCGGTACCTTGGGCTCTGTATGTGACTTTGTCACAAAGGATTTGGATCAGTTTTCAAGGGTTTTGTTCGCCAGTCCGTCACGGTCGGAGAGCTGCAGCTGGCCGCGCGATACGGTGATCAGGCCTTGATGTTCGAAATCCTTGAGAATGCGGCTCACCACTTCTCGCGAGGTGCCGAGATCGGAGGCGATGGCCTGATGGGTCATTTTGATGCGTTCTCCGTCTTCACTCCGGGCCCGCTGCAGCAGATAGGCGGCCAGGCGCCGGTCGACACGTCGAAACGCGATCTCCTCTATGACGCTCATGACGTCGCCCAGGCGATCACTGATGAGCCCGAAAAGATAGCGTCGCCAGACGGGAAATTCATCCGTCCATTGGCGCACCACGGTCGGACTGATGACCAGGGCATCGATCGCCTCCTCGCAGACGGCAAAGGCCGGAAAGGGAGAGCCACTGACGATACAGGATACGGTCAGAATGCAGCTCTCGCCTGTCGTGATACGGTAGAGAGTGATTTCGCGACCATTCTCTCCCAGCTTGTAGACCCGGGCGACGCCGGATATTACCAGTGCCAGATACTGACAGTGCATGCCCTGGTCACATATTGCGCTGCCGACACTGACGCTGACCGCATTGACGTGTGAAAAAAAACTGTCGCGGAAGGCGCTGTCAGCTTGCTGGAGGAAGGGAAACTGCTGGGTCAGTGCTTCGATTTGGTGTCTATCTGAAATCAATATGTTTGATCGCTGCTGAAGTAAATCTGAGATGTCATGTGCTGCCCGTCGGGTTAATATGATAGGTCAACAGAGAAGCGGGCCGCCACCCGGTCCCGCCGATGAGTCGTGTCGGGCATTGCGACGGCATGGCTGGCATATACGGTATGCTAAGTTTACATGAAACAGGCGAACTGCCCTACCAAGACTGATCCAAGACAACATGTCTGAAGCACGTAATGAAGCCCGAAAAGTGAAAGAGGAGCAGGTGCGTCTGCTCTACTCGAACGGCATCACGTTGATCGTCGCCAACCTGTTCGCGGGCTTGCTCTACTTCTATATCAACGAGGCCTGGAACAAGACGGAGGGGATCTTGTGGGGGGGGATGCTGGCGAGCGTGTTGCTGGCTCAGGTCATTCTCACCATTTTCGTGCGCAATATCTCCCTGGTGCGTTTGCAGATCTGGCGCTATGCCTTTCTTCCCGGAGTACTTCTCCTGGGTGCCCTGTGGGCGGGCGCCTTGGTCCACGAATTCAAGTTCGAACTTCACTCATCGCGCCTGGTACTGGATGTGGTCTTGATCGGTACGGTGTTCCTGTTGACAGCCTTGCTGCTGACCGTGGATACCTTCTTCAGCATCGTTTTCGTGTTGGCGGCTTCGGGTTTGTTGATATACAACTATGCCGGAAATGGATTGCCGTTTACCGAGAATGTGCTGGTGGGTATGGTGGCCTATTCCTTGGCCTTGCTCGTACTCTCGGCCTGGATGACCTTTTATCAGCAGGGTCACCTGCTGATGTCGGCCAATCGATCATTGCTGCATGAACGCATGGTGGCGGCCGAGAACGAGCTCAATGATATGCGCAACCGGTTGACCGAAGAGAACGATCAGCGGCACACCGTCGAACACGAACTGTTTCTTGCCAAAGAGGCGGCCGAAAGCGCCAACCTGGCCAAGTCTGAATTTCTGGCCACCATGAGCCATGAAATACGCACCCCGCTGAACGGTATCCTGCCGATTCTCGAAATGCTGCGCGAGACCCGCCTCGACGATGAGCAACGGCAGTTCGTGACCACGGCGCTCAACTCCTCTCAGGTGTTGCTCAGCATCATCAACGACATCCTTGATTTCTCCAAGATCGAGGCCGGTAAGCTCGACCTCGAGTTCATCGAGATAAATCTGCAAAGCATTGTCGAGCAGGTGACCTCGCTGATGAAGAATGCCGCCGACCGCCGTGGATTGAAACTCAGTTACAAGATCGACGACAGTGTTCCGAAGAATGTGCGTGGCGACTCGATTCGACTGCGCCAGATTCTCACCAACCTGGTGAGCAACGCCGTGAAGTTCACCGAACAGGGTGAGGTCTGTGTCGAGGTCTCGTGTCGGCAGGCCTCGCGCACCGAAGTGGATCTGCTCTTCGCTGTGCGCGATACCGGGGTCGGCATGTCCGAAAAGCAAGTCAAGCGCCTGTTCGAACCCTTCTCGCAGGCTGACGCCTCGACCACAAGAAAGCATGGCGGCACCGGTCTAGGTCTGGCGATCTGCAAGCGTCTTACCGAGTTGATGGGTGGCCGCATTGGTGTCAAATCCACGCTCGCTCAGGGTTCCTACTTCTGGTTCATCCTGCCGATGCGAAAGTCGCTGCAGGATATGCCCTCAAGCCGTCGCAACCTGAGAAATATTCGTATCCTGATTCTGGCTTCGGGGGCAAGCGAAGAGACACGTGCGTTGGCGGCGCTGCTGAGAAACTCCGGTGTGTTGTTGGAGTTTGCCGACGACCAGTACGATGCCCTCAACAAACTCAAGGCTTCCGCCAATCTGGGGGCCAGTTGGCGTTACGAGGTACTGCTCATCGATGCCGTCAAGCATGCCCCGAATCTGTTTCAGATTGTCGGTGGCGCGCGCGAGATTCCCCACATGCGGGATGTCCAGATTCTGGTGATGAATGCTTCGGAGAATGATCTGGAGGCGATGGATAGCCTGGGTGTTGAGTGTGTGGTTGGAGCGGTCAAGAGCAAAGAGATCAAGCAACGGCTGGAGCGGTTGCTGGATGTGGAGCAGAGCGCAACGGTCAATCTGGAGCCGGCTGACGAACCGGTACCCCGTTTGCCAGACGACCACCTCAATTGGCTCGACAAGCATGACAGGTCCAACTACGAAGAACCGGAACTGGTTGAGGAGGTTGCTGCGGAGCAGGTTGCATCCGATCAACATACCAGACTGGCAGGACGTGTACTGGTGGTGGAGGACAACCCAGTGAACCAGGCGGTGGTGAAGAAGATGCTGGAAAAAGCCGGCTTGTCACCGGTCACTGCGAATGACGGCATCGAGGCATTGGAGGCGCTGCGCGACGAGCAGTTCGATGTGGTGTTGATGGACTGCCAGATGCCGCGAATGGACGGCTACGAGACCACCGAGGCGATACGTGAGCGTGAGGTGAAACAGGGGCTCATGAGAATGCCGGTGATCGCCATGACGGCGAATGCCATGTCGGGCGATCGGGAGCGCTGTATCGCCGTAGGTATGGACGACTATCTCTCCAAGCCGGTAAAGCCGGCACAGCTGGAGAACATGCTGCGTCAATGGCTGCCGATGGAGGATGTGCTGGCTGATCAATACAGCGAACAGACAGCGCTTGCCGGTGCCAGTGCCGGCACGGAACACATCGTGCTGTCGAGCGAACCCGACCTGACCACACGATCCACATCCCAAGTGGAATATCCGAAAACGAAGACCAAGGAGATGCTGACACCTATGAGTACGCAGGGGGTAATCGACCGAGCGGTCTTGCAGGAGTTGTACGAAATCATGGAAGAGGATTTTGTCTCGGTGATCCAGAGCTACCTCAAAAGCGCTCCCAACCTGATGCACGGTGTCCGAGAGGCAGTGCAAAATCGCGATATGGAGGCACTGGTAAAGTCGGCGCATCCATTGAAGTCGAGCAGTGCGAATGTGGGCGCGATGGAGCTCTCCCTGCTCGCCAGGGAACTGGAGTTCAAAGGGCGGGAGAACAGCCAGGGCGACCTGGTCAACACCTACAACCAGACTGCTGAGGTCTTTCGCAAGAGCGTCGCCGAACTGCGCGACATCGTTGAGGCTGGTCGGCTCTGATACCCTGCCGGGTCGCTAGTGTATCCCGCCGCTACAGACGTTCCGAAGCATAATCCGCCAAGCGTGAGCGTTCACCGCGCTGAAGGGTGATGTGACCACTGTGGGGCCAATCTTTGAAACGATCCACCGCGAAGGTGAGGCCGGAGGTGGTCTCTGTCAGATACGGGGTATCGATCTGTGCCACGTTACCCAGGCAGACGATCTTGGTGCCAGGGCCGGCGCGCGTAATCAGTGTCTTCATCTGTTTGGGTGTCAGGTTCTGCGCCTCGTCCAGGATGATGTACTTGTTAAGGAAGGTGCGGCCGCGCATGAAATTCAGCGAATGGATGCGGATACGGCTGCGCAGCAGGTCCTCCGTGGCGGCGCGTCCCCATTCGCCGCCTTCGGTTTGGGTCAATACCTCTAGATTGTCCATCAGTGCTCCCATCCAGGGCGTCATCTTCTCCTCTTCGGTGCCGGGCAGGAAGCCGATATCCTCGCCTACAGGTACCGTCACCCGGGTCATGATGATTTCTCGATAGAGGTTCAGATCGAGGGTCTGCACCAGTCCGGCAGCCAGTGCCAACAGCGTTTTGCCGGTTCCGGCGCTGCCCAGCAGCGAGACGAAATCGAGTTCGGGATCGAGCAGCATGTTGAGGGCGAAATTCTGCTCCTGGTTGCGTGCCGTAATGCCCCACACCGCATGCTTCTGATTGGTGTAATCCTCGGCCAGTTCGATGATTGCGGTGTTTTCCTCCTTGTTGCGTACGATGGCCTGGAATCCCTCGCCTTTGCTCATGTAGAGGCATTCGCTCGGGTACCACTCCAGGGTATCGGGACCCGAGACACGATAGAAGGTGCGGCCCTCCTCCTGCCAGGATTCCAGTTCCTTGGTATGTTGCTCCCAGAAATCGTCAGGTAGCTGGGCGAAGCCGCTGTAGAGGAGATTGACATCCTCCAGCACCTGGTCGTTTGAGTAATCCTCGGCCCGGATGCCCAACACCGAGGCCTTGATGCGCAGGTTGATGTCCTTGGAGACCAGGATGATGCGCTTGTCGGGGTGTTCGGTCTGCAGACTCAGGGCGGCGGCAAGGATATTGTTGTCGGGTGTGTTTCCCGGCAAGGTGGAGGGTAAATCCACGGAAACCGGTTTGGTCTGGATGAAGAGATGGCCGGTCAGCATCTCCGCTGAGCCGTTCAGTTGCAGGGTGTTGAGCGGGATGCCATGACTGATTTCATGTTGGGGGACATGCGTCATCAGTTCGTCCAGAAAGCGGCTGGTCTGGCGTACGTTGCGGGCCACCTCCGACATGCCCTTCTTGCCTTTGTCGAGCTCTTCCAGCACTACCATCGGCAGAAAGATATCGTGTTCCTTGAAGCGGAACAGGGCGGTCGGATCGTGCATCAATACATTGGTGTCGAGGACATAGAGACGGGGTCTTTCCTGGGCGTTGTCAGGCATGCTTGATCTCGGGGGGGTGAGTAAGAGTAACGTCACGGGCGACGATGCGGCTGCCGGCATGACGCTGAACAACCGACCGGGCCTGTCTGGAGGCGCTGGGGCGAAAACCGCTCAGCTTTCTTTACCGCTGCGCATGGCCTTGAGGGCTTCAAGCACCTCGTCCGCATGGCCTTTGACTTTGACCTTGCGCCACTGCTGGCGAAGCTTGCCGGCTTCGTCGATGAGAAAGGTGCTGCGCTCAATGCCCAGGACCTGCTTGCCATACATCGATTTCATCTTGATTACGTCAAACGCCTTACACAGCAGTTCCTCTTTGTCGGAGAGCAGATCGAAGGGAAATCCCTGCTTCTGTTTGAAGTTCTCCTGTGCCTTGAGGCTGTCGCGGGAGGCGCCGAGTATGACGGCGGACTGGCGGCGGAATTTGGCGATCGCCGCCTTGAAGTCGAGCCCCTCCTGGGTGCAGCCCGGCGTACTCGCCTTGGGGTAGAAGTAGAGCACCACCGGTTTGCCCCGAAAATCGGAGAGTTTGACAGTCTTATCGCCGGTGGCGGGGAGTTCGATGTCGGGTACGGGTTTGCCGATCGCGATCTTGCTCATGGCGTAGTGTGTTCTCCTGGGAATTGGCGGATGCTCATGGGAAACCCCTCCTCCTCACTGAATGGTCTCAGCCCTTGATGGGTTCGATGACGGCGTCGAGGTTGAGCGCATCGCAGTAGTCCATGAATTCGTCGCGCAGGGCGGCGATATGGATAGCGGCCGGAATGCCGACGCTCATGTGGACCGAAAACATCGGGGTGCCGGTGTGGGCGGCGGAGTAGCTGGCGGTCATCATGTCCTCGATATTGATGTTGCGCTCGCTGAAGAACTCCGCCAGCTGGTTGACTATGCCCGGATGGTCCATGGAGACCACCTCCACCACATAGGGCAGCAGGTTGCTCGATTTGGCACGTCCTTCGGTGCGTTTGCTGATGATGGTCAGGCCCAGCTCGTCCTGCAGCTCGGGCAGGGTGTTCTCCAGCTTCGCCAGGGTGTTCCAATGCCCTTCGGCCAGGATCAGCACGGCGAATTCGCCACCCAGCACGGTCATGCGGCTGTCCGTGATGTTGCAGCCCCCGTCCAGGATCTTCTTGGACAAGGCCTTGACGATGCCGGGCTGGTCCTTGCCAAGCGCGGAGATGACCAGATAGTTGTTGGGTGTGGTTGACATGGAGGGTGCTGCCATACGGGAATAGGGTGCGTTATTCGAAGTGTAACATCTGCGTGGAATATCTATCGGAAAATGGGTTCAGCGACAAGCCCGATTTTCTCCCCTTGTCATAGTCGTAAACCACAGGATACCATTGCCGATCAAGTTCAGAGAGAGCGTTTGATCATGTTTCAGGGCAGTATGGTGGCGATGATCACTCCCATGTCGGAGGACGGCAGCGTCGACTACGCCGCCATGAAAAGGCTCATCGAGTTCCACATCGAACAGGGCTCGGACGCCATCGTCTCGGTCGGCACCACGGGGGAGTCCGCCACCCTGGACGAGCAGGAGCATTGCGATGTCATCGCCAAGACCGTGGACTATGTGGCCGGCCGCATCCCGGTCATCGCCGGCACCGGCGCCAATTCCACCACCGAGGCGATCTCGCTGACGCGCTGCGCCAAACAGGCCGGAGCGGACGCCTGCCTGCTGGTGACGCCCTACTACAACAAACCGACCCAGGAAGGGCTCTATCGGCACTTCAGGGCGATAGCCGAAGCGGTCGAGATCCCCCAGATACTCTACAATGTACCGGGCCGCACGGCCTGTGACATGCTTCCGGAAACGGTCGCCCGCCTGGCGAACGTGCCGAATATTGTCGGCATCAAGGAGGCGACGGGAGATCTTTCCCGTCTGCAACGTATCCGGGAACTCTGTCCTGCCGATTTCGGGCTCTACAGCGGCGACGACGTCAGCGGCTGCGAGTTCCTGCTGCAGGGTGGTCAAGGTGTGATTTCGGTGACGGCCAACGTGGCGCCGGGCCTCATGCACGAAATGGTCTCATTGGCACTGGCCGGAGAGCGCGAATCCGCGAAAGCAGTGGATGCGCGTCTTGCCGGTCTGCACAAGGCCCTGTTCGTGGAATCGAATCCCATACCCGTCAAGTGGGCTGTCTGCCGCATGGGCCTGGTGGGCAAGGGGATTCGCCTGCCTCTGACCTGGCTGAGTCCGGAGTATGCGACTGAGGTCGAAGCCGCGATGAACCAGGCCGGCGTTCATTGAACCCGCATCTGCCGATTCCCTGCCTGGTGCCGAGCGGACGGCGCTTCACCGGTAGCACAAACACTAACCGTCGTGAGACGGGAACTGATTCTCTCAAGATCGATCTATCCTGACATGCAGCTTAAACCCATTCATTTCGTCACCCTCACACTGATCCATGTTCTAGCCGGCTGCAGCTCCAGCGGAGGCTTTTTCTCCGATTCCGAACACGAGTACCGCACCCAGCGGGAGACAGTGGAAGATCTGGAGGTCCCACCGGATCTGACCCGCTCGGAGATCCAGGATGCCATGGTGGTGCCGGGTACCGGCGCGGCCTCCTATGAGGAATACACCTCCCGACGTGAACATGGCACGGGCGCTGCCTTGATCGGCGACACCGATGTCCTGCCGGAGTTCGAGAACGTGAGCTTCCATCGTGACGGTGATCAACGCTGGCTCGTGATCCAGGGCACGCCTCAGCAGGTGTGGCCCAAGGTGGTCGATTTCTGGCGTAAGAACGGTCTGTTGCTGGTGGAGCAGGATCCCGCCATCGGTGTCATGAAGACCGATTGGCTTGAGAGCCGGGCCGACATCAAACAGGGGGCAATCACCGAATTTTTCCGTAAGGCGATCGGTGGGCTCTACTCCTCCGCCACCCGCGATCAGTTCCGTGTGCGCCTCGAACCCGGTCAGGAGCCTGGAACCACCGAACTCTACCTGACCCAGCGCGGCATGGAGGAGAAGCTGGTGGAGAACGTCAGTGGTGAGGCCGAGACCACCTATTGGACACCACGACCCAACGACCCGGGTATCGAGGCGGCGATGCTGAGAAGCCTGATGGTCCATCTCGGGGTCAGCCAGGAAGAGGCGGAACGGATCACCGCACAAGCGCAGGAGACCGAACCGCGCTCCCAGCTGGTGAAGACGCAGGACAGCACCACGCTCTACATCCGTGAGGCATATCCACGGGCATGGCGCCTTACCGGGGTGGCATTGGATCGGGTCGGTTTCGCGGTCGAGGACCGGGATCGCAGCGCCGGTGTCTACTATGTCCGCTACAACCAATTGAAGAGCGACAAGGAGGAGTCGGGCGGGTTCTTCTCCAAACTGGCCTTCTGGCGCGATGACGAGGAGGAGATCGACGACAAGGTCCAGTATCAGGTCAAACTGAGCGACCTTGGGGATGAAACCAGGGTCGTGGTGCGCGATGAAGCTGGCACTATCGACAACTCCAAGGTCGCGCAGCGGATTCTGACGCTCATCAGCGAGCAGATTCGCTAGGAATCCGCCACCGTGGGGCACTCGATCGACGTGCGGCGCCAGACTTCGTCAGGCATCGCGCCAGTCGTCGGCTGCAGCGGGTATCCTGGGCTGTTTCGCGAGACTGCTGCAGGCAGCGGTGTTTGGCGTCTGTCCAGGCCCGAAGTGCCGCAGACAAAAGATCGATGGAAATCCGGCAGCGACGAAGGGAATCCCTATCGGCTTGCCAGGCCCTGAGCCATGGCGCTGCGCTTCGCCTCACTGGGAAGCGGCAGCCGGGGCAATGCCCTGCTGCTGGAGACGCCACAGCTCCGGGTGTTGATCGACTGTGGTTTTCCCGCACGTGAGGTCGAGACCCGTCTCGAACATCTCGGTGTCGATCCGCAGAGCCTGCATGCCATCCTGGTGACTCACGAACATGGCGACCATATTCGCGGTGTGGGCGCCATGGCGCGACGCTACCGCTTGCCGGTGTGGCTGACGGCGGGAACCCATCGCGCCAGCCGCATGGGAGAGATTGCCGATCTGCAGCGTATCGACTGCCACGCCGGATGGTTTTCCTTGGGGGATCTCGACGTGCTCCCCTTTCCCGTACCCCACGACGCCAGGGAGCCCTGTCAGTTCCTGTTTCGGTTCGGTGGACTGCGTCTTGGCCTGCTGACCGACGCCGGTCATATCACCCCCCACATCCGGCAAAACCTCGATGCTTGTGACGCGCTGGTTCTGGAGTTCAATCATGATACGGAGATGCTGGCCAACGGCCCCTATCCTCCCAGCCTGCGTGCCCGGGTGGGGGGACGGCACGGACATCTGAGCAATGCACAATCGATCGAGCTGCTGCGGCAACTCCCTGTGGATCGTATCAGCTGTTTACTGGCCTCGCATTTGAGTCATAAGAACAACCATCCGCATCGGGTTGAGGAGGCCCTCGAGGCTGCCCTGCCCGGGCTGATGGAGCGGCTCCATTTCGCGACACAGGATACCGTCAGTCAGTGGTTTCAGATCGACTGATTTGGAGGCTAAGTTCATGAATCGATTATGGATGTTGCCACTGTACAGGGCAGTTTCGCCGATCCCTGGCCGATGGATGGGGCAGGGCATGGTTGTTGTGCGGTGTATTAGTGCATGGTAATACACTTAAAAAGCTTTAGTTTTCAGTAAGTTGAGTGTAGAGTCATGGGGTTTTTGAAAACTGGCGGTGTGGCTTTTCTCCTGACCTCATCGAATCAGCGTATAACATTAGGAGAATTGGAGGTTTATTAATGGCACATATCGTTGTCATGGGTGCCGGAACGGGCGGCATGCCTTGCGCTTACGAACTCCGTATGGAGCTGGGGCGGGAACATGAAATCACCGTCATCAACGAGCGTGAATATTTCCAGTTCGTGCCCTCGAATCCCTGGTTGGCCGTAGGCTGGCGTGACCGCTCCCACATCACGTTCGACATCAGGCCCCATCTGGAGAAGAAGGGCATCAACTTTATCGCCAAGCGCGTCGACAAGATCGATGCGGAGGCCAACCAGCTGACACTGGATGGCGGCGACACGGTCGATTACGACTACCTGATCATCGCCACCGGTCCTCGCCTGGCATTCGAAGAGGTCGAAGGTTCGGGGCCTGAGGGTTTCACCGAGTCGATCTGCACCGTGGATCACGCGGAGAAGGCCTACAAGGCGTATCAAGACCTGCTGGAGAATCCCGGTCACGTCATTATCGGCGCGATGCCCTTTGCCAGCTGCTTCGGTCCGGCCTACGAATTCTCCTTCATCATGGATTCCGACCTGCGCAAACGTAAAATGCGCGACAAGGTGCCCATGACCTTCGTCACCTCCGAGCCCTACATCGGCCATCTCGGCCTGGGCGGCGTGGGCGACTCCAAGGGTTTCCTCGAGAGCGATTTCCGCAACCATCACATCAACTGGATCACCAACGCCAAGGTCGTCAAGGTCGAGAAGGGCAAGATGTTCGTCGAGCAGTACGACGACGCGGGCCACAAGATCAAGGACCACGAGCTGGAGTTCAAGTACTCCATGATGTTGCCCTCTTTCAAGGGCGTCGACGCGGTGGGCAACGTGGAGGGGCTCTGCAATCCGCGCGGCTTCGTCTTCGTCGACGATCACCAGCGCAATCCCAAATACCCCAACATCTACGGCGCCGGCGTCTGTATCGCCATTCCGCCCGTTGAAGCGACCGCGGTGCCTACCGGTGCGCCAAAGACCGGCTATATGATCGAGTCGATGGTCACCGCCATCGTGCACAATATCGCCGACGAGCTGTCGGGCAAGGAGGGCACCACCCTGGCGACCTGGAACGCCATCTGCCTGGCCGACATGGGCGACACCGGCGCCGCCTTCGTCGCTCTGCCGCAGATCCCGCCGCGCAACGTGGCCTGGTTCAAGAAGGGCAAATGGGTGCACATGGCCAAGATCGCCTTCGAGAAGTACTTCATCCGTAAGATGAAGAAGGGGACCTCGGAGCCGATCTACGAGAAGTACATCCTCAAGATGCTCGGTATCGGCAAGCTGAAATAGCCTTTCGATTCCGTTGCGTCGAATTAAAAGCCCGGCCATCGGCCGGGCTTTTTTCGTGGTTGGTTTCCGCCTGTCTACGGCGCCGGTCTACTCGCCCTCGCACGCCTCCTCCGCTTCGCCCACCGGGCAGCAACGATACTCCTGTGACTTCTCCAGTAGCTCGATGCGGCGTTTCAGCAGCTCGTTCTGCAGCTTCTTGTGCTCGAGTTCGATCTTGATGCTCTCCTCCAGCGCCGGCTCACAGGTCTGACAGTCGTCCAGACAGCCTTTGACGACCACACCCGGAGTGGGCAGGGTGGTGCGGTAGGAAAACTCGATCTCGGCACGCAGCTCATTGGTGATCTTTCCGCTCTTGTCCAGGATGCCGTTCTTTTGCAGATCGGACTCCACGCTGCTCCGCGCCTTGGCGGCCAGCGACTGACTGATCGGTTCCTGATTGATGCCGATGGTACGGAGCGAGGCCACATTGACCCGATTGAAACTGGCCAGCTGAGGTGACTGCAGTCCGCTGGACAGGTAGGCGGCCTGTACCTCCGGTAACCTGCTTGAGTTGGCCAGGACACCGGCAGGCAGCAGGGTGAGCTGCGGGTCCCTGGCGATCGGGCGGTTGACCACGGAACTGTCGCCGGCGGCATCGATCACCCGGGTACGGATCGCCTGGATGGTGAGCTTGACGGTCTGCACCTTGTTCACTTGATAGAACAGGTAGCTCACGGCGTGGCATCGGTTCGGGTTGGCGAAGGTGCGGCTGCTGCTCTCCAGGTGGCTTTCACTCTCGCCTTCGACGTGCTGGCGGGTAGAGACCTCCCCAATCGAGATTGAGTTCGATTCACGGGTCATTTGTACCGAACGGTTATGAGAGGACTCCGCATGAGCGTTGAGTTCGCGCAGGAAGGAGTGGGTCGACTGAGCGTTGTAGTTGCCTGAAACGCTCACCGAAGGCCCGTTGAAAGCGGTCTCGAAGACACCGCTGGCGCTGGCGGTACTGGAGGAGGAACCCGATGAGCTGGAACTCGAGGTCTGTTTGTCGCTGGACTCCAGGTCCGACATGAAGCGTTCCATCGAATCCATGTAAAACTGCTCCTCGGCCATGCGCTCATGGCGGTAGGAGAGCTGGCTTTCGCTATCGAAGGTGAAGCGGGAGCGGCGGTCGAGCGTGAACAAGCGTACCTTCTCACCCGGCAGCAGGGTGGTGCTGTAGACCAGGTTGCCCAGCTCGAGTGGCCCGGTGCAGCGTTCCATCCTGACATGCAGGGCCACCTCTACCGGAACCCGCGTGGGTCGATTGTCCTCGGTGACTGTCGCCATGTGGGTCAAGCGATAGATGAAGTCCAGGTAGTCGCACTTCTTTCCATCAGGGAGCTCCGGACAGCAGGTGTTTGGATTTTCCATATCATATCTCCTGGTTATTGGTCGCGGCTCCAGGTTAGGGGGCGTTATTGCTGTGCACAGTGAAATAGTCGATCGGTCAGATGTGACATATTCACGCGGTAGACTGCGCCACCATCCAAAGGGTGTGCGGGATTGGGGTGTCTGCTCCATTCATGGTTCGGCGCTGTCGCTGTCAGGCCCGGAGCCTCTTTTGCTCACTCCTGACGGGTAATCTGAACCCTGCAATTTTGGTATCCTCCCTCCCTGAAAACTGGAATGAGGCGGCACATCGTGACAATTCAGAGGCGGCAGACCCGGGCGGTGCATGTGGGTGGAGTCACTATCGGCGGTGACGCACCGGTGGTGGTGCAATCGATGACCAACACGGACACGGCCGACATCCCCGCCAGTGTCGAGCAGGTCAGGGCCCTGGCCCAGGCAGGCTCGGAACTGGTACGTCTGACGGTAAACAACGAGGCGGCCGCCCGGGCGATTCCCGAGATACGCGACAGGCTGGTCCGGAAGGGGATCGAGGTACCGTTGATCGGTGATTTCCATTTCAACGGCCACCGTCTGCTCAGCGACCACCCCGACTGCGCAGAGGCGCTGGCGAAATACCGCATCAACCCCGGCAACGTGGGTAGCGGCGAGAAGCGCGACAGCCAGTTCGCCAGTATGATCGAGACCGCCTGCCGCTACGACAAGCCGGTGCGTATCGGCGTCAACTGGGGCAGTCTCGACAAGGGGCTGGTGGCCCGTCTGATGGACGAAAACACCCGTTCCGACAACCCTCTGGACAGCGTCGAGATGGTGCACAAGGTGATGGTGGTTTCGGCCCTCGAGAGCGCCCACCGCGCCGAGGAGCTGGGGCTCTCCGGCGATCGGATCGTCATCTCCTGCAAGATGAGCGGGGTACAGGACCTGATCGCCGTCTACCGCGCACTCGCCGATAGCTGTGACTACGCGCTGCATCTCGGCCTCACCGAGGCGGGCATGGGTTCCAAGGGGATCGTCGCCTCCAGCGCTGCGCTGGCGGTGCTGCTGCAGCAGGGTATCGGCGACACCATCCGCATCTCGTTGACGCCGGAACCGGGTGGTGCACGTACCCAGGAGGTGCAGGTGGCGCAGGAACTTCTGCAGTCTATGGGTATCCGAGCTTTTGCGCCCATGGTGGTGGCCTGTCCCGGCTGCGGCCGGACCACCAGCACCTATTTTCAGCATCTGGCCAAGGAGGTGCAGCAACATCTGCGTGCTCGCATGAGCGAGTGGCGCGGCACCTATGCGGGGGTGGAAAATCTCTCGGTGGCGGTGATGGGGTGCGTTGTGAATGGACCGGGTGAGAGCAAACACGCCAATATCGGCATCAGCTTGCCGGGTACCGGCGAGTCGCCTGCGGCGCCGGTCTATGTGGATGGAGAGAAAGCGGTTACTCTCAAGGGGGAGGACATCGCGGGTCAGTTCATCGAACTGGTCGACGACTATGTCAAACAACACTATACGACCCCGCAGCAATAGCGGGTCAGCCCCAATATGGGCACTCCTGCAAACAACAATTGATACCAGATAGTTAACGGAGAGTAGAGAATGAAAAGAACTGTGAGGACGCTGATGATCGCCTTACTGCCGGCCCTGACCCCATGGGTCCAGGCGGACGAAGCCTCGCCGACGGTCAACCTGAAAAGGCTCTCGCTGGAGACCGCCAACCGGGTGGCCCTGGGCGCCATCGAGGCCTGCCGCAAGGAGGGCATCCAGATCGGTGTCACCGTGGTGGATCGTGACGGCACCGTACAAGCCGTGATGCGTGACACCATCGCGGCCCAGATCACCGTGCCGATCAGCCGCATGAAGGCCTTCACCGCCGTCAATTTCAATGCCGCGACCTCGGCACTGACCGAGCGGGCCGATAGCCCCATCGGTCGTATCGACGGTCTGGTGATGTCGGCCGGTGGTCTGCCGATCCAGGCGGGTGGTCAGTTGCTGGGCGGTGTGGGTGTCAGTGGCGCACCTTCGGGCGAGACCGATGAGCGCTGTGCCCAGGCGGGTGTCGACAAGGTGCTCGATGACCTCGAGATGGCGATGTAGGGATTCCGGGGGGGAGCGCGCCGCTCAGGTTCGACGTTGCGTTGCGGAGGTTTGGTGGGGCAGGGCCCCACCCTACAGTCATACAGGAGTAGGGTGGGGCCCTG
>JBNKYJ010000199.1:0-7840 GCA_050300835.1 Sedimenticolaceae bacterium
GCGCCGGGCGTCATCCAGCCGTTTCGCTGTCGGTTGTTCTGTTTTTTCCTGGCCGTCTTGATTCTCAGCCATGGCTCACCTCGTCACGCGCAGGGTCTGCATCATGAGTTGGAACGACTCTTCCAGGATCTGATTGAAGACGTTGAACAGGTTGGGCAGCGTCACCCACATCAGGGCGAAACCAAGCAGCATGATAATCGGGAAACCGACCGAGAAGATGTTCAGCTGCGGCGCGGCGCGCATCACCACGCCCATGCCCATGTTGACCATCAGCAAGGCGCCGACGATCGGCAACGCGATCAGCAGTCCACCGGCGAACAGGCGGCTGCCCCAGGCGACGATATCGAGCAGGCTGTTGCGTGAGATGCCATCCACCGCCACCGGCATCGACTGGAAGCTGTCGGCTATCAGTTCGATCGCCAGCAGGTGACCGTTGGAGAGCAGAAACAGCAACGTCGCCAGAATCAGATAGAACTGGGACACCACCGGCACCTGCACCCCGTTCTGCGGATCGACCATGGAGGCGAAACCAAGGCCGCTGCTGTAGGCCACCACCTGGCCGCCGAAGACCAGGGCGCCGAACACCATTTGCAGAATGAATCCCATCACCACCCCGATCAGAATCTGCTGCAGCATGATGGTGAATCCGGTATGGCTCAGCACATCCGCCGCCGGCATCGGCGGCAGCGCGGGAATCACCATCCAGGTGATCAGCAGCATCAAGAGGAGACGGAATCGTACCGGCACCTGGCGCGCGCTGAAGACGGGAGCCGCCGTCAGCATGGCGCCGACGCGGACCATGGGCCAGAGGTAGGCGGCGAGCCAGGCGTTGAATTGTGCTTCGCTGATGATCATGGCCGTAGCGGGCGGGGGGCATCAGTGGAGCAGTTCCGGAATGCTTTCGATCAGATTCAGCGAAAAATTCATCAGCAGCTGAATCATCCAGTTGCCGGCCAGCATCAGCACCAGGCCGACCACCACCAGCTTGGGGATGAAGGTCAGCGTCATCTCGTTGATCTGGGTGGCGGCCTGGAACATGGCGATCACCAGGCCCACCGCCAATGCGGGCAGCAGCACGATACCGGCCAGGATACCGACCACTTCGAGGGTGTTCTGGCCGATCGTCATTACGGTATCCGGACTCATCGGATGTCCTCCCGGTTAAACCTGAAAACTCGATGCCAGGGTGCCGAACACCAGCGCCCAGCCGTCGATCAGCACGAACAGCATGATCTTGAACGGCAGCGAGATGATCATGGGCGACAGCATCATCATGCCCATCGACATGAGGACACTGGCCACCACCAGATCGATGATGAGAAAGGGGATGAAGAGCAGGAAACCGATCTGAAAGCCGGTCTTCAGCTCACTGGTGGCGAAAGAGGGCAGCAACAGGCTGAAGGGCACCTGCTCTGGCGTATCGAACTCGCCGAAGTTACCGATGCGGGCGAACAGGGCGAGGTCGTCCTCCCGGGTCTGCGCCAGCATGAAGGCGTGGACCGGTTTGGCGGCCTGTTCCAGGGCCTGGCCCGCATCGATCTGTTCCGCCAGATAGGGTTGCAGGGCCACCTGGTTCACCTCGTTGAACACCGGCATCATGATGAACAGGGTGAGGAACAGGGCCAGACCGATGAGGATCTGATTGGAGGGCGTGCTCTGGGTACCGAGCGCCTGGCGCAGAATCGCCAGCACGATGATGATGCGGGCGAAGGAGGTCATCATCATGAGCGCGCCCGGCAGCAGGGTCATGGCGGTCATGAAGAGCAGAATCTGGATGGTCAGGGTGTAGGTCTGTCCACCCTGCCCGTCGCTGGTCACACTGAAGGCGTCGACACCGGGAGCCGCCTGCACGACAGTGCTCAAGAGCAGACCGGCGATCAGCAGCCACCCTCTCATCAGGCGTCATCCCCTTCCGCTTTGCGCGCTTCGCTGGCGATGCCGAAGGCGTGCTTGAAGGAGCGCTCGTCCAGCGGCAGGCGATGCAGGGTCCGCACCTGGCCGGGAGCCACACCGAGCAGCAGCCGAGCGTTCTCCACTTCGATCAGCACCACCCGTTCACGGCTGCCCACGGAGGCGCCGCCCAGCACCTTGATTACACCCTTGCCGCCCATGGGAAGGTTGCCGTAGCGCTTGAACAACCAGGCGCCGCCAAGAATCAAGGCCAGTATCAGCAACAGGCCGCCGGCGGTCTGGAACAGGCTCTCGCTGCCAAGCGGTGTCGTCTTGGCGGCGATCTTCTCCTGCACCGTATCGACGGCGAGCAGCGCCTGGCTGAAAAAGAGACCGAGTGTCGGCAACCAGCGCAACATCATTTCAGCCTCTTCACCCGTTCCGAGGGGCTGATGATATCGGTCAAGCGGAGACCGAATTTTTCGTTCACCACCACCACTTCGCCTTGGGCGATGAGGGTGCCGTTGACCAGCACGTCCATCGGTTCGCCGGCCAGCCGGTCGAGTTCCACCACCGAGCCCTGGTTCAGCTGCAGCAGATTGCGGATGTTGATCTTGGTGCGTCCGATCTCCATCGAGATGGTGACCGGCACATCCAGGATCGCATCCATGTTCACCGCCCCGCCCACCGATTCGTCGGTCAACTCATCGAAAGTGGCGGCAGCGGCCGGCAACTTTTCGGCACCCTCCTGCTCACCCTGCTCTTCCAGGGCGGCGGCCCATTCGTCGGCCAGTGCTTCGTTGGCATCTGTGTTTGTCTCGTTACTCATAGTCGAACCCTCTCAGGGGAGTCAGGCAGGCCGGTTTGACCTGCAAATCATTTGTCTCTGTCCGCTTCCTGGCGGATGGACTTTCGCTCCATCTCCAGATATTCCTGCAGACCTTTGGTCCGTTTTCGCTGCGCCCAGTGGGTGACCTTCAGCGAGTAGTTGCCGTCGGAAACCCCCAGACGCGCCTTGAAGATCGGCACATCGGCGGCCTCCACATCCACCTCTTCCGGCATGTCGAAGGGGATGATGTCGCCCTTTTTGAGATTGGCCAGCTGCTTCACTGTCATCTCCACCTCGGCCAGGCTGCTGGCGAGTTCCACGTGGGCGCCGAGGATCTCTTCACGCAGAGAGTGTTCCCAGCGCTCATCCCGCTCTCCGCGGTCACTCTGCACGCCGGCATCGAGCAGCTCGCGAATCGGCTCCAGCATCGAATAGGGCATGCAGATGTGGAAATCGCCGCCACCGCTCTCCAGGTCGATATGAAAAGAGGTCACGACCACCACCTCGGAGGGGCTGACGATATTGGCGAACTGGGGATTGACCTCGGATCCGCTGTATTCGAAATTGACCCGGAACACCGGTCGCCAGGCCTGCGACAAGTCATCGAAGGCCCGTTTCAGCAGCAACTGGATGACCCGGTTCTCGGTCGGCGTGAAGTCGCGGCCCTCGATCTTGGTATGGAAACGTCCGGTGCCGCCGAAGTAGTTGTCCACCACGCTGAAGACCAACTTGGGGTCGATCACGAACAGCCCTTTACCGCGCAGGGGCGGTACCTTGATCATGTTGAGACTGGTGGGCACGAACAGGCTGTGCACGAACTCCGAAAACTTCTGCATCTGGATTCCGGAGACCGCCAGGTCGGCGGTGCGACGCAACATGTTGAAGAGGCTGGTGCGGAACAGACGGGCGAAGCGCTCGTTGATCATCTCCAGCGTCGGCAGACGACCGCGTACGATACGGTCCTGGCTGGTGAAGTCGTAGGAGTTGACACCCTCGCCGTCACCGACATCGGTCTCGGTTGCGACATCGCCGTTGTCGACGCCATGCAACAGGGCATCGATCTCTTCTTGGGAAAGTAGGTCGTTGGCACTCATGGCGTCACTGCATCACAAAGCTGGTGAAAAAGAGGGCCTCAACCTGGCCCGGGGCCTTCAACTTCTTGAGAATGCGATTGAGTTCGTCCAGCATGCTCTGCTGGAGCGACTCCTTGGCGGGGCGCTGTTTCAGCTCCTGGGCATCCACGGTGGAGAGCAGGTTGAGCAGGTTGTGGCGGATCATGGGATCGTTGTGCTTGACGAACTCTTCCAGTTCGACGCCGTAGAAGCGTACGCTGACACCCACCTGCAGCAGGCTCGGACGACCGGGCAGCGTGACCACGAACGGGGGATCCAGAGCCAGATAGTGTACCGGCCCCTTGTCGGATTCTGCCTTACCGCCGGCCTGTTCGCCCCCCCCTGCTCCGGCCTCGTCATCCGCACCGGAAAGCAGGAAATAGGCGGCCACGCCACCGCCAATCAGTAGCAGTGCCACCACCGCAATGATGATGATGAGCTTGCTCTTACCGGACTTCTCTTCGCCCAGGTCGAGATCTTCTTCCGTTTTCTCGTTCGCCATGTCGCAGTTCCTCAATCAAGCTATGCACAGAAATGCAAAATAGATGCCACACGAAATAGAGAGATATTTTTGTTAATTATCAGTATGTTATTTTGTCTAAATCCTGAAGAGCCAAATAGTTGACTGACGAAAACCGAAAATTCAGGCAGTTTTTCGTCACTCGAAGGCCTCCGACCCAGACGTGAACCCGGCGCCTGGCCTGATGGTTCGGGTCACAGTCCCCCGGGCCTCTGGGGTGTTGTCTCCATATGGACTGAGATTTCTGTGTATTTAACGGCTTGTATCTTTTATCCGAAATGATTAAGTGCTATTAATAAACAAGATAACCATTTGACAACACAATAAATTTAGGATCTTTGTGCCTAATTCCCCCGAGCAAAAGCCTTTCAGCGGGAGATTTGCCAATCTTCCGACGCCACCGGCTGTTCTCATCCAGCTCATCGACAGTTGCAACGATCCCCATGTCAGTTTCGAGCGACTGACCGAAATCATCCAACAGGATGCCGCCATCACTTCCAAGGTGATCTCGGCCGCCAACTCGCCCTTCTATCGCCAGTGGCAGGAGATCACCAACCTCAATCGCCTGCTGGTCGTGATGGGCACACGCAGTGTCCGCACCATCGCCATCAATAGCGCGGTACAGCAGTTTTTCAGTCAACTCGGCAAATCGGCGGGACGTGCGGTCGACCGCATCTGGTACTACTCCCTGGTCTGTGCCCACTGTGCCAAATCGCTGGCGGAGCTCACCACCTACCCCTCACCCGACGAGGCCTATCTGGCCGGTCTGCTGCACCGCCTGGGACAGCTCGCCCTGCTGCAAAGCGATAGCGAAGCCTACAGTCCGCTGCTGGACGAGGGCTTGAGCGGTGAAGACCTGGCACAGGCGGAGAAGGAGCGTGTGGGCTACAGTTCGGCGGCGGTGGCCGCCGAACTGATCGACAGCTGGCAGCTCCACTCTTTTCTATCCGATGCCGTGCTCTACCAGCATGAGCCGGCCGCATCCATCCTCGACGGCTCGCATCTGGTCAAGCTGATCAATCTGGCCAGCGACCTGGCGCGTCTGGAAAAGGCGCCGGACAGTGGTGTGTTGGAGCGTGCCGACCTGCTGTTCGGTCTCAACCAGTCGATCATCGAAAAGCTGCTGCAGGAGTCGCGGGAGAAGGCGGTGTCTACCGCACGCAGCCTGAATATCGCCCTCCCCGGCGCGAAAGAGGACAAGTCGGCCTCTGACCATTATGCTGCCCTCGGCGAACGGGTGCGGCAGGCGGCCCTGTTTGGCGGCGGCATCGACAGCATGCCGGAGAAGAGTGATCTGCCGATGACGCTGCAGCAGATCCAGAGGGATCTCGATCTGCTGTTCGGCCTCAAGCGGATCTGCTTCGTTCTCAAAGACAGCGAGCAACATCACCTGCAGCCCATCGATCCGGCACATCCGGAAGACAGCCTCCTGGCCGATCTGGCTTTTTCCATCGACGAAGAGCGCAGCCTGGCGGCCAAGGCCTTTCTCAACCTGCAGATCGTCAGCACCGAGGACGAGGAACTGGCGGCCGATCTCTCGGTCGCCGATCAGCAGTTGGGCCGCTATCTCAAGCGCGAGACGCTGACCTATCTGCCACTCGCCACCAAGACCCAGTCACTCGGGCTCATCGCGCTGGGCTGCCATCCCGCCGACTGGCCGTCCCTGTCCGAGCAGCGCGAACTGCTCGCCCTGTTTGCCCAAGAGGCGGCCCAGATCATGCTGCGTCAGCGTGAGATGGCTCAACAGCAGGACCAGCTCATCGATGAAGAGCGCGCCGCGTTCCATCTGGAAGCCCGCAAGGTGGTGCACGAGGCCAACAACCCGCTTGGCATCATCAACAACTACCTGCATATCCTCGGCATGAAGCTGGGCGAGGACCACCCGGTACAAGAGGAACTGAACATCATCCGCGAGGAGATCGACCGGGTCGGCAAGATCATCTTGCGCATCCGCGACATTCCGGCCGGTGTCGAACAGCAGCAACGCACGGTCGACGTCAATCAGCTGATCGAGGATCTGGACAAACTATTCCAGTCTTCCCTCTTCCCGTCACACAATATTTCATCTACTCTGGACCTTGACCGGTCAATGCGCGGAATTCGCACTCAGCGCAGCCACTTGAAACAGATTTTGACCAATCTGGTTAAAAACGCAGTGGAAGCGATGGAACAGGGTGGGAATATAACGATAACAACCCGTGACAATGCCTTCCTCAACGGTAAGGCCTATATAGAAATACAGGTCGTCGATGACGGTCCCGGCATTCCGACTGAGATCATGCAACAGCTTTTCACACCAGTCACATCCACCAAGGACAGCTCCCACTCTGGCCTGGGACTGGCTATTGTGAAAAACCTGATGGACGAACTTTCCGGCCATATCAGCTGTACATCGAATGTGGGCCAAGGCACACGTTTTCAGCTCTATTTGCCGCGTACGGGTACGAATTAAGCGGAGCCAACCATGCACTCGATCTATCCGGCACCCTGGCGAGGTATTCAAGGAGAGCTCGACAAGATCCCGATGCGCATCACAGTCAACGCCCCACAACGTAACTTTCATGCCAGTGTGCTGGTAGTGGATGACGAACCCCGCGCCCGTGCCAGCCTGAAGGAGATTCTCCGCCTCGCCGGCTATGAAACGACCCTGGCGGAAGGCGGTCGCGAAGCCGTGGCACTGCTCAGCGAGCGCCGTTTCGATCTGATGCTGCTCGATCTCAACATGCCGGATCTGGATGGCCACGGGGTCATGACCTATCTCGAACAGCAGAAGATCGATTGCGACGTGATCGTGGTCAGCGGCGAGACCACGTTCGACCATGCCACCCAGGCACTGCGTCGCGGGGCGCACGATTTCCTGCGTAAACCCTACGCCCCGGACGAACTGCTGCGCGCCATCTCGAACGCGGTCGAACGCCGCAAGCTGAAGAAGGAGAACGCGTCGATCCTGAAGCGTCTCGAGGAGTCGGAGAACCTGCACAAGTTCATCGTCAACAATTCCCCCGACATGATCTACCTGCTGGACGAGGAGGGTCGCTTCGCCTTCATCAACGATCGGGTCGAGTCGCTGTTGGGATACAAGCAGGAAGACATTCTCGGCGAGCATTTCTCCAGACTGATCTACGCAGACGATCTCGACCAGGCCAACTACACCTTCAACGAACGCCGCACCGGCGATCGCGCGACCCGCAGTACCGAGCTGCGGCTGCGTTGCAAGGATGGCAACAGCCCGCGCTATTTCGAATCCCGTTCGGTGCCGATCGAACTCAGCTCAATCGGCATCTATACCGTTGACGAAGAAAACCACAAAGAATTCATAGGCACTTACGGCGTCGCCCGTGATATCACCGAGCGCAAACAGGCCGAGGAGTTGATCAAGTACCAGCTCTATCACGACCTGCTGACCAACCTGCCGAACCGCACCCTGTTCCGCGACCGCCTCAACATGGCGATGGCGCAATCCAAACGCAGCGGCAAGAAACTGGCGAT
>JBNKYJ010000200.1:0-13263 GCA_050300835.1 Sedimenticolaceae bacterium
CTTCCAGCACCCTCCCCTTCTTTTTCTCCACGAGCCCACGAGCCCGCTCACGCATCATATGTGTTCGGGTCAGTATCCGACCCTCAGACGCCTCCTCGTCGTCGACAATAAAGCCTTCTGTTTCTGGCGATGAGAGAGACGCTGCATTCGAGATAATCGCCTGAGCGACGTCTGATAGCCTCTGACGATCATCGGCAAACTCATCCCAAATTACAGCTTCCAGCTTGTTGCCGTGCTTCATGCCTACACCGGTGTATCCCGGATCATATTGCAGGAAATTGCTAAGCTTCAGCCCGACGCCATTCGGATTTCGATATGTGGCGTCTGATCCGGCATGCGCTCGAAGCGGCAGTCGATTCAGAAGGTCGCTTAGTTCGATGACAGCAGGATGATTCTTACTGCCCCTCGCTGCCGGAATTCTGAAATAGAGATCAAGCGCGAGTATCAGCTCGTCTCTCGTCCATGGCGGGTGCTTCAAGTCGGCCTCCTGCAGTGACAATCGAGATGTTGACTTGTATATTTATCAGACATTCATTTGATTCACTACTACAAATCACTGCTACAAAGAGGCCGAATCACGGCAGTCAATAGTAGATAAATCAATGGGTTGTGCGCTTGCGCCTTGGAGAGTGGAAAATCAAGTCCTCTCCTCGGCACCATCTCTCCCCTGCTCCCCATGAACAGTCCAGAGTAGACGACGCCTGTGGCTCGTGCCTGACACGGGATGGGTATGTGCGAACGTGAGCATGGCCTGCCTGCACACGAGACCCAAACCCCGCCACGTGGGCGGGGTTTGGAGACCGGCGACTATTCACAGTCCGGGAAGTAGCCTCCACTGGAGTCCAGTTCGCCCAGACCTTCGTAGTTCTCATCGTAGCGGTAGGCTCTGAAGACAAAGCCACCGCCCACGCCGTCCACGTTCAGGCAGGGATCCCCGCCAGCGAAGGGAATGACATACTCCCATGCGACGGTCGGCTGACCATCCACCTCAGCCACTTCGAATATGTGATTTTCCATCCCCGAGGTGATCAGGGTGTTTCCATTGGCAAGCCGCTGCGCATAACTGACGAAGGGCGAATTGAGCGAATTGGCGGAGACCGTTTGATAGGTCCAGACCGGCTCGGCGTAAAAATCCGGATCGTTCAGATCCACCTGCACTTCCACGGCCCGGGAATAGTTGCCCGAGGGACGCAGCCAGCCGTTGTCGAACAGCAGTACGTTCAGTGTTTTCTCAGCGCTGTTGTAGGCAACGATATTGGCACCATGCGGCCCGAACAACTGGGTATCGCCATCGTTCATGTAGGAGGGAGCTTCCGCTGTCTTGTCCCAGGCACTGGGATTACCCCACCGGTACACGATGTCTCCTGTTTCGTAATCGATCAGGTAGAACTCACCGAAAATGCGCGAATTCAGGACCACCAGGTTTTCCGCTTCAAGAACGTCAACCGCGTTGGCATGCATGAAATCGGCAGTGCTGCGATGGGTCTGGTCGGTAGGCAGCGGGACATGGTAGTTGATATCCAGACAGGTTTGCGGCTTGGATTTTCCGTCACAGAGATGGTCCCAGCCGCGCCATTCCCATACCACCTCATAGGTGTCCGGACCCGAATAGGCAATTTCCATGATCGTATCGGGCCACAAGCCACCGATGTAGACACCCGGCCGGGGATCCGTGCCCAAGGCATCATCGGGATTCACCGTCAGAGGATGACGGCCTTCCATGATCGCTTCCTGCCTGGTGTGACGGTCCCATATCAGGACAAAGGTTCTGCCGCTGTCCGTGCGATGGAAGGTGTGATGGGACACCCAGTTGGTGTCGGCCAGACTGATATCCCAGATCACATCGCCGTTCCACGCGAACTCGGTCAATCTTCCATGGGTACCCCCCCAGAACTGGCCGGGAACCAGCAGAGGATTGGGATTCTCCGCATCCGGGCTTGTGCCGCGTGAACCTACCAACAGGGTCCCCTGCGGAGTCAGTTGGGCATCCCCCGGGGCCCTGATTCCGAGTGCAGGCGGATAACTCCACTGTTTGACCACCCTCCCCTCCATGTCGATCAGACGTACCGGATTGGTTTGCAGGAGCGTGTAGCCGGGGTATGCAATGTCCTCATCGTAATGCAGGACACCCGTGGGCACTCTCGTTGTCTCGATGGCTTGAACCGTGGTTACGGCCAGTAAGAGCAAGATGAAGGTACAGAGTGGGAAAAAGTAATGTCTTCGTATGTTTTTCATTGTCTTTCTACTCCGGTGCAACAAGCGGTGAATCCTCCAAATCATCGGCTTGTCATTGGGTTTAAGACCCATCCGTGATCCCAATGAATGACATGCAAAAAACATACTTAAAACATAATCTTACCTATTAACAGCGCGTTATTTTTCTTTACCGAAATACTCAAGTTAAAGAGTGTAAAATACCCCGACAGTCAACAAGAGAATCAATCAACATCATTGGCCATTGAGGTGTTGGCGCTGCAGGCGCCCCACTGAATAGAATCAACCGCCAACGTCTCAGAGCCGCGACTCCCCGACAGCTGAAGAGGTTGAATCCGCACCGAGTCGTGCGAGACTCACGGCATGAACTTCATCAACAGCTACGCCGATCTTCCCAAGGATTTTTACACCCCCGTGCAGACCGATCCCGCACCCAAACCGGAGCTGATCGTGTGGAACGAGGCGCTGGCCGTTCACCTCGGCCTGGCGCAACTGTCGACAGACCGCGTCAGACTGGCGCGTATCTTCAGTGGCAGCGAACCTTTGCCGGGCGGCAAGACGATCGCCCTCGCCTATGCGGGCCATCAGTTCGGGCACTTTGTGCCACAGCTCGGCGACGGCCGGGCCGCGCTGCTGGGCGAGGTTGTCAGTCCAATCGATGGAGGCCGCTACGACATCCAGCTCAAAGGATCGGGACAGACCCCCTTCTCACGCCGTGGGGACGGAAAATCCTCTCTCGGTCCGGTGATCCGCGAGTATCTGCTCAGCGAAGCCATGTACCGACTGGGAGTTCCGACCACACGAGCCCTGGCGGCCGTTGCGACCGGTGAGACGGTGTTTCGGGACGCGGACGAACCGGGTGGCGTACTGACGCGTGTGGCCTCCAGTCATATCCGAGTAGGCACCTTCCAGTATTTCGCCGCCCGCAATCAGCGGGAGGCTCTGGCCGAACTGGCCAGGTATGCCATCGACCGGCACTACCCCGATAGCGCATCAGCGGAGCGGCCGCTGTTGGCCTTTTTCTCGGAAGTGGTCGCCGCCCAGGCCAGGCTGATCGCCCACTGGATGGCCCTCGGCTTCATCCATGGCGTGATGAACACCGACAACTGCGCCATCTCCGGCGAAACCCTCGACTACGGTCCCTGTGCCTTCATGGACGAGTTCCACATCGACAAGGTCTTCAGTTCCATCGACCAGTACGGTCGCTATGCCTACGGACAGCAGGCCGGCATGGCGCAGTGGAACCTGGCGCGGCTGGCCGAATGCCTGTTGATGCTGGAGGGAAAACAGCAGGACTATGAAGCGACCCTGCGTGGTTTCCAGGCCACTTTCGAAACGCACTATTTCGAACTGATGAGCCGGAAGCTCGGCCTCGCCAGCGGGCAAGAGGATAGCCCCGCGCTGGTCACCGCCTGGCTGCAGCACCTGCAGAACCACAGCCTCGACTACAGCCTGAGCTTTCTCCGGCTGGCGGATCGCCTGACCAGCGACACAGCGCCGGTGTTCGGTGAATTCGAAAGCCGCTGGCTGCAGCGCATCGACCACCAGCCGGGTGGCCGCCAAAAGGCGGCTGAACGGATGGCCAGCGTCAATCCACGCGTGATTCCGCGCAACCACCAGGTGGCCAGGGCAATCCATGCCGCCTTCCAGGGCGATTTCAGCGTCTTCCACGAACTGCGGCAGGTCCTCGCTGAGCCGTTCACGATACAGCCCGGGTTCGAGCACTATGCGGAGCCGCCGCGCGAGCATGAACGGGTACGCGTGACCTTCTGCGGTACCTGATATCCCCACCCAGAGTCGTTACCATCGATGACGCTCTGGCAAGCGATGAGGGTCACGTCTTCATCTCCACCTGGCATTCGCTCAGTCCAACATGTCATAGTGGCTCAAAGCCGTAAAGGACCGATCGATCATGCACGATGACAACATCCTCCCCTTCCCCAATCTGTTCAAGAACAGCTACGACGAAACCCAGTGGCAGTCACTGCAGGGGGAGTTCTACCTCGATTGCTTTCAGGCTCAGCACGGCTATCCCGCCGAGAATCCGGATCAGCTGCGGGACTGGCTGCAGGAGGCACAACTCTACGCCGATATGGAGAATCCCTTCTTTCGCGGCTGGCTGCTGCGGCGTCTGTCCGAAGCCGATGAGTGAACGTCCTCTCTCGCGAGCTATCCTGAAAACCGGCCAATAGCCGGAGCGCAGACTCCCGGCAATTTGCGGCTTTCTGCGTATCACGTGTCTCGTGCCCACCCCCATTCCCAGAGATTTTCCCTACGAGCTAAAGCCCTTTCATTCCTGTGTGCTTCAGTGGCTTGAGCGAAGGTCATTGAATTAATGTGGGTTTTTGATATTGATTGCTATTCAAGTTTCTTGAGATATCGCCGCTACAGAAGACTATTCGACGCCCAAAATGAGCGGTCGTCAGCGCGTCCGGCCAGAAACACCAAGGATTCAGATATCGATGAGCCCGTCCAAGCAAGCCCTTATTTGGTTGTATCTGCCCATTCTCATGGCAACCCTGGCAATGAGCCTGTTATTGTCCGGGCTTCTGCCGATACAGCTCCCTGCCGTTCTCAGCGCGCTGGTCATCGGGCTGGCCGCTGCCGCCACATCCATTGCGCTCATCCATTGGCGGCTCATGCGTCCAATGGCAAACTTTTCCACCCACCTCCGGCAGTGTGCTGAAGGACAAGCAGACTGCCTCAATGAGCTGGAATCCCACTATCAGCAGCCTTTCATCGGCGAGATCGCCCGCTCGACTCAGCATTACATCAAAGACTTTCAAAACCTTGGACAGAACCTCTCCCAATGCGGCGGGAATATCTCCATCGCCGCCGCCGAGGTCTCCCATTTCATCGATCAGTTGAAAAAGAAGTTGGAAGGCGATGTCCGGGAGATCACCGAGATCGCCGCATCAGCCAACCAGATGGCACAAACCAGCAACCAGGCGGTGGACAGCGCGGGCGACGCTGCCGAGGCGGCGACGGAGACACGGGATGAGAGCCAACAGGGACTGGTGAAGGTACAAGGCGCCATCCAGCAGATTCACGGCGTCAGCGAGAGTGTGGTGCAGACTTCGTCTCTGGTGGGCAAGCTGCAGGATCACTCCAACAAGATTCAAGGCATCGCCCAGGTCATCAACGGACTCGCCGATCAAACCAACCTGTTGGCCCTGAACGCCGCCATCGAGGCCGCGCGGGCGGGCGAGAATGGGCGCGGTTTCTCGGTGGTGGCCGATGAGGTGAGAGGGCTTGCCAACAAAACCACCACCGCCACCGGCGAGATCGGCGAGATGCTGCAGGAGGTACAGAGAGACACTACCCAGGCCGTCACGATCATGGAGAGTCTGGTCCAGCGCATGTCGGAGATGGTGGCCTCCACGGAGCAGGTGGGAGCGGTACTGGAAGAGATCGGCCATTATTCGGAGCAATCGGAATCGAAGGTGCAGCAGATCGTCGCTTCCATCAACGAATCGGCTTCGGCCACCTCGCACATCTCTCACTCCGTCGACATCGTTCGCGAAGGACTCGAACGCAGCGAACAGGAGATTCAGTCCGTATCCAACCAGGCGTTGGAGCTGTCGGACATGGGAGAACAGATCTACGAACTGCTGGCCGGCTTACACATGGATACCGTGCATGACCGTATCGGTGAAATCGCAAAGCGGGCGGCCGAGCAGATTCAGCACGCCTTCGAAAGCGCGATCAAAGAGGGACGCATCAGTCAGTCCGACCTCTTCGACAGACAGCACAAACCGATCGAAAACACCCAACCCCTGAAGTACTCGACCGCCTACGACCGGCTGGCAGACAGCCTGCTGCCGCCAATACAGGAACCGATCCTGCAGCAGCATGAAGCCATCATCTACGCCATCGCCACGGATCCCAAGGGCTATGTGCCGACGCACAACAACCGCTTCTGCAAACCGCTGACCGGTGACTACGAAAAAGACCTGGTCAACAATCGCACCAAGCGACTCTTCGATGACCGCACCGGCTCACGTTGCGGCAGCCATACCCATCCGATCCTGCTGCAGACCTACAAGCGGGACACCGGGGAGGTGATGCACGATCTCTCCGTCCCCATCTTTATCAACGGCCAGCATTGGGGCGGCTTTCGCATCGGCTACTCGAGCAGTTGCTGAAGCGACACCCCGATATTGCGGAACTGTTCGTCAGGCCGCAACCGGGTCGCCCTCCATCACCCCACGGCAGCAGGCGTCACACCCACTGTCCGCTCATCGAGCTTGTGCAGGATCATGATCTTCTGCCACACCTTGCGACTCAGACCGGTGGTCATGCTCTCCAGATCGTTGACCGCTGACAGCACAACCGGGTCCTTGAAGTTCTGGGCATAGAGTGCGCCCACCTTGCCGGTGAGCGAAAGCATCTCGCTGCAGTAGTCGAGATAGCGAGTCAATTCATAGGCCGTCATTTCAAAAACCGGCGACGAGGCGGTGACTATCCTCTCCCTGGCATAGCGTCCCGGATCCTTGGTCAACTGGTGCATGTCGATGACATGGGCGATGGAGCGCAGTTCATGCAACGCCTCGAGCGCACGCGCCCGTTTGACACGCACCTCGACCGTGACCAGGAACAGGATGGCCGCGCCGATCAACACCAGGTCGTTCATGCCCGCCTCGGTGATCTGCACCAGTTCACCGATGGAAAAGGGACGGCTCGAAATCTCCAGCAGGGAGATGCTGTAGAAGAGACCGATGAGTCCCAGCAGCACGACCAGGGTAACGAGCAGGCGCAGCCCGTGGTTGGGACGGACGATACGCTGTACCCGCGCCTTGCTCTCCTTGGCCAGCAGATGAAGTTCGCAGCAGACACGACTGAGACCGGAAGCGGGAAACCGCTCGGCGATGCGACTGCTGAGGGTCTCGATGGTGGAGATGGTCCTGTCGGCATTGAGATGGCGGTACATATGGCGCTCCACGGATGCTTCCGATGCGGTACATATCCCGGCATACACTAGCGGATTGCGGGGGTCAGTCAATGCATTGACTGATCTGAGGCGGAATTATGGCAATCCAGTGCTGCCGGCTCTATTGCACTAGAGCAGACTCTCCACCACCACCAGCGAAAGCAGCCGGGTGGTGAAACGCCGCCACCAGCTGGTTTCGGGTTCATGCGTGTAGGTGACCGGCTTCCCCTCCTCGAGCGATTGCCAACGGAGTTCAGATCCCTCCAGGGTCAGACGGTAGGCGACCTGGTCGACCTCGTTGTCGAAGGTTTCGCCCAACAGGCCTCCCAGGTCGGCGTTCCTGAACCAGACCCCCATCTCCGTGTTCAGGCTCACCGAGCGCGGATCGAGATTGAAAGAGCCGACGAAGAGCTGCTGCCGATCGATACCGAAGACCTTGGCGTGCAGACTGCTGGTGCCGGACGAACCGAAGCCGGGTGATTTCTGCTTTTCACTTTCAGCCATGGGTGTCGGCTTGAATTCATAGAGTTCGACACCGTTGCGCAGGAGATCCTTGCGATAGCGCATGTACCCGGCATGCACGATGGAGACGTCGCTGGCCGCCAGTGCGTTGGTCAATATACGTACCCGCACCCCCCGCTCCACCAGTTCCCCGAAATAGCCGACCAGCGCATCACCGGGAACGAAATAGGGCGAGACGACAAGAAGCTCCTGCCGGGTCTGATCGACGATGGTATGCAATTGGGGACCCACATGGGTGGCGGCATTCACCGCCTCCGCCTCGACCTTCTCGGGGGCGTCGTAGATCAGCTCCGCGTCACCCCAGGAGAAGGCCAGATCGCCGGCACGGATCTTCAGACTCAGTTCCGTGTCCTTCAGGGCCTGCACATAGGCGCTGCCCGTTTCCCGATCGAGAAAGGCGTGCAGGCGGTTTCGCAGATCATCCAGTGAACCGGCGTCGATCCCACCATCGGAGAAGACACTCGCCGGCACCGCCCAGTCGCTGTTCCAATAGCGATCGAAGGCCTGGGATACGGCTTCCACGACGGGCCCCACACTGAGGACGTCCAGGTCGGTAAAGACGGTCTCGCCCACGGCGTCGAAATACTCGTTACCGATATTGCGACCGCCGACGATGGTGGTCTGGTTATCGGCGGTGAGGGACTTGTTGTGCATGCGGCGATTGACCCGCCTCGGACCGGTGAGGAAATCGAGGCCACGCAACTTGCGATAGTTGAAGGGATTGAAGAGGCGGATTTCGATGTTGGGATGGTTGTCGAGTATCTCTATCGCCGCATCCTTGCCGGCCGTGTCCAGATCGTCCAGCAACAATCGCACACGCACACCCCGGTCGGCGGCAGCGAGTATCCGCTGCATCATGATCATTCCCGTTTCGTCGGCGTGCCAGATGTAATACTGCACGTCGAGGCTCCTGTCCGCCGCCTCGATCAGCGCAATACGTGCCACGAAGGCATCCAGCCCGGTGCTCAGCGGGTAGAACCCGGAGTGGCCCGGATGTCCGGCCAGATCGGCAGTGACCGCCAGACCCAGGCGTGTACCCCGGGTGTCGGTGATGGTATGGCTGGGGATTCTGGTTACATTTTCAGGCAACGTACTGCACCCCGTGGTGGCCAACAGTGCAAGGCATAGCGTGAATCCGCACAGGCCGCCCGCAGGCACGCTCCGGCAAAGCACGGTTTTCCAACTCTCTGCGCATTTCGACAACATGGGATACCGATCGAATGAAAGACAGCATTTTTGATGGGATTTTCCGCTCGTCATACTCAGGGGCGTCACTGTTTATTCATCAGATTTAAGGATAAAGTTAGCAGAATAACCATTAGAAAAATCCACCAGCCGGATGACCCTACACGGGAGTGATAACAATGACGCGGTCTCTACCCGTCCTCATGGGGACAGTGACGTTTTGCCTGACGCTTACCGCCTGCAGTGAACCTCCTGCTCCCGACCAGGTGGAGGTCGTCCGCCCGGTCAAGAGCTTCCTCATCGAAAGCACCGCCGATAGCGGCAGCCGAACCTTCCCCGCGCGCATCGATGCCGGACGCCGGGCGGAGCTCTCCTTCCGCGTCTCGGGCATGCTCAAACAGCTGCCGGTCAAGGAGGGTGACCGGATGGAGGCCGGGCAGCTGGTGGCCAGCCTCGATCCGAAGGATCTGCAGCTGATCGTCAACGACCGCAAGGCGCGCTTCGACAAGGCCGAACGCAACTTCTCCCGCGCCAAGGAGCTGATCAAGAAGGGCAATATCTCCAAGATGGACTATGACAAGCTGGAGGCGGAGTACAAAAGCGCGGAGGCCTCGCTGCAGTCGGCGCAACAGGATCTCGCCTACACCCGGCTGACGGCTCCCTTCAGCGGCATCATCGCCAAGCGCCATATCGAGACCTTCGAGGAGGTGCAGGCGAAACAGCCCATCGTCGACCTGCAGGACATCTCCGAACTGGAGGTCAAGTTCGACGTCCCCGAGAGCCTGCTGCGGGGACTCAAGACCGAGGGCGACGGCAGCACCAAGGACAAGGTCGTGGTCACCGCCGCCTTCGAGGGACTTCCCGGTAAAAGCTTCCCGTTGACCTTTCGCGAGATCACCACCCGGGCCGACGAGCGGACCCAGACCTTCCAGGCCACCTATGTCATGCCGGAACTGGAGAGCGCCACCATCCTGCCGGGCATGACCGCCACCGTCACGCTGGACATCAGCCGCTTCGACAGTGGCGATCTACCGCATACCGTCCCCGCCAGCGCCATCGTCGGCGACTACAAGCTCGACCCCCAGGCCTGGGTCATCGAAGAAACCGCGATGACGGTCAAACCCCGCACGGTGAAGGTCGGCCGTCTGCTCGGAGAGCAGATCGAGGTACTCGAGGGTCTGCAGGCCGGCGATCGCATCGTCACCGCCGGCACCCCGTTTCTGGTCGAGGGCATGAAGGTGAGGCTGATGCCCGAGCTCGAGCAGGCCATGCAGCGCAGCGACGACCTGAAATACCAATAGGCCGCCAGCGACAATAAAAAAACTGAGGGTTGCGCATGAATATCGGGGAATACTCCGTCAGGACACCGGTCATCTCCTGGCTGCTGGTCGTCATCCTGGTGGCTGGCGGCCTGCTCAGTTTCGATAAGATGGGCAAGCTGGAGGACCCCGCCTTCACCATCAAGAGCGCCAAGGTCATCACCCTCTATCCCGGGGCCTCGGCGCAGGAGGTGCAGGACGAGGTCACCTACCACATCGAGGACGCCATCCAGCGCCTGGAGCAGGTCAAGCGCATCAAGATGTCGATCTCCCGCCCCGGCATGTCCGACATCGCCATCGAGTTCAAGGACAACTACCGGGCCGACGACTTCCCCAATATCTACGACGAACTGCGGCGCAAGATCGCGGACATGAAAAGCAAGCTCCCTCCCGGCGCCCAGGAACCGATGGTGATCGACGATTTCGGCGATGTCTACGGCGTCTATCTGGCATTGACCGGGCAGGGCTATACCTGGCGCGACCTGTGGGACTTCGCCGACTTCCTGAAGCGGGAGCTGGTGCTGGTGCCAGGGGTGCGCAAGGTCGCCATCGGCGGTACCCAGAAAGAGGTCGTCTACGTCGACATCTCCCGCGCCCGGCTGGGGGAACTGGGCATCGCCCCCGGCGCCATCGCACAGCTGCTGCAGTCGCAGAACACCGTGGTCACCGCCGGCCACGGCAACGTGGACCGGGAGCGGCTGCGCATCGCGCCCACCGGCGAACAGCAGTCGGTGGGGGAGATCGGCGACCTGCTGGTCGCCTCGGACGAGAAGAAGCTGATCTATCTGAAAGATATCGCCGACATCACCCGGGCCTACGAGGAGGTGCCGGGACAGATGGTTTACCTTGACGGCAAGCCGGCGCTGACGCTGGGCATCTCCATGCAGGCGGGCGAAAACGTGGTGGCCGTCGGCAGGTTGCTGGAGCAGCGGGTGCTGGAGCTGAGGGGAGACATACCGCTCGGCATGCAGATCAAGCCGATCTACAACCAGCCGGGGGAGGTGGAGAAGTCGGTCGGCGGCTTCCTGGTCAGCGTGGGCCAGGCGGTGGCCATCGTCATCGTGGTGTTGCTCGTCTTCATGGGCCTGCGCACCGGCCTGATCATCGGCGCGGTGCTGTTGATCACCGTCTCCGGCACCCTGCTGCTGATGCACCTCGACGGTATCGAGCTGCAGCGCATCTCGCTGGGCGCCCTGGTCATCGCGCTGGGCATGCTGGTGGACAACGCCATCGTGGTGGCCGAGGGCATGCTGGTGCGCATGCAGTCGGGCATGCCGGCGGCGGACGCCGCCCGCGAGACGGTGGGCAAGACCATCTGGGCCCTGCTCGGCGGCACCGTCATCGGTATCCTCGCCTTCTCCGCCATCGGTCTCTCCCAGGACAGCACCGGCGAGTTCGCCAACTCCCTGTTCTGGGTCATCCTCTACTCCCTGCTGCTCTCCTGGGTGACGGCGATCAGCACCACCCCCCTGCTCTGCGCGCTGCTGCTGAAACCCGGCGGCGATGCCGGCGCCGCCGGGGATCCCTACGGCAAAGGCGTGTTCAAGCTGTTTCGCGGCATCGTCGACCGCGCCGTACGTCTGCGCTGGCTCACGGTGGCGGTGGTGGTGGGCCTGTTCCTGCTGGCGCTGGTCGGCTTCGGCAGCGTCAAGCAGGCCTTCTTTCCCGAGTCGAACACACCGATGTTCTTCGTCGACGTGTGGGAGATCGAGGGCACCGACATCCGCGCCACCCGCGAGGACACCCTGCGCATCAACCAATTCCTGCTGCAGCAGGAGGGCGTCGAACAGACCACCGTCAGCATCGGCGGGCCGCACCAGCGCTTCACCCTGGTCTACGACCCACGGGAGGTCTCTCCGGTCTACAGCCAGATCATCGTGCAGACCGACAGCCGCGAGCGCATCGCCGGGATCTGGGACAAGGTCGACCGCCATATGAAGGAGCGCTATCCCTGGACCGATCCCATCATCAAGTCCCTGCGCATCGGCCCTGGCCGCGACAGCAAGATCGAGGCCCGCTTCCACGGCCCCGACCCGGCCGTGCTGCGCCAGCTCTCCACGCAGGCCCAGGCGATCATGCGCGCCGATGCGGAGTCCAAGGACATCCGCGACGACTGGCGCCAGCCGGTGAAGCTGATCCGCCCTGTCTTCAACGAGCAGGTGGGACGCCAGCTCGGCATCAGCCGCGAGGATCTGGCCGCCGCCCTGCAGTACGCCTTCGACGGCACCCCCGTGGGCCGCTTCCGCGACGGCATCCGGGTGCTGCCCATCTACATGCGGGCGCCTGAGGATGAGCGCGGCGACGTGGGCAACCTGCGCGACATCGTGATCTGGAGTCCGGTGCTGAAACAGTCGGTGCCGGCGGCCCAGGTGATCAGCCGCTTCGAGACGGTGTTCGAAAACCCCCTGCTGCGCTCGCGCAACCGCATCCGCACCATCATCGCCTCCTGCAACCCGACCGGGGAGCTGGCCACGCCGCTGTTCAACCGGCTCAAACCGCAGATCGAGGCGATCGCGCTGCCGCCGGGCTACAGCTTCAGCTGGGGCGGCGAGTACGAGGATTCGAAGAACGCCCAGGCCGGACTGGCCTCCTCCCTGCCCTTCGGCTTCCTGCTCATGATCCTGGTCAGCATCCTGCTCTTCGGCAAGCTGCGCCAGCCGCTGATCATCTGGCTCACGGTGCCGCTGGCCATAGTCGGCATCACCGCCGACCTGCTCGGTTTCAACGGCGCCTTCGACTTCATGTCCCTGCTCGGCGCCCTCTCCCTGATCGGCCTGCTGATCAAGAACGCCATCGTGCTGATCGACGAGATCGACCAGCAGATCGCCGACGTCAAGGCGCCCTACCCGGCGATCCTCGACTCCACCGTGAGCCGCCTGCGCCCGGTGGTACTGGCGGCGGCCACCACCATCCTGGGACTGATTCCCCTACTGCAGGATGTCTTCTTCGTCAACATGTCGCTGACCATCATGGCCGGACTGGGTTTCGCCACCCTGCTCACCCTGCTCTTCGTGCCGACGCTCTACGCCATCATGTTCAGGATCAAGCCGGGTGGGGGGGAGACATCTGCGGAGCCCTGATTCAAAAATGCAT
>JBNKYJ010000201.1:0-22625 GCA_050300835.1 Sedimenticolaceae bacterium
TGCGGAGATCGCCGTGGCCGGCGAGAACTGCAGCTTCGAGGTCAGCGTCACCTCCCCCGCCTTCGCCGAGATGAAGAGCCTGCAACGGCAGCGCTCCATCCTGACCCTGTTCAACACCGAGATCGCCAGCGGCGAGCTGCACGCCCTTACCGTCAAGGCCAAGACCCCGGAAGAGCTGCAACAAGCCTGACCCCTGCCCCCCCATGTGCGACGCCGACGCAAGCAGGCTGGCGCGGGTCCGGGCCTACCATGAGCGGACCAAGCATCGCCTGGAGCGCTATGCCGCCGGGCCCGACTTTCTCGACTGGGAGCAGCAGCCCGATCCCTTCCGGCGCTTCGCCGGGGCACCGCTGATCCCCCTGCCCCGGGACTTCGCCGGGCTGCCCGATCCCTGCCTGGGCGAGCTGGACGCCCGGACCCCGGTTGCCCCCCTATCGGCGTGGACCTCCCTGGAGACCTCCAGCCTGCTGCGCCACAGTCTGGGGCTGGCGGCCTGGAAGGTGTTCGGGCCCGATCGCTGGTCCCTGCGCTGCAACCCCTCCAGCGGCAATCTCCATCCCACCGAGGGCTATCTGATCGCCCGTGGCTTGCAGGGACTGGCCGACGGCGTCTACCACTACGCGCCCCATGAGCACGCCCTGGAACAGCGCTGCGAATGCGCTCGAACGACCGCTGAGGATGCGCCACCCGGCCTGCTGCTGGGCCTGAGCAGCATCGCCTGGCGCGAGGCCTGGAAGTACGGGGAGCGGGCCTACCGCTATGTCCATCTCGATCTGGGCCACGCTATCGGCGCCCTCGCCTATGCCGCCGCCACCCTGGGCTTTCGCCTGCGGCGGGTGGCCGCCGACGAGGGGCAGCTGGCGCGCCTCATGGGTCTCGACCGGGAACCGGACTTTGCCGACGCGGAGCGGGAGCGGCCCGACCTGCTGCTGCAACTTGTGCCGCGCGGGGAAGCGGCGAACCAGACCGGTGGGGATCAACCGGGCATCGATCACTGGCTGTCCCTGCTGGAGGGGGCGCAGTGGCAGGGCCAGGCCAACATCCTGAGCCGGCACCCCAGCCATCGCTGGCCGATCATCGACCAGGTGGCGGATGACACGCCCGCCCTGCCCGGCAGCCTCGAACCACCCTATCCACCCACCGACCATCCGCCACCGCTGGCGATGTCAGACAGGTCAGCCAGGGAGCTCATGCTGCAACGGCGCAGCGCCCAGGCCTTCAGCGGCAAAACCAGCCTGCCGGGCGCGACCTTCTACGCCCTGCTCGACGCTCTGCTGCCCCGTCGCGGCCGGGTGCCCTGGGAGAGCTGGCCCTACGGCCCCCTGATCCATGCGGTGCTGTTCGTGCACCGGGTGGACGATCTGACGCCCGGTCTCTATCTGCTGGCCAGGGACCCCCAGGCCGTCGACGGGCTGAGAGCGGCCCTGCGGGAGGAGTTCGAATGGCAGCCGCCGGACGGCTGCCCGGCCCATTTGCCGCTCTACCGTCTCGTCGCCGCCAACGCCAAGCGGGCCGCCCGCACCCTCTCATGCCACCAGGACATCGCCGCCAGCAGTTACTTCAGCCTCGGCATGCTGGCCGATTTCGATCGCAGCCTGGAGAGCCGGGGCGCGCGCGCCTACCCGGAACTCTTCTGGGAGGCGGGGCTGGTCGGCCAGGTGCTCTATCTGCAGGCGGAGGCGGCCGGCATCCGGGGTACGGGGATCGGCTGCTTCTTCGACGACGCGGTGCACGAGACCCTGGGTCTGACCGACAGCCGCTACCAGAGTCTCTACCACTTCACGGTGGGACTGCCGAAAGCCGACGACCGGTTGCAGACCCTGCCGCCCTACGATCATCTGGGGCCGGCCGGATTCGCCGGCAGCCCGGATGGAGCGAAGCGGAATCCGGGTTAGCCTGAGCCTTTGCCTGGATTTTGCTTCGCTCCATCCAGGCTACGTCCTTCTGTTAATAGACCTTGTAAGGAGTTGACTATGTTCATCGTCGCCAACCGCGTTCCCGTAGCCGATGACTATCGGCAGATGTTCGAGGAGCGCTTCCGCGCCCGCGCCGGACAGATCGAGAAACAGGCCGGATTTGTCCGCATGCAGGTGCTGCAGCCGGCGAAACCGGGCTTGCCCTATGTGGTGTTGACCAGCTGGCAGGACAAGGCCGCCTTCGAAGCCTGGGTGGGCAGCGAGGACTTCCGCGCCGCGCACGCCAATCCGATGCCGAAAGAGGCCTTCGACGGCGAAGGGGCGATCGAGATGCACGAGGTGATCATCAGCGCGGAGGCGGCTTCATGAACCGCCCCCAGCAGCATCCCCCGGAATCGGAACTGCAGCGGCTGAAGAGCCGTATCGCCGAAGTGGTCGCCGAACGCGAGGCCCTCAAACAGGCCATCGAGTCGGGCCGGCTGGGCATGGCTGAAGGCTTGCGCCGGCTGGAACCGCTGGACAATGAGCTGTCGGCGCTCGATAGCGCTTTCAAGCGGGGTTGGGATGCCCAGCAGTAGCACGGAATAGCGGGAGAGAAGACGGGAGGGCATGTAGACCCGGTCAGCCGGAGGGGAGAGATCGGCTGTCGGAGTCATAAGTTCACACTATACTTGTTGCTGCATCCAACAAATTAATAATCAAGAGGAGCTGTCACATGAAACCCGCTGTAAAAGTCACCATCACCGGCGCCGCAGGGCACATCGGTTACGCCCTCGTCTTTCGCGTCGCATCCGGCGCCATGCTGGGTCAGGATCAACCCGTGATCCTGAGGCTTCTGGAGATTCCGCAGTCGATGTCGGCCCTCAGCGGTGTTCGCATGGAACTCGAAGACTGCGCCTTTCCGCTGCTGCACGACATCGTCACCACCGACGACCCGGCGATCGGCTTTCGGGATACCGACTACGCCATCCTGGTCGGCGCCAAACCGCGCGGCAAAGGGATGGAGCGCAAAGACCTGATTACCGAGAATGCGAAGATCTTCGCCAAACAGGGCCGCGCCATCAACGACTACGGCTCAGCGGACGTCCGCGTGCTGGTGGTCGGCAATCCGGCCAACACCAATGCCCTGATCGCGGCCGCCAACGCACCCGATCTGGATCGCAGCCAGTTCACCGCCATGACCCGCCTCGACCACAACCGCGCGCTCGGCCAGCTGGCCAACAAGACCAACACCCGGGTCGCCGACATCTCCCGTATGACCGTCTGGGGCAACCACTCCATGACCCAGTATCCGCACATCGACCACTGTCTGGTCGAAGGAAAACCGGTCTACGACCTGGTGACGCGTGACTGGGCCATCGATCACTTCATTCCCCGCATCCAGCGCCGCGGCGCGGAGATCATCGAGGCGCGCGGCCTCTCCTCGGCGGCCTCGGCGGCGGACGCGGTGGTCGATCACGTGCACGACTGGGCCCTGGGCACCCGTGAGGGAGACTGGGTCAGCATGTCGATCCACTCCAACGGCAGCTACGGCATCGAAGAGGGTGTGGTCTTCTCCTACCCGGTGACCTGCAAGGACGGTCAATATGAAATCGTCCAAGGACTGGAGCTTGACGATTTCAGCATCGCCAGACTCCAGGCCTCGGAACGGGAACTGCGGGAGGAGCGGGCCATCATTGCCGATCTGCTGCCGAAGGGGCGCTGAGTCCGCACGCAGATTGATGGTGTGTGGGGGGGCTTGGTTTCCCCCTCTCCCCAACCCCTCTCCCGCAAGGGGAGAGGGGCTTTCAGTTGAGGGCCGGGCTGTGCATGGGCGTCCTTTTTGACCATCCCGATGGAGGGTCCCCTCTCCCCTCGCGGGAGAGGGGCTTTCAGTTGAGGGCCGGGCTGTGCATGGGCGTCCTTTTCGACCATCCCGATGGAGGGTCCCCTCTCCCCTCGCGGGAGAGGGACAGGGAGAGGGGGGAAGTTAACTAAACCATCAGCGTTGCAGAAACTGACAACTCAAACTTCAAAAAGGATCGCTCCGAACCCTAAGGTTCCCATCACAGGCAGTCACGTGAACAATACCAACTCCACCAAAATCAGCGCCTCGGTCCGCCCTCAGGGCAGCCTCGAGGTGCTCTCCCAGCTCGAGGTCAACGCCCTGCTCGATACCAGCGCACGCGGCCTCTACAGGCTGTTCCGTCGTTGCGCCCTGGCGGTGCTCAATTGCGGCAGCCAGACGGACAATGCGCGCGAGATCTTCGAGAGCTACCGCGATTTCGGCATCCATTTGATGCAGCGTAACCGGGGCGTCAAGTTGCGCTTGGAGAACGCTCCCACCAGCGCCTTCGTCGACGGCAAGATGATCCGCGGCATTCAGGAGCATCTGTTTGCCGTGTTGCGCGACATCATCTATGTCCACAACGAGATCCAGAACGATCCGGCCTTCGATCTGAGCGAGCCCACTCACATCACCTCGGCGGTATTCCATATCCTGAGGAACGCCCGCGTGCTGCAGACCGGCACCGATCCCAACCTGATCGTCTGCTGGGGGGGTCACTCCATCGGCCGCAGCGAGTACGACTACTCCAAGGAGGTGGGCTACGAACTGGGGCTGCGTGGCCTGAATGTCTGCACCGGCTGCGGCCCCGGCGCCATGAAAGGTCCCATGAAGGGCGCCACCATCGGCCATGCCAAACAACGTATACACGACGGTCGTTACCTGGGCATCACCGAACCGGGCATCATCGCTTCCGAACCTCCCAACCCGATCGTCAACGAGCTGGTCATCATGCCCGATATCGAGAAGCGGCTGGAGGCCTTCGTCCGCATCGGCCACGGCATCCTGATCTTTCCCGGTGGCGCCGGTACCACCGAGGAACTGCTCTACCTGCTCGGCATTCTCATGCATCCCGCCAACAGCGGTCATCCGCTGCCGCTGGTGATGACGGGGCCGTCCGAGAGCGCCGACTACTTCGCGGCCCTCGACCGGTTCGTGGTGACGACCCTCGGCCCGGACACGCGTAAACACTACCAGATCATCATCGACGACCCGCCTGCCGTGGCCCAGGCCATGAAGTCGGAGATGAAGCGGGTGAAGCGTTTTCGCACCGACGGCAATGACGCCTTCTATTACAACTGGCGGCTCAAGATCGAGCACGATTTGCAGCAGCCTTTTCAACCCACCCACGACGCCATGGCCGAACTCTCGCTCAGCCGGGGTCAGGAACCCTATCGGCTGGCAGCGAACCTGCGACGGGCCTTCTCCGGCATCGTCTCCGGCAACGTCAAGGAGGACGGCATCAAGGCGGTGGAGACATACGGCCCCTTTGTCATCCGGGGTGAACCTGGCATTGTCACCGCCATGGATCGTTTGCTGATGGACTTCGTTGAACAGCGCCGCATGAAACTGCAGGGTGACTATTCGCCCTGTTATCAACTCGCCTTCGATTGAGCCGAGACCCATGACAGTGGATTGCCCGTGTCGGGTACGACGCTCGGCGATCGGCACCAGACAACGGCCTGGCCAGGTGTCAGGAGTGAGTTTGGGTTTGGGTCCGGCTCAGCATGGACCGCATGAGACCTTTGAGATGTTTCAGGTTGACCGGTTTCTCGAGACAGCTATCGATATGCAGCTGTTTGAGAATCTGATCGTTGATCGATTCACTGAAACCGCTGCAGAGTACGACCGGCAGTTCATAGCCCCGCTCGCGCAGCTCCCGCACCAGTTCCAGCCCGGTCATCTGTGGCATGGTCTGGTCGGTTAAGATCAGGTCCACCGAATAATCATCCTGACGCAATTGATCGAGTGCCTGTCTGCCATTCTCCGCCAGCAGCACCTGGTAACCCTCATCGGCCAAGGCTTCAGAAAAAAGTTGACGCATCGACAGCTCGTCGTCGATCACCAGTATGTTCATGCCACGGGTTGATGGCAGACCCTCGTCCTGTGGAGAAGAAGGGATTCGTATCACCTCTGTCTCCGGAGTGGGCGAATAGAGCGGCAGCAGAACGCGGAAGCGGCTGCCCCTCTCGGGTGCCGAATCGACAAGGATGTGTCCGCCGTAGCCGGAGACGATGCCATGCACCACCGAGAGCCCCAATCCGGTCCCCTTGTCACGACCTTTGGTGGTAAAGAAAGGTTCGAATATTCGCTCCATATCGAGATCTGAGATTCCCCCACCACTGTCCACCACCGATAAGGAGACCCATTCGCCCGCCACCGATTCAGGGCAGATTACACAGCGTTCACCCTGACCGAGATAAGGTTCCAGATTGACCTCGATGCGGCCTTTGCTTTCCATTGCGTCGCGGGCGTTGATGCAGAGGTTGAGTAGAACCTGTTCGATCTGCACCGGATCGCAGACGACCTGAAACGATTTATCGGGCAGATCGACCTCTATGGAGATACTGGAAGGCAACAGGGAGCGAATCATCTCCATCGAATTGGCGACCACCTGTCCGATATCGTGTGCGCTGGATGATTGGGATTCCGGACCACGACTGAAGATCAGCAGCTGTTTGATCAGTTGCTTGGCTCGTTCCGAATTCTCCTGGGATTTCTTGAGATAGTCGCGGATCTTGTCCACATCGGCGCTTCCAAGCCGCGAAGCCGCCAGCTCGACGAAACCGGTGATGGCGCCGAGAATATTGTTGAAGTCATGCGCGATGCCTCCAGCAAGCCGCCCCAGCGCCTCGAGGCGATAGGTCCGCATCAGTTCCCGTTGCAGTCGGTTGCGTTCCGTTCGTGCCGTCTCCAGCGCAGTGATGTCTTCAGTGATGGTGTAGATAAACTCCCTTTCGTGCTCGTCGTCGTAGAGCACACCGATGGCGACATCGGTTGTCAGTCGGCTCTTATTCTCCAAGTTGTAGCTGGCCTGGAAACGGTATCGCTCCAGGCCTCCGGACAGCAGCTCATCCACCCTGTCGCTGATCTCGTTGTGCTCGTCGCTCACCAGCAAATCACGCAGTGGACTGCCGATCGCCTGCTCCCTTTCAATGGCGAACATGTTTGCAAACGATTTATTGACCTCCTGTACCGTACCCTGACGATCGGCAATCAGCAGACCGACTGAAAGATCCTCGAAGAAGCCTCGAAACTTCTCTTCGCTCCGCTTCAACGCCTCGGCGGCACGGTGCTCCCTTGTCGCGTCCCTGAATACCGCCACCACCTCCCCGGACGGAAGTCTGAAGACTTGATTCTCTACCCACAGTTCGATGCGTTCGTCGCGATAGGCACTGACCGGACAACACGTGTGTTGACCCTCTTTCGCAACCTGTCTGATCGTGGCCAACAGACCGAGTTCATCGACGCCGGGAAACATCACATCGATCTGCTGGCCGATCACCTGTTTCCTGGAAAGCCCCGTAATGCGTTCGGCGGCATGATTGAAGTTGGTGATGATAAAATCGTCCGTATCGCCAAGCCGCTGATAGACGGCGACCCCGTCGCTCATGTTGTCGACCAGATCCCGATAGCGGGTTTCGCTCTCTCGCAGTGCGAACTCAGCCTGTTTCTGTTGCGTGATGTCGCGTCCAACTCCGATGATCTCGATCACCCGCTGGTCTTCGTTCATTACCGCAGTGCTCGACCAGCCGAACCAGCACCAGCCCTTGGCCGTCATCGCCCGCTGCTCCAGATAGACGGAAAAGGGTGGGTAGAAAAGCCCCTTCATCGCTTCCCGGGTGGCCTCCCGATCCTCTTCGTGTACCAGAGGCATGAAGGCCTTGCCCAACAGTTGATGTTCCGATCTGCCGAATGTACGGCAATAACTCGGGCTGACGAAGAGTAAATGGCCATCCGTATCGATCCTGACCACCAGGTCTTCGGCATGCTCCACCAGCAGCCGATACTTCGCCTCCCGCTCTGAGAGTTCCGCTTCATACTGTTTTCGTTCGGTCACGTCCTCGGCAATGCCGACCACGCTGGCCAGCTTGCCCTCGGCATCATAAGCGGGGAAACCCTTGGCCGAGATCCAGCGGATGGTGCCGTCGCGACGCTCGATGCGGTAGAGCGGAAACACAATGCTCGTGTAGTCGCTCCCCTCCAGCCCGGCAATATAATCGAGCACCTGCTGACGATCCTCCTGCACCACCGTGGCCAACCAGGAATTGGGACTTCGATAGAGGCTCTCGACCGAACGCTGCCAGACATACTCATAGGCCGGATTGACATAGAGCACATGCTTCCAATCGGGCGTCACCACCCAGAAGACCTCCTGAATGGTCTCCGCAATCTGTCGGAACCTGGCCTCGCTGGTGCGCAGTTCCGACTCGACCGCAAATCGGTTTTCGACCATGGACTGAATCTGCGACCCCAAGGCGCGTAACTCTGAAATCCCGCCCACATCCGGGGGTGAGTTCACCTCGCCATGAGCCAAGGGCTTGATATCATCCAGCAGCTGTCGCAGCGGTCTGACCACGCCCTGTCGGAGCCACCAAAGCATTACCCCGAACAGGGCCATCAACGCCAAGCCGCTCAGCAACAGGCCACTCCAGAACCCAATACCGGCAGTGTCTAGCGCACTCGTAAGGGGCAGAGTGACACCCAGGGTGAGCGACGGTTTATCAGTCTCTGTCCACAGTGACCTGTAGGCATGGACGGACTCCGTCCCCGAATCATCGGTTGATCGCAGTACCACCGTCTCCCCGTCCGTCCCTGCCCGCCCTGTCTCGTAGCCATAGGTATCGGAGAACAATCCGAGGACCCGCTTATTGAGCGGATAGTGGGCGATGATGACCTGGTTCGCATCGACCACGAAGGCTTCTGCACCGGTCGGTAAAGACACCTCACCGAGCTTGCGACTCCAGGTATCGAAGGAGACGGTGGCGATCACGACACCGTTCACCCGGTCGTACAGCGGATCGATGATGGGGTAGGCGAATGCAATACTGCTCTGTTTGCTGACCCTGTCGACCTGGGAGTTACCGATGACGAAGCGTTTTTTCGTCAGCACCGTCTGCAGATAGTGACGATCCGCCACATTGACCCGTCCCGACAGCGGTAACGCGCTGCAGACCAGTTCCCCGTCCGGCCGTGCCAGCGCCAGATTCAAATACTCGGTGTTGATGCCGGCGAATGTTTGTAGAAACGGGCTACACGACTGGGCCTCGGGATTGCTCACTGCAGGCGATTTGGCAACACGTTCGAGGTAGCCACGGGTACGTGAAACAAAGTCGTTCTGTAGCACCCCCAATGCCTGCACCAGGGCAGCGGCCTGCCGACGCCTGTCGATATTGAACTGATCGTGAGTCTGCCAGAGCAGCAGCGTCAGAATCACGATTACCGGCGCCGTCGCCAACAGCAACAGCACCAACAGACGCGACTGGAGTGTCAAAGGAAGGCCTTTCATGATCAGATCATAGTTCCGCTGGCCACACAGCGTTCAGGGCTGATGAGTGAGTACATGCCCATCAGCCGTGGAAGTTTCCATCGACACAGGAAATGAGCAGCTACCCCAAGTGTAGACACAATCCCGATGCTGGACAGGCTACCTGCCGGGTTCCTACGTATCGTCGCGTGGTCTCGCTTGAAAGCCTGTCCGACTCCCGGCTGACCACTTCACTCGAGCTGCCGGAAAAGGCTGAGCAAAAGCGATCAGGTCGCCGGCCGATCCAACACCACTACGCCGTCCTCGTCGGCATAGAGCCACTCGCCGGGCCGGAACCTCACGCCGGCGAAATCGACCTCTCCGCCAACCTCGCCGACGCCCTTTTTCACACTCTTGCGCGGATGGGTGGCCAAGGCCAGAACCCCCAGGGGCATACCGGCGATCTCGACCGCGTCGCGAATGCAGCCATACATCACCACCCCCGACCAGCCGTTGTCGACAGCCAGCTGCGCCAACTGGTCTCCGAGCATGGCGCACCGCAGTGAGCCCCCCGCATCCACCACCAGCACCCGTCCCACCCCGGGCTGTTCGAGCTGTTCACGCACCAGGGAGTTGTCCTCGAAACATTTCAGAGTGGCGATGGTCCCGCTGAAATCGTGCCGGCCGCCATAGTGGCGGAAGATTGGGCTGCAGACCTGCAACGCCTCGCCGTGAATATCGTAGAGGTCTGCGGTTTTCAATCGATTGTCTGTCAAACTCATGGTTCACTCCTCCTTCTGCCGGCGCGTCGCGCTTGTATCACACGCTCGACCGTCTCGCCCATGGAAGAAAAAAAAGCCGTGCCTGAAGGCACGGCCGAAGGGCAGAAATCAACAGGTCGTTAAACGTGCCGAGGAATCTACATGCTGGCCGCGTCGTCGAACTGGGCCTCTTCCGTAGAGCCGCTCAGCGCGGTCACCGAGGAGGCGCCGCCCTGGATCACGGTGGTGACGTCGTCGAAGTAGCCGGCGCCCACCTCCTGCTGGTGGGAGACGAAGGTGTAGCCCTTGTCGCGGGCCTCGAACTCGGGCTGCTGCACCTTCTCCACGTAGTGCTTCATACCTTCGCCGCGGGCATAGTCGTAGGCCAGGTCGAACATGTTGAACCACATGTTGTGAATACCGGCCAGGGTGATGAACTGGTACTTGTAGCCCATGTCAGCGAGCGCGTCCTGGAACCTGGCGATAGTGGCGTCGTCCAGGTTCTTCTTCCAGTTGAACGAGGGCGAGCAGTTGTAGGCCAGCAGTTTGTTCGGGTTCTCCGCCAGCACCGCCTGGGCGAACTCGCGGGCGAAGCCGAGATCGGGAGTGCCGGTCTCGCACCAGACCAGGTCGGCATAGGGAGCGTAGGCCAGGCCGCGGGAGATTGCCTGCTCCAGGCCGTTCTTGACCCGGTAGAAGCCCTCGTCGGTGCGCTCGCCGGTGAGGAAGGGCTGGTCGTTGGGATCGACGTCGGAGGTCAGCAGGTTGGCCGCCTCGGAGTCGGTGCGTGCCAGCACCAGGGTCGGCACGCCCATGACATCGGCCGCCAGTCGGGCGGCGATCAGCTTCTGCACCGCCTCCTGGGTCGGCACCAGCACCTTACCGCCCATGTGGCCGCACTTCTTCACTGCCGCCAACTGGTCCTCGTAATGCACGCCGGCGGCACCGGCGGCGATCATGTTCTTCATCAGTTCGAAGGCGTTGAGTACACCGCCGAAACCGGCCTCGGCGTCGGCCACGATGGGCAGGAAGTAGTCGACATAGCCCTTGTCGCCGGGTTCGATGTCGCGCGACCACTGGATTTCGTCAGCGCGCTTGAAGGCGTTGTTGATGCGACGCACCATGGTCGGCACCGAGTCATAGGCGTAGAGCGACTGGTCCGGGTACATGGTCTCAGAGGTGTTGCCGTCGGCCGCCACCTGCCAGCCGGAGAGATAGATCGCCTCGATCCCCGCCTTCGCCTGCTGCATGGCCTGGCCGCCGGTGATGGCACCCATGCAGTTCACATAGCCTTTCTTGGCCTCGCCACGGACCAGTTTCCACAGTTTTTCCGCGCCATTCTTGGCATAGGTATACTCAGGCTGCACCGAGCCGCGCAGACGCACTACGTCTTCGGCGCTGTAGCCGCGCTGAACGTCCAGCCAGCGGGGGTTTTCTGCCCAGTCCTTCTTCAAGGCCTCTATCTGCTCTTTTCGTGTCATGACTTATCTCCAGGGTGATCGTTTTTTTACATCGTATCTATCGCATCCCCGCCAATGCGATGGCGGTGACGGTTGGCACCGGAGAATGGCTGCGGCTGCAATGGGTGCGGACCTCGGGCCCGGCACCGGGGACAATCTCCCCTGCGTACCAAAAAACATCCATCCTCTCGATCCTTTGCACATCACAGGTGCGGTTACTCGCTGGGCGTCAACCTTATGCATCCGGGTGTGACAGGGCCGGCTTTTTGTGCACTGCGTTAAAGCATAGTGAATTGGTCAAGTTTTTTTTCAAAAAAATATCAATAGTTAGGTTTGATAAAAAAAATAGTGCACTGCAATAAAAATAGGCTAAACCTTAGTAAAGGAGTCAACTAATCCAACCATTCACCGATAGATCGCACCAAAATGACGCAAGACCTTCCACAACAGATCGCCCAGACCATCCTTACCGGCTTCGATCGCCACTTCTCCTTCTTCCAGGAGATCAGCAGTGCAGCCCGTCAGCGCTTCGAACGGGCAGACTGGGAATCGGTACGGGAGGCTTCTTCCAAGCGGATCAGCTTCTATGACATCCGGGTACAGGAGGCGATCACCAAGGTCAGCAGCCATTTCGGCATCCGGGAACTGGACGAAGGCCTGTGGCAGGAGGTGAAGCAGCGCTACACCACCCTGTTGCGCAACCACAGCCGTCCGGAGCTGGCCGAGACCTTCTACAACTCGGTCTTCTGCCGTATGTTCGAGCGCAAGTACTACGACAATGACAAGATCTTCATCGAGTCGCAGGTCAACCGCGAAGAGCTGGCGGCTCGTTATCGGGTCTACATGTCATTCCAGGTCGCCGATGGCGGTCTGCGCAACAGTTTCTGGGAGATTCTCTCCTCCTTCTATTTCAACCTCCCCTACGAAGACATCGAGCGCGACAGCCGGCAGCTGGAGCAGGCATTCATGGAGCAGACCGGATTCAAGACCATTCCGCCCGACCTGCGTTTCGACATGCTGGAATCGCCGTTCTACCGCAACAAGGCGGGCTATCTGGTGGGCCGCATGGTCTACGACGACATCATGCGCCCCATCATCATCCCGCTCATGAACAACGAGGTGGGAGGGATCTATGCCGACACCCTGCTGACCCAGCACCGCCGGGTCAAAGCCGTGTTCAGCTTCGCCCGCGCCTACTTCATGGTGAAGTCGCCGGTGCCCACCGCCACGGTCGAATTCCTGCGCAGCATCATGCCGGACAAGACCCTGGCCGACCTCTACATGAGCATCGGCCTGCACAAACAGGCCAAGAACGAGTTCTACCGCGACCTGCTCAAACATCTGCAAAGCAGCCGGGACCACTTCATCGTCGCACCCGGCACACCCGGACTGGTGATGCAGGTATTCACCCTGCCCTCCTTCCCCTATGTCTTCAAGGTGATCCGGGACAGGTTCCCGCCCCAGAAGGAGGTAACCCATCAGTTGGTCAAAGAGCGCTATCTGCAGGTCAAGAAGCACGACCGGGTTGGGCGCATGGCCGATACCCTTGATTTCATCGATGTGGCCCTGCCGCTCGATCGTATCGATCCGCAACTGCTGGAGGAGCTGCAGGCCTCCGTGCCCTCCCAACTCGAGTACGAAGGTGACCTTCTGGTCATCAAGCACCTCTATACCGAACACCGCATGACGCCGCTGAACCTCTATCTGGAGGAGACCGACGAAGAGGAGACACGGGAGATCCTCTACGACTGGGGCAAGGCGGTGAAGCAGTTGATGGGGGTCAACATCTTTCCCGGCGACCTGCTGTTCAAAAACTTCGGTGTCAACAGCCAGGGCAAGGTGGTGTTCTACGATTACGACGAGATCTGCTATCTGACCGAGTGCAATTTCCGCAAGATCCCCGAACCGCGCACACCGGAGGATCTCTACCGCGACGAGCCCTGGTACAGCGTCAATCCCAATGACATCTTCCCTGAGGAGTTCATCACCTTCATCAGTACCGATCCGAAAGTGCGCAAGATCCTCAAAGAGATTCACCCCGAGCTGTTCGATGCCGAGTACTGGCGCCATAACCAGGATGATGTGCGAGCCGGGCGTCAGGCCGATGTCTTCCCCTACTCCGTGCAGATGCGCTTTCCTCGGCCTGAAATCGTCACCGAAAAGGTGCAATTGGCCTCATTCGCCTAAATCGCATGCGGGTTATCCCTTAAGCCCCAAGACCCTGATATAAAAGCAGTTATATTTCCTTGTACAGGCCACATTAATCTGGTCTATCCTGGAGTTAAGGGACGCTTAAAATTAAGGCTGCAGGCCGGTGCGCCTTGCAGAGGTGAACGAATAACAAACCAGATTCAGGAACACACAAATGGTAGGGGAAAAACGTTTCGGCATGGGACCGGTTCCCAATGCCCCCGAGTACTACCTGAACGAACAACAAGTCAACGGCATGTCCATTCTCAGAAAATTCGGCTGGAAGCTGGTCTGCATCCGCCGCCCTTCAATCGATGAAGTCACCACCATCTTTCACAATAAACAGGAAGGTTCGGTGGGTGTTCTGGGACAGGACGGAATCCTGAGAATAAGCAGCAACCTGAAAATCAGGAAGGCCAGCATCTAAGATTTCCGGTACGGATCTGACGAATGCGGACGTGATCCGGGTTGGCGCTATGGCCGAGTACCGAGTGGGACCGGCCAAGGGTGTGCTTTTGCCCGCGTCACCTTGGCGCCCTTCGCCGGGTGCCGAACCATTCCGGGATCAAACGAAGTTACAGGCTACGGGTTTCAACTCGAGCCCGTCTCTGCAACCACAGGCGCTTCAGGCTCTGAGAATCCCAGTCCCATCTGGTCTTCCTGTTTCTCCCAATCGAAACGGGGCAGATTGTTGAAGATCTGTATCAACCCGTTGGTCCAGGAGTTCTGCAGTTCCTTGAGGTACTCACCCCCCTCCTCGAACTTGCAACGGCTGGCGACGTGAAACTGGTCGACGTGATAGACGGCCAGCTCGTAGGGTGGCCCCACGGTGATGTTCGACATGGTGGTGGAACTGAGAGAGACCAGTCCGAGGCGCGCGGCGTCGTTCAGGGGCAGATCGTACTTCAGCACCCGGTCGAGCACCGGCTTGCCGTACTTGGTCTCACCGATCTGCAGATAGGGGGTGCTGCGGGAGGCCTCGATATGGTTACCCTGGGGATAGATCAGCATCAGACCGTGGGGCTGCCCCTGGATCTGCCCGCCCAGAATCAACGACACCTCGCCGCTGACGCCGGCCTGCTGCAGGGCCACACCATGCTGTTGCTGCACCGTCTGACTGACGCGTCCCACATAATCGGCCGCCTCGAACAGATAACGGGCCGTCAACAGGTTCTCGCCTCCGTTGGGGTAGTCGATGTCCCGCTGGATGATATTGACGATCTCCTGCGTGGTGGCCAGATTGCCGGCGGAAAGAAGAACGAAGACTCGGTCGGGCGCCGGTTCGAAGACATGCATCTTGGAATAGGTGGTGACGTAATCCACACCGGCATTGGTGCGGGAATCCGAAGCGAACATCAGCCCGTCCTTGACACAGATACCGAGGCAGTAAGTCATGTTGTCGATCTTCCGGTTGGCTAGAGTCCACTCATAGTAATACAAATCGAGCCACTGAAAAGGGCTTCGTCGGAATTGAAATCCCGACTCGATTTCAACTGGTAATTCACTGCATTTGTCCCACAATTATCTTGTTTTCCCGAGCTCGTTGCATGGCATAGAATCTGCTCATACAACGGAATCGGGTGATAAAGACAACCAATAATCACCTCTCGGCACCATTCTGGAGCATCACGCGCACCATGTCAGTTCGTATTGCGATTCACCACCGGACCGAATATCACTACGATCGTCCCGTCAGCCTTTCACCCCACTTGATCCGCCTGCGACCGGCACCCCATACGCGCACGCCGTTGCACCACTACTCCCTGAAGGTGGAACCGGAAGAGCACTTCCTCAATTGGCAGCAGGATCCCTTCGGCAACTACATCGCCCGCTACGTCTTCCCCAAGCCGGCACGACGGCTGGTGGTGGAGGTCAACCTGGTGGCCGACCTGGTGACCATCAATCCGTTCGACTTTTTCGTCGAGGAATATGCACAACGCTATCCCTTCAAGTACGAAGCCCAGCTGAAGCGGGAGCTGGCACCCTATTTCGAGCTCAAAGAGTCGGGCCCCCTGCTGAGCGAGTGGCTGCAGGCGCTACGCGACGACCCACCCGGCTTCGCCTTCATCGAGAAGTCGGATCATGTCAGCGATGCGGACAAACCCGTGGAGGGTCGCCCCAACATCGTCCACTATCTGGTCGAACTCAATCAACGCCTGCAGCAGGCGATCGGCTACACCATCCGCATGGAGCCGGGCGTGCAGAGCTGCGAGGAGACCCTCTCCAAGGCCACCGGCTCCTGCCGCGACACCGGTTGGCTGCTGGTGCAGATCCTGCGCCACCTGGGACTGGCAGCCCGCTTCGTCTCCGGCTACCTGGTGCAACTGACCGCCGATCAGAAAGCCCTCGACGGCCCCTCCGGACCGGAGGCCGACTTCACCGACCTGCACGCCTGGGCCGAGGTCTTCATACCCGGTGCCGGCTGGGTCGGGCTCGACCCTACCTCGGGGTTGTTCGCCGGCGAGGGCCACATCCCGCTGGCCTGCACACCGGACCCGGTGAGCGCGGCCCCGGTCGTCGGCGCCACCGGGAAATGCGAGGTCACCTTCCACCACGAAAACAACGTGACCCGGGTGCACGAAGACCCGCGTGTCACCAAACCCTATAGCGAAGACCAGTGGCAGGCGATCCTGGCCCTGGGCGATTTCGTCGACAACCACCTGGCGACAGGTAACGTCCGCCTCACCATGGGCGGCGAACCCACCTTCGTCTCCATCGACGACATGGACAGCCCGCAGTGGAACACCGCTGCCCTGGGCGAACACAAACTGGAGCGGGCCGGCATCCTGCTGCGGCGGCTGAAGGAGGCCTTCGGCAGCGACGCCGTGCTCCACTACGGGCAGGGCAAATGGTATCCGGGGGAGCAGCTGCCGCGCTGGGCGCTGACCTGCGCCTGGCGCAAGGACGGCAAGCCGGTCTGGCAGCACCCGGAGCTGCTCGACCATCCCGACTCGTCGAAGCAGTACAACAGCGACCACGCACGGCGGCTGATCGAGCGCATCGCCACACATCTCGGGATCGACACCCGGCATGCCCTGCCCGCCTTCGAGGACAATCTCTACTATCTCTGGAAAGAGGGCACCCTGCCCGACAACCTGGACGTCTACGACAACCGGCTCAAGGATCCCCTGGAGCGGGCGCGTCTGCGCAAGGTCTTCGATCAGGGACTCGACAGGATCATCGGCTTCGGACTGCCCATTGCCTGGGACTACGGCGGCGAGCGCTGGATCTCCAGCCGCTGGAACTTCCGCCGCGGCAGTATGTTCCTGATCCCCGGCGACTCCCCCATGGGCTACCGACTGCCCCTCGACTCCCTGATCTGGGAACGGGAGACGGTGCGTCAGACGGTACTGCCCAGGGACCCCTTCGACACCCGCAACCAGCTGCCCGCGATCCGTGACCGCTTGCGCATGGTGCGCAGCGGCCAGCCTTCGCCCCTGCCGTCACCCCCGCAGGCCGCGGACGACCGGGAACTGTTCAGGGATGCCAGGGGCCACACGTTCATGGACAGCCTGATCCGTACCGCCCTCTGCGTGGAACCGCGCGGCGGCCATCTGCACATCTTCCTGCCGCCGCTGACCGAGCTGGAACACTACCTCGACCTGGTCAACGCCATCGAAGCGGCGGCGGTCGACACCGGCCTGCCGGTGGTGATGGAGGGCTACGAGCCGCCCCATGACGCCCGCCTGCAGCGCATGCAGGTGACTCCCGATCCGGGTGTCATCGAAGTCAACATCCACCCCAGCGAGAACTGGCGCGAGCTCGTTGATCGCACCGAAACCCTCTACGAGGAGGCCCGCCAGTCGCGTCTGGGCACCGAGAAGTTCATGCTCGACGGACGCCACACCGGGACCGGCGGCGGCAATCACGTCACCATTGGCGCGGCGACCTCGGCCGACAGTCCGATTCTGCGCCGGCCCCATCTGCTGCGCAGTCTGCTCACCTACTGGCAGAACCACCCGGGGCTCTCCTACCTCTTCTCCGGGATGTTCGTCGGACCCACCTCCCAGGCACCGCGCGTCGACGAGGCGCGGGACGATTCGCTGTATGAACTCGGCATCGCCTTCAAGGAGCTGCCGCCGGGCGAGACCGTCGCTCCCTGGATCGTCGACCGGGTGCTGCGCCACCTGCTGGTGGATCTGACCGGCAACACCCACCGCTCGGAGTTCTGCATCGACAAGCTCTACTCGCCCGACAGCCCGGCCGGCCGTCTGGGCCTGGTCGAGTTCCGCGGTTTCGAGATGCCGCCCCACGCCCGCATGAGCAGCGTGCAGATGCTGTTGCTGAGGGCATTGATCGCGCGCTTCTGGGACCAGCCCTATGCGCAGGAGCCGGTGCGCTGGGGTACCGAGCTGCACGACCGCTTCATGCTGCCCCACTACGTGGAGCGGGATCTGGCCGACGTGGTCGGCGACCTGAGGCGCAGCGGCTATGCTTTCGAGATGGGCTGGTTCGCACCCTTCATCGAATTCCGCTTTCCGCGCTACGGCACCCTCAACGTGGATGACCTGGAACTGGAGCTGCGCTTCGCCATCGAGCCCTGGAACGTGCTGGGCGAGGAGGTGACGGCACAGGGCACCGCCCGTTTCGTCGACTCCTCGGTGGAGCGACTGCAGGTGAAGGCCAACGGCCTGACCCCGGGGCGCCACGTCATCGCCTGTAACGGCCGGCGGGTGCCCCTGCGCAATACCGGCACCCGCGGCGAGTTCGTTGCCGGGGTACGATACAAGGCCTGGCAACCGCCATCCGGTCTGCATCCCACCATCGGCGTGCACACGCCGCTGGTGTTCGACGTCGTGGACACCTGGAATCAGCGCTCCCTGGGTGGCTGCACCTACCATGTAGCCCATCCCGGAGGGCGTCACTACGAGACCTTCCCGGTCAACGCCAACGAGGCGGAGGCGAGGCGCCTGGCCCGCTTCGTCGAGCACGGCCATACCGGCGGCCGTATGCCGCTGACGGACGAACCCCTCAATCCCGATTTCCCCTGGACTTTGGATCTGCGCAACGCTGCCAATCAAGGAGGTGTCGCATGACCATCAACTGGGAGTCGTTCGAAAACCACGACTTCTATGACGAACTGATCACCCCCAACGGCAACGCCCGCGGCTATGCGCGCAAGCTGATCGCCTACCTGCGCAAACTCGACGAGGGGGAACTGGAGGCGCGCCAGCTCGGCGCCGAACTGGCGATCAAGCAGATGGGCATCACCTTCCGCGTCTACACCGAAGAGGAGGGCTCCATCGACCGCGCCTGGCCCTTCGACATCATTCCTCGCCTGATCCCCAAGAAAGAGTGGGACCCGATCGAGGCGGGACTGAAACAGCGGGTGCAGGCGCTCAACCTCTTCATCGACGATCTCTACCACAAGCAGCAGATCATCAAGGACAAGGTCTTCCCCGCCGCGGTGCTGGCCGAGTCGGTCAACTTCCGCGAACAGTGTGTCGGCATCGACCCGCCGCTGGGTATCTGGGCCCACATCTGCGGCAGCGATCTGGTGCGCGACCGCGACGGCACCATGTACGTGCTGGAGGACAACCTGCGCGTCCCCTCCGGCGTCTCCTACATGCTGGAGAACCGGCTGGTGACCAAACGGGTGTTCCCCGAGCTGTTCGAGACCTACAGTCCGCTGCCGGTGGACGACTACCCCTCCGAGCTGTTCGACACCCTGGCCGCCCTTTCGCCGAGGCCCGGCGACAATCCGGAGATCGTGGTACTGACCCCCGGCATCTACAACTCGGCCTACTTCGAGCACGCCTACCTGGCGCAGCAGATGGGCTGCGAGCTGGTGGAGGGACGCGACCTGGTGGTGGAGAAGGACGACTGCGTCTACATGCGCAACATCGAGGGGCTCTCCCGGGTTGACGTGATCTACCGCCGCATCGACGACCTCTTCATCGATCCCGAAGCCTTCGACCCCGAATCCATGCTCGGCGTGCCGGGACTGATGCGGGCCTGGAAGGCGGGCAAGGTGGCCTTGGCCAATGCGCCGGGTGCGGGCGTGGCCGACGACAAGGTGGTCTACTCCTACGTCCCCGACATCATCCGCTACTACCTGGATCAGGAACCGATCGTACCCAACGTCCCCACCTGGCGCTGCATGGACAAGGCGTCGCTGGCCCATGTGGTGGCGAACATCAAGGACCTGGTGGTGAAACCGGCCAACGAATCGGGCGGCTACGGCATGCTGGTGGGCCCCGCCTCGACCAAGGCGGAGCGGGACGAGTTCGTCAAACTGATCAAAGCCAATCCGCGCAACTACATCGCCCAGCCGACCCTCGGCATCTCAACGGTGCCGACGATCGACAAGGGCATGCTGGAGCCGCGCCACGTGGACCTGCGCCCCTTCATCCTCAGCGGCAAGAACCTGGAGGTCACCACCGGCGGCCTGACCCGGGTGGCGCTGCGCAAGGGTTCGCTGGTGGTCAACTCCTCCCAGGGCGGCGGCAGCAAGGACACCTGGATCGTGGACAGTTGAACGGATGAGCGCTTTCAACCGCCCGTCCATGCGTAGGGTGCGGCTTGCCGCACCGAAAGCTGGATATTTCGAGACATACGGTGGGGCAGGGTCCCACCCTACACCCAGAATCGAGCGGTAGGGTGGGGCCCTGCCCCACCAGCCTTCGACAGAAAACATTGCGGTGCGGCAAGCCGCACCCTACGAGATTAAGGAATCGAGGAGAGAGATATGCTTTCCCGCGTCGCAGAAACCATCTACTGGATCGGACGCTATCAGGAGCGGGTGGAAAACACCGCCCGCCTGGTCACCGTCAATACCAACCTGATGCTGGACCTGCCGCCCCAGGTGGCGCCGGGCTGGGATGCCCTGATCAGCCTGTTGGGTTGCAATGACGCCTATGACGAACGCCATCCGGAGTTCACCGAACGCCGGGTGGCCAACTTCCTGATCTCCGACGAGACCAATCCCAGCTCCATCATCAGCACCCTCTCGGTACTGCGCGAGAATGTCCGCACCATCCGCGAGATCCTGCCGCGCGAGGCCTGGGAGGCGATCAACGGCTTCTATCAGAAGGCGGTGGACACCAAACAGGGCAGTTTCTCGCGCCAGGGGCGGCATCGCTACCTGCAGGAGATCATCGCCGGCTCTCAACTGCTGACCGGCCTGCTGGCCGGCAGTATGAGCCACGACACGGCCTACCATTTTCTCAACCTGGGGCGCAAACTGGAGCGCGCCGACATGACCACGCGCATCATCGATGTGCGCTCGGAGAATCCGATCCCGGACGACGCACCGGAGTTGAGCCCATTCGAGGACATCCTCTGGATGAGCATGCTGAAATCCCTCAGTGCCTATCAGATGTACCGCCAGCACATGCAGGTACGTATCCGTCGGCGCGAGGTGTTGAAATTCCTGTTTCAGACACAGACTTTTCCGCGTTCGTTGAGTTTCTGTCTCGAAAACATGGCCTTCAATCTCTCCAGCCTGCCGAAGAACCGAGGCCCGATGAAGATCCTGCGACAGATCGAGAAGAAGATCGCGGAGATGCCCCTGGACAAGATGGACAATCAGATCCTGCACGACTTCATCGACGAGATGCAGGTCATGCTCGGGGAACTGCACGAAAGTATGGCGAAAACCTACTTTCCTCCCGTTTTGGGTGAAGCGGCCTGATTGACATCGGCTTCGATCGGTGGCGTCATGTTGCGGTAACAGACACGTGTTCTGATAGTTGAAGCCGGCATAAGAAGACTGGCAGCGATGTAACGAAATAAGAAGGGTGGATGGAATATGAATACCAATCCCCGCGAAGCGACCTCCAGTGACCTCGCCGCCGGCCTGTTCCTGTTCGTCCTGCTGTTCATGCTCTGGCTTCTGCTCACCGGCAGTCTCGATCCGGCCGAACTGATCGCCGGCCTGCTGGTGGCGCTGGTGATCACCCTGATCAGCCGACCTCACCTGGAGATCTTCGCCGGCCTGCGTTTCACACCCGCCGCCATCCCGGCCTTCCTCGCTTACCTCGGTGTCTTTCTGCTCGCACTGGTGCGCGCCAACCTGGACATGGCGCGCCGGGTCCTCTCACCCTCCCTGCCGTTGCGGCCCGCGCTGGTGGAGGTCCGTACCGAACTGAAGTCCCAACTGGGACGCCTCATCCTGGCCAACAGCATTACCCTCACTCCGGGCACACTCACGGTCGATGTCAAAGACCAGGTCCTGCTGATCCATTGGATCGACGCTCCGCCCGATCTCGACATCGAGGGCGCCACGGAATCCATCACCCGCCAATTCGAACGCACTCTGAAGGGCTTCGTTAAATGACATTGACGCTTCTGGAAACCATCGCCCTGGCGATGCTGGGACTGGCCGTGCTGTTGAGCCTGCTACGGCTGCTGCTCGGTCCCGCCGCGCCTGACCGGGTGGTGGCCGCCGACACCCTGGCGGTCATCACCACCTCGGGACTGGCGGTGATCGCCGCTGTGTTGGGCAGCCCACTCTATCTGGACGTGGCGTTGATCTACGGCACCCTGGCCTTCGTCGGTATCGTCGCCATCGCCCGCGCCATCGAGGGGAACGGATCATGAGACTACTGGCCGACATTCTGCTGCTGATCGGCGCCGCCTTCACCCTGCTCGGCGCCCTGGGCCTGCTGCGCATGCCCGACGTCTACAACCGTATCCAGGCCGGCACCAAGGCGGTGACCCTGGGCGCGCTGTCGCTGCTGCTCGGCGTCGCCCTGCTCTATCCCGCCTGGTGGACGAAACTGCTGGTGATCGCGGTGATGATCCTGGTCACCAACCCCCTCGGCTCCTCCACCATCGCGCGGGCGCTGTTGATGGCCGGGGTGCAGCCCTGGAGAAAGCCGGCTGGCGAAACCGCCGAGGAGAAGCAGTCATGAGCGCAATCGAGATCTGGATCCTGCTGGCGCTGTGCTTGATGATGCTGGTGGCCGCCGCCATGGTGCTGCTGGTGCGCAACCATGTGGCCGCAGTCGCCGCCGCCTCGGTGGTCTCCCTGGGACTGGCCCTGCTCTTCGCCCTCATGCGGGC
>JBNKYJ010000202.1:0-9260 GCA_050300835.1 Sedimenticolaceae bacterium
GGCCGACCTCTATCTGCCCGACCTGCCGCTGACCTGGACCGAGGAGCACGAGAATTTCCGCTACACACCGGTGCTGTCGGATCCTGACGCCGACTGGCAGGGCGAGACCGGCTGGGTGCATGAGCAGGTGGTCGCCGACTACCCCGACCTGAGTCCCTACGAGGTCTACATGAGCGGGCCGCCGCCCATGATCGAGGCCGGCAAACAGGCCTTTCTGGCGCACGGGCTCCTGGGCGAGGATCTCTACTCCGACTCCTTCGAGTACGGCGCGGCCGCGACCAGAAAGACCCAGGCACAATCGGGCTGAGCCCGCATCGGGCGGCTGACGGTGAAACCGGAAGGGATACCTCCTGGAGCCCGGCCGATGCATGACGTCATTCGCGCCGCCACCCTCAGCTTTGTGATAGCGACCCTCAGTCTGCTACTCTCCGCCGCGGTCGATTACGTGAGCATCCATGCCCTGGCCGCGGGTGACCGGCACTATACCCCGGAGCAGAACTTCCGCATGGCGCTGGCGACTGACAGCCTGTACGCCTCGCTGCTCTGCGTCTGGGTGCTGCTGGTCACCGCCTTTGCCCGTAAAACCGTCAGCCGCCTGCGTCCCGGCACCACAGTGCTCGCCGCCACCATGGTTTCCGTACCGCTGGTGCTGGCCGGACGTCTGCTGTCGCTGCTCGACCCGGTGACGCTCTGGCCACCCATGGTCATTCTGCTCTTCTCGCTGCTCTGGTCGAGCCTGGGCCTGCTGGGTGTGCTCTGGTATCTGACGACACCCTCTGCGAACGACGCCTGATATCCGCCACCTCGTCCTGCGGCAAGCCAAGGCTCTCCAGAAAGACCTGATGAGCGTCAGGATTGTCCCGCTCGAAGGCGGCGTGCCAACGCCACTGGCCCGCCTCGTCGATCCCCGCCTCCGCCAACATCGCCACCCACTGCCGCACATCCACGCCGGAGCTGCCGGCAGTTCGACCCTGGCGCCGGAGCAACTCCACCACCAGCCGTCTCTGCACGCGCAGCTGCGCGATCTCATCATCCAGCTCCGCAAGCCGCCGCTCCAGGGCGACGCTGACCTGGTCGGCCTGCGCCCCGTCGAGGAGTTCGCGAATCACCCTGAGGGCGAGACCCGCCTGACGAAAGCGCTCGATGCGAACCATGCGCCTCGACTCCCGCTCGCCATAGAGCCGGTAGCCGGCGACGCTGGTGCCGGCCGGTTTCAACAGCCCGATGCGGTCGTAGTAGAGCAGGGTTCCGCGCGAGAGCCCGAAACACCGGGCAAAAGCGGTGATGGTCTGGTATGACATCGTCATCCTGTGCGGTCGAAAGGTTTCAGATCAGGCTCGACCCACTGTCTGCGTGCCAGGGGGCTGTCCAGCCGTGTCCGACTATAGTGGCGCAGAACCACCGCTCGCGCATCTTCGACCAGATCCGGATTGGCCGCCAGAAAGTGCTCGAACGTCTCCGCCGCCGCCCCCTGCATGCGTCGGGCGATGATCCGCATGAAGGCTTCGGTCAGCGTATGGCTGTACTTTTCAGGGGCACCGAAGGCGGCGGCAAGCTCCCGCACGCCCTCGCAGACCCGCCGGCTGGCCTCGGCCCTTTCGTAATGGCGCAGATGGACCCAGGCCATCCTCAAATGGCCCGGATGGTCAAAGTGTTCCGGCCCCAGCGTCCTGTCTTCGAATCGCGCCAGATAGTCACCATCGTCTTGCTGCATCGTTGTCTCCTCGTCGTTGTCGAAAACGACAAGCATGAAGTGTGCAGCAATAGACGGGTCAAGACAGGCCGAACCCCTCAAACCATAGAACGCGCTACACTAACGGTCGGCTGTAGCGATGGGTGTCAAAAAACGTATGGATGAGACGAGCCAACTTCTCTGGATGGTGTTGTTCGGCGCCATCGGCCTGGGCTATCTGACCTATGGCCGGCGCCAGAAGGCGATCGTGCCCCTGGTGATCGGGGTCGCCCTGATCCTGGTGCCCTATTTCATCCCCAATCTCTACCTGCTGCTGGGGATCTGTGCCCTGTTGGTCGTGATTCCCTATTTCGTGCGCCTGTAGGCTTCGGGCGCGATACCGTCCCGGATGGATTCGAGCTAAGCGCCCCCTGCGGCCCTGACGGCGTTTGCTCCGGGATGACACAGCCCTCGACCGGCCAAGGGGGACGGCATTCAGATCCCCTCCACCAGACTCGGCGGCGAGACCGTATTTTCCGACTGCCCCAACGCCGGGCGCTGATTGATCGGCGGCAGCGCCCGCTCCGGCTCGGAGGAGGCGAGACCAAGGCCGGCACGAAAGCAGCGGCTGGCCTTCTCCGACTCGCCCAGGCGCTCGAGCAGCAGACCCAGCTGCTGGTAGGACTCGGGGGTCGGGGTGATAGCGATGCTCGCCTCCAGATAACTGCGCGCCTTGCCCCACAGCTTGTTCTTCAATGAGAGCCGGGCCAGGGTCAACAGCAGCACCGCGTCCTCCGGATGCTGTTTCAACCAGCCTTCGGCCACCGCCAGCTGGTGTGACGGTTCGTTGAGTTCGATCTGTCCGTAGATCACCACCAGATCGCTGTTCCAGTGCCGGCCGAGCGCACTTGCGATCAGCGGCTCCACCCGGGGACCGGCACCGAGCGGCAGCATCATGCGGCAGTATTCGCTCAGCATGGCCTGATCCTGGCGCAGCTCCTTGGGAATGGTCTGCCAGTAGCGAACCAGGCTCTCCACATCGCCTGACTCCTGTTTCAGACGCTCCCGGTAGATCTGGCTCTCCAGGGCCTGGTACTCCTTGTCGCCAATCACCTTGCGCCGGCGCAGGTCGGGCAGAATCTCCTCCAGCTTCTTCCACTCGCCCAGGTTTTCGTACAGCCGCTTCAGCAGCTTCAGGACATAGTTGTGTTTGGGCGAGAGGGAGCGCACATGCATCAGGGAGGCCAGGGCCTGCTCATACTGCTGATGGGCCAGCTGCAGCTCCGCCTGGGTCAGCCCCACCGCCACGTCGGCCGAGGGCATGCTCTCGTGGGCCAGGTGCAGGTAGTCGTCGCGACGGGCGTGCTCGCCCTGCAGCTGGGCGGCGCGGGCGGCGGCCAGGTAGTTGATCAGCGGGGTCTCCGACTGCGCGGCATGGCGGGTGAGATGGCGTTCGGCCACCTTCCAGCGCCCCTCCGCCATCTCCACGAGTCCGCGGGTCAGGGAGCGGTGGGCACGCTGTATACGGCGCTTGCGGCGCCATTCGGCGACCCGCTCCGGCATCTGCCAGAGGCGGGAGACCAGGCGCAAGGCGAGATGCAGCAGCAGAAACAGCGCCAGCGCGGCGAGCGTGAACAGAGCCAGACTGCCCTCGACCGTCCACTGCCCGTAGCCGATCAGCACATAGCCGTTGTCCTGTTTGACCCAGAGGGTGACCAGCACCGCGGCCAGCAGGGCGAGAAAGGCGGCGATCAGCGTCCTCACCGGGTCGCCTCCTGTGTGAGCCGCTGGCGTCTCGCCTGCAGCTCCCGCAGCGATGCCGAGATGTCGGGCAGGGCCGGCGCCACGTTGCGCTGGGCCAGGGCTTCGATCTGCTCACGAAAACCGCTGACGCCGGGATCATCGGCTTCGAAATAGGCCGCCGCCCAGTTCGCCGCCGCCTGCAGATTGTCTGCGTAGAGGCTCTGGTTGCGTCCCATCAGGGCCGCCTTCGCCGCCTCCAGTTTCAGACGCAGGTTCTGGATCAGGAAATAGCGCTGCTCCGGCGGCAGCATGGCGCTCACCGGCTTGTCGTGGTGACGGATCACCATCATCGATTTGAAGCCCAGCCACAGGTCGTCGAGCAGCTGCTGCAGATCGAACCCGTCCTTGGCCACCAGCGCGGTCTCGTCGCCGGCTGTCGTCTGCGCCGCCAGCATCGGGATGCCTTCGTTCTGCAGCGGCAGACGATCCACCTGCTCGGCCAGCGCCGTCAGCTCGGCGCTGATGCCCGCCTGGTCGACCTTCGGCAGCGCGGTCAGCGCGGTGATCTCGCGCGCCATGAGATCGCGTACCGGCGCCCAGCCGGGATCGCCGGTGGCGCTGAGCCGCTCGTCGGCCGCCTTCAGGGCCTCCAGGGCCGTCTGCGGATCGGCCATCAGGTTGAGGCGGTGGTTGGCCACCCGCAACAGGTATTCGGCCTCGGCCACCCGCCACTGGGTCTCCTTGCCGCCCAGGCGGGTCTGGATCTCACTGAGGGAATGGTAGAGCTGCTCTCCCGAGCGTTTCGACTCCTCCTTCGCCGCCAGCAGCCGTTGATGCTGCTCGCTCAGGGCCTGCTCCTGCCGGGCGATCGCCTGCTGCTGCTTGTCGGCCGCCTGCTGGGCCTGACGCAGCTGTTCGGCCAGGCCGGCCTGCTCCTGATTGGCCTGCTTGAGGGCGCTGTCGAGCTGGACCAGCGTCTGCTCCATCTGCGACCAGTAGCGATAGCCGAGAAACAGACCGGCCGCCACCATCACCAGGGCCAGCACCGCCAGAATCAGCGGCAGCCGCGAGCCGCCCCGACCGCTGTCATTCGGGAGGACTTCGACCTCCCCTTCGATGGCGTCTTCGAACTGCGCCTCGTCGCCGGTTGACTCCCGTCCGGTCTCGTTCTCTTTGTCACTCATAGGAATCTGCTTTCCACTTCAATCGGGTCTCCAGTCTACCCTAGTGCGCAACCCCTCAATAGCGCTCAATGCCCGGAACCCGCGACCCAATCACACAGGGCCTCGAGCACGGCAGAATCGTCGGCGCCCGAGGCCTGCAACAGCCGGCCGAATCCATGCGTGCGTGCCCGTTGCGCCATGCGCTCGCTGATCACCAGCAGCGGTGTCTCCAGCAGCAGCTCCCGGCCCTGCCGGCCGAGCATCGCCAGCAAATTGTCGAGCACTTCGGAACTGGTGGCGGTGACCACATCGACCTCCGCGCTCCAGCGTTGCAGCAGTGGCGTCGGATCGACTTCAGGTCTCAGCCGTCGGTAGACCTCAGCATACTCTACTTTGGCCCCTCTCGCCTGCAGGGTGTCGCCCAGCAGGGGACGCCCCCCCTCACCGCGCACGATCAACACCCGGTGGCCCTGCATGCGCTGCAGCTCGGGCAGGGCCAGCAGCCCCTCGCTGTCGTAGCGCCCCTGTGGGAGCAGATTCGCCGGATTACCGACCTGCCTCAAGGCACGGGCCGTTGCAACGCCCACGGCAGCGATAAGCGGTGACTGCAGATTGGCGTCTCCCAGCAGATCGCTGGCGAAAGCCACTGCGTTCGGGCTGATGAATACGATCAGATCCCAAGCCTGAACCAGCAAGGCCCGGGCGGCCTCGGGATCACGACCCGACCCGATCTCCAAAGCGGGAAAGGGGATGGCGTGACCGTTGTGGGACTCGACCAGGCCGATCAGGCCCGTGGCCTGATGCGCGGCACGGGTGACGAGAATGCCTCTGCCTTGCAGGTCGCAGGCCATGACGCCTGGACTCAGGCGTGACTCTCGTAGAGCGCCTGCAGGATACGGTCCGCGCCCCACTTCAGCAGGTGTTCGGCCAGGCCGGTACCCATCGCCTCGGCCTCCTCCGGCGCGCCTTCCACCTCGCCGCGCACGATGGTCCTGCCGTCAGGCTCACCCACCAGCCCGCGCAGCCAGACCACGCCGTTCTCCAGCATCGCATATCCGGCGATCGGCACCTGGCAGCCGCCGTTGAGGCGTTGGTTCATGGCCCGCTCGGCGCGCACGCAGCAGGCGGTATCCGCGTCATGCAACGGCGCGATCAGTGCGTTCACCCGGGCGTCGTCGCTGCGGCACTCGATGCCGACCGCGCCCTGGCCGATGGCGGGCAGGCTCTGCTCCGGGCCGATGAAGGCGGTGATGCGCTCCTGGAAGCCGAGGCGGATGAGGCCGGCGGCGGCCAGGATGATGGCGTCGTACTCCCCATCGTCGAGCTTGCGCAGACGGGTGTTGACGTTGCCGCGCAGCGACTTGATCTGCAGGTCGGGCCGCTGCTCGGCCAACTGCGACTGGCGCCGCAGGCTGGAGGTGCCGACACAGGCGCCTTCGGGCAACTCGTCGATGGTCTGGAAACGGCTGGAGACGAAGGCATCCCGCGGGTCCTCCCGCTGCATGATCACCGCCAGGTGCAGGCCCTCCGGCAGCTCCACCGGCACATCCTTCATGGAGTGGACCGCGATGTCCGCCTGGTCGCTCAACAGGCCCTGCTCCAGCTCCTTGATGAAGAGGCCCTTGCCGCCGATCTTGGCCAGCGGGGTGTCGAGGATCTTGTCGCCCTGGGTGGTCATGCCGACGATCTCCACCTCGAGACCCGGATGGGCCCGTTTGAGTTCGGCCGCCACGTGCTCGGCCTGCCACATGGCGAGAGGGGATTTGCGGGTGGCGATGCGGATGACTTGGGTCATGAGGCTCCTCGATTCAGAGATTTGGCGTTGTGCGCGGCCGTCTACGCGGTGCGTCATCGGGTAGGGGGATCGGCGCGACGATCGCCCGCACCGGCGCATTCAACGGGGGCTATGCTAATGGCTGCAGGGGGATGAGGCAATTTTCACCCCTTATGAATCCGGTCTGGCACTGCCGTAATAGTGCACCAGCGCCTCCAGCCCCTCGTCCCCATGCCGCCGGATGAGCCGTATCAGGGCCTGGGACATCTCATCGTCAGCCTGATTGATGCCCAGCAGGTAGTCCTGCAGGGTCCAGCGCAGATAGTCCATCCACTGTCCGTTGAGGCGTGGTGTGTCGCGCTGAGGTTCGCGCTCCGGGTCACCGTGGCACTCGCGACAATAGAACCGGTGTAACTGATGCCCTTTGAAAACCAGATCCCAGTCGACCCGCTGCTTGGGGATGAGCCGAGGCTGCCGCTCAAAATAGTCCGCCAAGCGGCGCAGTTCGGGGGCACTGCTCTCCTCCAGCAGACGGTCCATGACCGTGGCCAAACGCCCGCCATGGCGATAGCCCCGCAGCGCCTCGAGCAGATATCCGCTGGGGAGACCGGCCAGCGAAGGAATCGGCGGCGCACTGCTGCGGCCCCGCTCTCCATGACAGCCGAAACAGGCCTGGGCCAGCAGCGGGGGTGGTGAGGGTTCGGATGCGGTTTCGGAGGCGGGCTCCGCACTGGCCAGCCAACTCACCACCAGCAGTGGCAGACACAGCAGCCTGGAAATCTTTGTCAATCGTGGCATGGGACGATTATGCGGTCTCGGTGGCGGATTTTGAATCGGGGTGACGACAGGTCAGACCGCCCGAGCCTGGCCCTGCGGCCACGGCAGACGGCGTTGGCTGGATGCAATCCGCCTAGCCTTCCCCCCCCATGAGCAGGCGGCGGACCTCCGCCAGGTGGCGACGACTGATCTCCAGTGTCTCATCACAATCGCGCAAGACCGCCCTGGCATTGCCTGCGGCATCCTTCTCCAGTCCCACCAGGTATTGCCGGGAAACCAGCGCATTTCGATGGATGCGCTGGAACCAGGTGGCATAGCGCTCTTGCAGGCTCTTCAGACTCTCCTCCAACAGCAGCTCCCCCTTGGCGTGACGCGCCACCACATACTTGGCCTCAGCCCGCAGGTAGATCACCTGGTCCAATGGCAGGGTCTTGACACCGCCGCGGTAGCTGGCGCTGAGGTGGGGTATCGGCTCCGCCACGTCGGCGACCGCGCTCAGCTGGCTGCGGGTCAGCCGCTGACTGCGCTGCAGGGCGGCCTGCAGACGTTCCCGCCGTACCGGCTTCAACAGATAGTCCTGTGCCGCACTGTCGAAGGCCTCCAACGCGTGCTCCTCATAGGCGGTGGTGAAGATCACCGCCGGCGGATGTTCACCCCCGGCCAGGCGGCGGGCCGCCTCCAGGCCATCCATGCCCGGCATGCGAATATCCATCAGCACCAGATCGGCATTGTGTCGCTGGCACTGCTCCAGGGCCTGCTGGCCATTAGCCGCCTCGGCCACCAGTTGGTAGGGCGGCCCCAGCTCTTCAATCAGCGAGGCCAGCCGCCGGCGCGCCAGGAGTTCGTCATCCACGACCACGATCTTCATGCGCGTCACCCTTTCCAGGGATGGGGGAAGACCAGCCTGACCTGGTGCTCACCGTCCACGTGTGATTCGGTCAGGCTCGCATCCCGCTCGAAGATCCCGGCCAGGCGCTCGCGTATGTTCTCCATCGCCAGTCGATTACCCTGGCGATGGCTGGACTCACCTTCCGGCGGCAGCGTGTTACGGATGCTCAGATTGACCCGATGACGTCTGTAGCAGCCGGTGATCACGATGCTACCCCCCTCCGCGGTCGGCTCGATGCCGTGATAGACCGCATTTTCCAGCAGTGGCTGCAGAATCATCGGCGGCATCATGGCCTGCTCGGGCAGCTCCTCCAGTTCCCATTCGACCCGCAGACGCTCCCCCAGCCGCACCTGCTCGATACCCAGGTACTGACGCGCCAACTCCAGCTCGCGGACCAGGGTAGAGGGTCTGGCCGCATCCCCCAGGGAGCCCCGGAACAGGTCCGCCAGGTCCTCCACCACCCGCTCCGCCAGCGCCGGATCGCTGCGGGTGAGGCTGGCGATGGTATTCATGCTATTGAACAGGAAATGGGGTCGGATACGGGAGTGAAGGGCCTGCAGCCTGGCGCTGTTCTCGGCCTTCATCTGGCGCTGCCAGAGGTATTGCAGATAGAGGTAGTGAAGCACCACCAGTCCGACGATGGCGCCGATACCGAGTGCCCGCAGCATCAGATCCCGGTCGGGCGTGAACAACCGCAGTGCCAACTTGAGATCGAGCCACCCGGTGAGCAGGCAGACCATGGCGGTCATGCCGAGCAGCAACAGAAAGGCACTCACTGCGGCCAACTGGTTGCTGAGACGCAGCAAAGGCTTGCGCAACAGACACAGCAGACCGGCCGTGGTGAGCGCAATCCACTGCACCATGAGGGAGATGAGACTCAGCTGGCGGACGAAATTATGCAGCTCGTCGGCCGCCGCCAGACTCAGCAGGATCGCCAGCAGCTCTCCCGTCACCACCACTGCGAAGACGCTGCGGATAGCGCAGAAGTTGGGCAGAAAACCGACCGGTTCCGCCACCTGTTGTTCGAATTGTCGACTGCCCTGCTTCAATGCATGCCTGCCTGTTATAATCCGGCCTGTTTTCCCCTTACGATTCAGGATTACCCTTCATGAGCGACATCCCCGCGCCCGCGAAACTCTGGTCCGGCCGCTTCAACGAGCCCACCGACGCCTTTGTCGAGGCCTTCACCGCTTCGGTGGAGTTCGATCAGCGACTCTACCAGTATGACATCCGGGGCTCCAT
>JBNKYJ010000203.1:0-16237 GCA_050300835.1 Sedimenticolaceae bacterium
CGATAACCTGTAGGGTGCGGCTTGCCGCACCGTGTCAGCTCAGCACTGAAGACACCTATTCAGAATCGGCCGTTAATGACCTGCCGGCTTATTCTGTTTCTTCTCCGGGCGGCGATTGGGGTACACTGACCGACAGTCCCACAAACAGTAAGTCACCACCCATGTCCGAGCGCATCATCAAGAAGTACCCCAACCGCCGGCTCTACGACACCGAAGAGAGCAAGTACATCACCCTCTCCCAGCTGCGCCAGCTGATCATACATGGGGCCGCGATCAAGGTGATCGACTCCACCACCGAGGAGGACATCACCCGCAATATCCTGCTGCAGATCATCCTGGAGTCGGAATCGGGTGGCGAACCCCTGTTCACCGCCAACATGCTGTCCCAGATCATCCGCTTCTACGGCGGTACCCTGCAGGGCATCTTCGGCCGCTATCTGGAACAGAGCCTGAGCCTGTTCACCCAGCAACAGGAGCAGTTCCGCCAGAACCTGGGCGAGGACCCCTTCAGCGCCATGACCAACATGGCCCAGCAGAACATGAAAATGTGGACAGACCTGCAAAAAAGTTTCTTCAGCGCGGCTGGAATCAAGCCCAGCAAGCAGGACGACAGCTGATAGAGCGCGATCTTCCCTGATCCGCTTTCTGCCTGTAACCAACTGTTATTATTAGTTAATTTTCAACACTCTCCTGACTCTGCATTCAACCCCCACCTCTGCCCCGAATTATTTTGTGCGGCGCACAATTTTTTCTTGACAAGCCCTCGGTGTCATCCTATGCTGCATTGCAACAATGTTGCATTGCACAATCCACTCACAGGAGCATACGACCATGACCAAGGCGAAAGAAAACATCGAGATGATCAACGAGATCAACAGCAAGGGCTACGACAGTTTCCGTCAGCTCACCGACATCACCCTGAAGGCCTGGAACCAGGCCGTCGACAAGCAGATCGAGGCCTACACCGGCCTGATGAACTCCAGCCTGGAGCAGATCAAGCTGGTCTCCGAAGCCAAGGACTACCACGAGGTGGTTCGCGGCCAGATGGACCTGACCCGCAAGATCGGCGAAGAGATGGTGAACAACACCCGTGACGCGGTGGAGATGGGCCAGAAGACCGGCGAAGAAGTTCGCGCCTGGTTCGAGAGCAGCCTCTCCTCCGTCAACGAGCAGGTCACCAAGGCTGTCGAGAAGGCTGCCTGATCGCTCACATCGAGCGGAAAGCCGGCGGGACATTCCCGCCGGTTTTTTTCTTCCAGCTTCATGTTGTCAGCCATCGGGAGCCCTCTCGTTGGCTGACAACATTGAGTTAATGACATTGGAGGCAAGATAAGAATGAGCTGTAAAGATAGACTCGCTGTCGTCACCGGCGGTATGGGCGGTATCGGTACCGCAGTGTGTGCGCGTCTGGCCAATGAAGGCGCCCAGGTGGTCGCCACCTGCCATCCCTCCGAGGCGGACCGCGTCGATGCCTGGGTTGCGCAAATGAAGGCCGATGGCGTCGAAGTGGCGGTACTCGCCGGCGATGTCTCCACCGCCGAGGGCGGCGCCGCCCTGATGAACGAAATCGTCGAGAAGTTCGGGCCGGTCGACATTCTTGTCAATTGCGCCGGCATCACCCGCGACAGCACCATGAAGAAGATGACCATGGAGCAGTGGGAAGCCGTTATCGACACCAACCTGAGCAGTGCCTTCTACGTCACCCAGCCGATCTGGAACAGCATGGTCGATCGGGGCTTCGGCCGCGTCATCAACATCTCGTCGGTCAACGGCCAGCGTGGTCAGTTCGGTCAGGCCAACTACTCCGCCGCCAAGGCCGGCATGCACGGTTTCACCATGGCCCTGGCCTACGAAGGCGCCGCCAAGGGTGTGACCGTCAACACCGTTTCGCCCGGCTATATCGAGACCGCCATGACCGCGGCCATGCGCGACGACGTGCGCGACGCCATCGTCAGCGGCATCCCGATGCGGCGCATGGGCCAGCCCGAAGAGATCGCTCAGGCCGTCGCCTTCCTGGCCGACGATCAGAGCACCTACGTCACCGGCGCCAACCTGCCGGTAAACGGCGGTCTCTTCATCCACTGATTTTCTTCACAACTCCTCCCTTTTGTGATCTTGACGCCCGGCTTACAGCCGGGCTTTTTTTTGACTGGAAGAATTGAAAAGACGAAATCGCGACGGCGTCTCGGAAGGCGAAACCTATGGCATAGTGGGGAGTAATAGGGCCGGACTCCCTGGAGACATGTCCTCCCTGACGCATGTCGCCAGAGAACCCGGTAAGTGATTAGCGGGGGAGAATATCGTAAGGGTCGTTATCACATGGATCAGGCCAAGCCGGATCCTCCGGCCACGCATGATTTGTCTTTCCGTACTTCAGCATTGCTCTGCTCCTTCCGAGACTCTTACTTACCATGAAGCAGAATTGATGCCATGAGATTGTTTATTTTTGTTTTCAATATGTTATGAGTTTTTTCTACAGCCTAACCTCTCATAGTGTAAAAAAAGACGACGATCAGGCTGTCAAAAACCGGTCATATAACGGCCACTTACAAAACACCGATTCTATCTTATTGATCTTCAGTGGATTATCGATGTCAAAATACTCGACTACCGGTGTATCGGCATGACACGGCGGTGTAATTGGGATTCCTGAACACGATGCAGAAAATACTCATCATCGCGGGTTTGGCCGCCATTCTCATAGGCCTGCTTTGGCCCTGGCTGGGACGCTTGCCTCTGGGCAGGCTGCCGGGGGATATCATCATCGAGCGGGAGAGTTTCCGTCTCTACCTGCCGCTCACCAGCATGATCCTGCTGAGCGGCCTGATCAGCCTGCTCCTTTGGCTGTTCCGTCGCTAGGGATTGGGTGAGGCTGCAGAGACCGGACTAGCGCTCACAACCGGCAAACAACTCGGTCGGCTCGCGCAACATCTCCCGGCACTGGAGACTGGCCTTGCCGGGTCTGCCGGGAAATTCGAAAAGGTCTTGTTGTTCCATGCCGATCAGCTGACGCGCCGCATCGCAGCCCTGGGAAGCGGAGCAGAGTTCCTCCTCGCCACAGACCCTGGCCGCCAACCGCTCACAGGGGGATCTGCCGGCGGTAATATCGCGACGGGTGCAGGTGGCGAAGTAGGTTTCGTTGCCGAGCGCCTCCAGACAGAGGGTGGAGCTCTCCAGGGTGGCTCCGGACCAACTGCCGCTGAGCTCGTCCCGCTCCATCACCAGCAATTGTCTGGCCGGGTCGCAGGCCGGGCTCGAATCACACTCGTTGTGGGGCCCGCACACCTTCGTCACCAGCTGCATGCAGGCCGCGTTGAGACGATTGCGCTCCTGCTCCTGCTGGGCCTCGATCACGGTCTCGTCCCGCACCACCACACCGTCGCGCACGATGATCACGGCACCGTTGTTGAGCCGGTGCACTCCGTCCCAGAGCGGCGTGCTCTCTCCATCCACGCTCCGTATCGCCTTGTTGGTGGAGGGATCGATGGTGACTCGGCTACCGTCCTGCAGCGAACCCTGCCAGGCCCCCTCCCCGGCGGAAGCGGTTATCGAAATCAGTAGCAACAGCAGAAAAGGAAAACGGTGTAACGACATGAGGAAGACCTCAGCAAGCATCTTCTGTTTCAACATGATGTTTTCAGAATATCACAGAACATTTTTACGAGAAGAGCGCGGGTCTCGATCAGTGCGGATCACGCTTGGGCGCCGTCATTCCTTGATGCGATGTTCATATTTTCGAGCCGGATCATTTCTAAGCCCATATGGATTGGGGATAGTAAGTCGATTGGTGGGGCAGGGCCCCACCGAATCGTCTATCCCCTGAGCCAGGCGTGATATCGGGCCACCCACTCCAACAGCCGCTCCGGCGCATGGGCCCGTTTCCAGGCACCGGCGGCATACTTGTTGGCCTCGAACAGGGTCGGGTAGATATGGATGGTGCCGAGGATCTTGTTCAGCCCGAAGCCGTGTTTCATCGCGGCGGTGAATTCGCCGATCAGCTCCCCGGCCTGTTCGCCGACGATGGTGGCGCCCAGGATCCGATCACGTCCCGGCACGGTCAGCACCTTGACCAATCCCTGGGCCTCCCCCTCGGCGATGGCCCGGTCGAGTTCCGATAGATCGAAGCGGGTCACCTCGTAATCGATCCCCTGCTGCCGCGCCTCCAGCTCGTTGAGGCCCACACGCGCCACCTCCGGGTCGGTGAAGGTGGCGAAAGGGACCGCCGAGTAGTCGACCCGGAAGCGCCGCAGACCGCCGAACAGGCTGTTGACCGCCGCATACCAGGCCTGGTGCCCGGCGGTGTGGGTGAACTGGTAGGGGCCGGCCACGTCGCCGCAGGCGTAGATGGTCGGGATCGAACTCTGCAGGAAGGGGTCGGTGCGGATGGTGCCGTTGTCGTTCAGCGTCACGCCGACCTCATCGAGACCGAAACCCCTCGAGTTGGGCTTGCGCCCCACCGCCACCAGCACCCGGTCGAAAGGCACCTCGACCGCTTCGCCCTCGCCTTCACAGATCAGCCGCTGGCCAGCCTCCCCGGAGACGAACTCAGTTGCCTTGTAACCGACCAGCAGGCGGAGCCCCTCCTCCCTGAAACCTGCCATGACCCGTTCCGCCACCTCCTCGTCCTCGCGAATCAACAGCCGCGGCGCCATCTCCACCAGGGTCACCTCACTGCCGAAGCGGGCGAAGGCCTGGGCGAGTTCGCAGCCGATCGGACCGCCGCCCAGGACCAATAGTCGTCCGGGCAGTTCGCGCAACTGCCACAGGTTGTCGGAGGTCAGGTAGTCGAGGCGGTCCAGCCCCGGAATCGGCGGCACCCAGGGGCTGGCGCCGGTGGCGACGATGATGTTGCGGGTGCGCAGTTCGACACCGTTGACCTCCACGCTGTAGGGCGAGGTGATCTTCGCCTCCCCCTCGATCACGTCGACCCCGAGTCCCCGGTAGCGCTCGACGGAGTCGTGGGGCTCGACCTGCTTCACCACCCGCGCCACCCGCTGCATGACATTGGAAAACTCGTAGCTGACGTCGATGCGGTCGAAGCCCCACTCCTGCGCCCGACGGCTCTGGCTCAGAATGCGCGCCGAGCGGATCAGCGCCTTGGAGGGCACACAGCCGGTATTCAGGCAGTCGCCGCCCATCCTGTGCTTCTCGATCAGACTCACCTCCGCCTTCACCGCCGCCGCGATATAGGCCGACACCAGCCCCGCCGAACCGGCGCCGATCACCACCAGGTTGCGATCGAAGCGGTCGGGCTTGTCCCACCCCGCCAGCGCCTTGCGCGACTTGACCAGGGAGAGCAGCCGCCTGGCCAGCAGCGGAAACAGCCCCAGCAGCACGAAGGAGCCGAGCAGAGCGGGCGAGAGAATGCCCGAGGCCGACTCCAATTCACCCAGTTGGGTGCCCGCATTCACATAGACCATGGTCCCGAGCAGCATCCCCGTCTGGCTCACCCAGTAGAAGGTCCAGGTGCGGATCGGCGTCAGGCCCATCAGCAGATTGATCAGGAAGAAGGGAAAGATCGGCACCAGACGCAGGGAGAAGAGATAGAAGGCGCCGTCCTTCTCAATGCCCTCGTTGATCGCCTTGAGACGTCTGCCATAGCGCCTTTGCACCCCATCGCGAAAGATATAGCGGGAGATCAGAAAGGCCAGTGTCGCTCCGATTGTGGAGGCGAAGGAGACCAGCAGCAACCCCCAGAGGAAGCCGAACACCGCGGCGATCGCCAGCGTCATGACAGTCGCCCCCGGCAGCGACAGGGCGGTCACCGCGACATAGACCAGAAAAGCGATCACCGCCGCCGACAGCGGACGCGCCTCCCGCCAGGCGACGATCTCGTCGCGGCTCGCCTTGAGATGCTCGAAGCTGAGGGTGCTGCCGAGATCAAAGATAAAGAAGGCGGCAAACAGCGCCAGGACGACAGCCAGTAGTATTAGTTTGCGTGGATTCATGAACGAACACTCACCGTTTCACGGAACCTTTCCTCAACTCGGGGCAGCACTGACACTTCAAGCCTAGCATCTGCCGAATCACAGACCGGTTGATGAGTTGTCACGATTGTATCCCGATCGGATGCACCGACCCTCCACCCCATCGTGTGGGGCCTATGCAGGGTAAGTTGCTCGCATTGCGACATTGTAATGAGCGGTGGGGCGGGGCCCCACCCTACCGTTCTATGCCTGTAGGGTGGGGCCCTGCCCCACCGAATGCTTCATCCCTCCAGCAGGATTCCGTCAGCGACACAAATGAAGCGCCGAGCTAATTGACGCCAACAGCGGCTATCCGCCGCTTCAACTCCCTGTGCCCCAGGGTGTAGAGCGCGTCGAACAGCCGCCGGTAAGCTGACGGCTCACCTGCCCCACCCTCGCCGGCATAGTGCAGCCGGTTGAAGAGCGAGGACATCCGCCGGTCGTTGAGACTGAGGTCCAGTCGGCTCAGCGCCTTCAGGTAAACCTCGATGGTCAGCCCGGCTCGGGCTCTGAACCCTGCATTGCGCAGCAGCGCGTCGATGGCTTCGAGATAGTGGTCCATGGCTGAGTCGGGAGCGCGTTCGAGCAGCGTAACCAGACGTCTGCGGATCCTGTAGGCGCGCCAGATTGGCCTGAGCGGAGGCCAGGCCAGCCAAAGCATGAGCAGCATACCAGCCACCGCGACCAGCCAAGGCCAGGCCAGCATGAAAAAGAGTTTGAGATAGGCGCCGCTCCAGATGAAGACCAGATAAGCCGTCTGCCACAGCCCGGCGATGATCGCTTCGGGTGTCAGCGCGTCTTCACCCAGCACCTCCTGCAGACGCAATTGACGCTCCACATAGTCGTTGATCTGCTCCGCCGACAGGGTTTGATTGTCGACCGAGGGGCCGTCGTAGTAGGCGGTAGGCTCCAGCTCCATCCATCCCAAACCGTCCACATAGGCCTCGACCCAGGCGTGCCCGTCGAGGGCATAGATGTCGTAGTATCCGGTCAGGGGATTCAGGTTGGTGGCGGAGAAACCGGTCACCAGGCGGGAGGGGATTCCCTGGGTGCGCAACATGATGGCCAATGCGCTGGCGAAGTATTCGCAGTGTCCCCGTTTGGTCTCGAACAGAAACCGGCTCAGCGGTGTGCGGTTTTGCGAAGTGAAGACGGAAGAGAAATCGTAGGCATACTGGGTTCGCAGATGCTGTTCGAGCGCCACCGCCTGCTCCAACTCGCTCCCGCGCCCCTCCACCACACGGCTCGCCAGCCTGGCGATGCGGGGGTCGAGATCCTCCGGCAACTGTTTGAACTGGGGAAGATCGACATACTCGAGCTCGGCGAAGGAGCGGCCCTGATAGGTGTGACGCAGCGAATCGATCGCATAGCCGCTGCCTTTGCGGAGTGCGCCTGGCGCATGCAACTGGCCGAAGGCGTCGATGCCGATGACCGTTCCCGGAAAACTGACCTTTACCGGTACCGCGGCGGCGGCCACATAATCCCCCAGATTCTGCTCGATGAAGATCTCGTGGTGTTCGATCCCACCTTGCTCGAAGCCTGGCACATCACGCAATTGAAGCTGGCCCCAGGTGAGCTTCACCTTCTCCAGTCGCGTCGCCGAGCTGGTCCAGCGAACACCGTCGAAGCGGTCGAAGACACGTGCTCTGAGATAGAGCGGCCGGTCCGCGCGCATGCGCGCGACGATGCCGTTGGTCAACCTCTCACCATCGGCATCGGGATGGTTGATATCCATCTCGGGCTCGAAGCCGCGGTAGTGAAAATCCGAACCGGCGGTATCCTCGCCATCGGATCGCCGGGGTGATGGCGATTCACCCTCCCCGCTCTGCGCCAACTCCTGCAGCAGGGATGTGGCCGGGTCGTCCTGGCGGGATTCGGTGCCGCGCGATTTCGCCTCACTCTCCCATTCAGGATTTTCGTAAAAATGGTCGGAACCGGGCTGGGCACCCAGGTTACCCGCGGGAAACCTGGGCAGCACGAGGTAGATGCTGACCGCCGTCAGGATCAACCAGAGCGAGGCGCGAAACCGATCCGATAGCCGCCATTCGGCCCGGTTTCCGCTGCGCGGGTCGATATAGGCATAACCCAGAGCCATGCTGATGGCCACCGCATAGGCCAGGAAGTAGGCCAGATAGAAACCCGACTTGGTTTCGACCGCCCCCACGATCAAGAGGATGAAACTGACGCCGAGACCGACATAGAAGCGACGGTAGTCGTGGGTCTGAAACAGCAGCGCCAAAAAGACCAGGCCGAGAAACAGCAGCAGGGAGATCAGCAGCCCGAAGAAGAGCAACATCGGCAGCAACAGGATGATGCCCACAACTGCGATCTGATCGGACAGTTGTCGGTAGGGACTGCTGCTCTCGTCAATACGGCGAACGGCATTGAGCACCACATAAGAGACGGCGCTCACTAGCAGCAAACCCAGCAGGGAGAACGTGAATCCGGCATAGGCGAAGAGCGACGCGGCGACAGCGATACCCGATACCAGGCTATACCAGAAGATGACTTTGCCGGAGTCCAGTCTCATTGAAACAGGCTCTCCAGCCGGGTCATCGCATCGACCCGATAGGTCAGACGATTGCCATCCCGTCGCGTCCGCCATGGCGCGCTGTTACGCAGTGGGAAGAGATAGCTCTCGCCATCCATTTCGATATCGACGTGGGTCAGATTGGCGGGCAGTTGCGGCAGGTCGGAGTCGCCCTGAAGACGGAAACCGGTGACCAGGTTGGCCTGGGGAAACCGCGCCACCGCCTGTTCGGTCACATGGGCGCAGCTCTGGTCACCCGCGGGCTCGAGTCTGGCAAGAAACTCGTACAGATCGTAGAGATCCGATGTGTAGGCCGGTATCGTCTTCTCATGCCACTGCCCGTCCTCGGCCACCAGCATGCTCTGCATGCCGTCACGGGTGGCGAAGTGGATCATGGAAGCGGCAATCGAAATGGCGTCCTCGAAAGTGGATCTGGCCTCCTCCCCCTTGACGAATTTCTGCCGACAATCGAGCACCACCAGCAACACCGGACGATCGGTGCGTTCATACTCCTTCACCACCCACTGCTGCAGACGGGCCGAGGCGCGCCAGTGTACGTCGCGCAGTGCGTCGCCCTGAACGTACTCGCGCACCGCGGCGAACTGGCCATGGCCGCCCTGCTGCAGCACACTGACGTCACCCTCCCGGTTGGCGTCGGCGACCACCGGCTCAGGAATGCCGCTGAGTGCGTAGACGCGCGGCAGCACCACCAGCTCCAATACGGGAGTCTGGATGCGGCGGCTACAGGTGACGATACCGAATGGATAGGCGGACGTGAGCGTAATCTCCCGCAGGCCATAGACTCCCCTGCGTTCGCACTGCACGCTCAAGCGCTCGACGGCGTTGTCACCGCTGGAGGAGAAGAAGAGACGATGCTCGCCCGTGGCGAATGGCAGCCGCTCCGTGACGCTGACGTGGTATCGCCGACCGCTGGCGAGTAACCGGTAGGCCAGGTTTCCTGCCTGACCCACAGTCAGGTCTCCCGACAGGCTGCGCACCACCTGCAGGCCGCGCAACTGCCATCTGGGCATGAGGTGGGAGATCAGCAACAATGCCAGGCCGAGCGAAAAGACACCGTACATCAGCGCCAGCCCACGATTCCAGGCCACGAAGAAACAGGCCAGACAGAGCACCCAGAGGACCCGGTGGAGATTGATCCAGCGCTCCAGCCACTCAACGACGGCGGGTGGCAGGCTGGCGGCACTTTGTGCCTGGTCGCTCATCCCTCGACAGAGTCGGCCAAATCAAGGCGTTGCGTTTTTTGCCGCCGGGACGGCTCACCCGGCATCGCCGGCACCGGTGTCTCGGCGATGATCTCGCCCAGAAGCTGCTCGGCGCTGTCGGTGCTGCTTCGCAGCAGTATGCGGTGGGCCAGCACCGGCGCGACCAGGGACTGCACCCGGTGTGGCGTGACATAGGTTTCGTCATGCAGCAGCGCGCTTGCCTGTGCCGCCTTCATCAACGCGATGGCGCCACGCGGGCTGACCCCCAGGCGAACCCGCTTGTGTGCCCGCGTGGCGTGAATCAGGGCGGCGATATAGTCCACCACTTTCTTATCCAGTTGAATCCGATCCACCGCCTGCTGCAATCGCTGCAGCTGAGTCTCGTCGAGTACCGGCGTGATCCGTTCGAGCGGATCCTGCTGACGGTTCAGCTGCATGATTTGGGCTTCTTCCTCGAGCGACGGATAGCCCAGCGAAACCCGCATGAAGAAGCGATCGAGCTGGGCTTCCGGCAGGGGGAAGGTTCCGCTGAACTCGATCGGATTCTGGGTCGCGATCACCATGAAGGTGGCAGGCAGTTTGCGTGTACGCCTGTCGACGGTCACTGTCCGCTCGGCCATCGCCTCGAGCAGCGCCGACTGGGTCCTGGGTGAGGTGCGATTGATCTCGTCGACCAGCAGGATGTTGGTGAATACCGGCCCGGGCATGAATCGGAAGCTCTGCGACTTCTGGTCGAAAATGGAGATACCCGTGATGTCCGCGGGCAATAGATCGGGGGTGCATTGAATCCGCTTGAATCCGATATCCAGACTCTTCGCCAGCGACTTGGCCAGGGTGGTCTTGCCCAGTCCCGGCACATCCTCGAGTAAAAGGTGACCGCGACACAGCAGGTTGATCGTCACCAGCCGCAGGCTTTGCGGTTTGGCGATGATGGCCTGCTGCCACTGCTGCAGCAGCTTTTCGAGAATTATTCCGGCTGTGGGTTTGGCCGAGTCCGCCATGAAACCTCCCTGTTACGTCTGTCAAAGGAGTCTGAATGGTCAAGCAATGTCGATCGGGTGTCCAGGACCTCTCCCCATTGACGGGTGAGTGTCATCGCCACTCCGGCATGCTTACAGGTGTGTATCGACCGGCGGGCGTATTCCTTTTGCGCCGAGACCTGCGACCGATCAACCGAAACACCCGTTATTGCCGGTTTGAATGGATTCCCACTTTGCGACGGTGCGGCTTGCCGCGGCGAAATTTTCATCATCCGGAACTCGGCTCCTCGACGACCCCATTACGAGATTGTTTGTCGCCTCAGCCAGGTCGCATTCCCGGGATTTCGGTTTGACTCTGCTTCGACAACGCGCTAACTACATTCTTTCAGACAAAATCATACCGTGTCGGACCATCGTAAAATGGGGTCATCAGTTCGTGCGCAAGAGCGCATGCCCATACCAAATTCAATTCATTCGGCGCCTCGCCGGTCGCTCAAGCGCGGCTTCGTTCGGCTAGGCACCGTTGCACTCCTGGCCATTGTCATAGTCTCCAGCGGGTGTAACCGTGGTAGCTCGGAACCAGCGACCACGGTCGATACGGCGTCATTCAGGGTTGCCCTGAGTGTCAGCCCCTTTTCCGAATTGATGTTCGATGCCGGCCTCTCCCTCAGCGACGGTCAGACCACCGCGGCCAACGTCAGTGAGTTGGCCCGGCTCTTCATACGGCACGCCGGAAACGAGGTGTTCGCCCGCATCTCCACCGAGCGTGCGCCTTCCGCCATCGGCGAGGACCGCTCCCTGACCCGGGGCGTCGCCCGCGCCCGATTGGCCACTGACGTCTCTTTGCCGTTGAATCCCGAACTGGGACTGTTCGGCAGCTACGGCGATCACTCCTGCCAGACAGCCCCCGACTTCTCGGAGTATCCGGAGATCAGCCTACCGGGGCCCTGGGAGACCCTGACGGTGGATCAGATGGTGCCCGCGCTGAGAACCTACGGCAGGCTCGCCGCGGAGGAGATCCTGGCCGCCGGTGTCAGCGTCCGCATCTGGGATATCGGCAACGAGGTCGGCTTCGGCACCGCGGGGGTGGCACCGCAGCCCATGATCGACTCCTCCTGCGACATCACGGAGGGCGGCAGCGGCTGGTATCGGGCGCCCGACGGCGTGGACCCGGTGATCGGCACCGAAAGCGTCATCAGCCTGCACGCCATGACCGGCAGTGATCGCATCGCTTGGCTCCAGACCCACCTCTGGCCCCACCAGGCACGTCTGATGGCGGCGGTGGCGGCCGGGATCCGGGATGTTGATCCGACGGCCCGCTTCAGTACCCACATCGTTGAAGCACTGGGTGCGGATTTCGCGATCGCCTTTTACCAGGCCATGGCTGACGGCGGATTCGTGGTGGACGAGATCGGCTTCTCCTTCTATCCCAGCGCCAGCGCCGGTCCTCCCGAAGGTCGATTCGAAGCCTTCAAGAACATTGTCAGCGCGGTACGGGCAGCCTTTCCCACCACCCCGGTATTCATCGCCGAGTATGCCTACCCCGCCGAACCCATGACCTCCGGCCCCTATCAGACGTGGAATTACGAGGTGCCCGGCTATGCGATCTCCGTGCAGGGGCAGGCCGACCTGTTGAGGGACCTCGTCAGTTGGGCCAAGCGACAGGGCGTATCGGGCATCCGCCCCTGGGCACCGGATCTCTACGTGGGACACTGGGGCCCCATGTCCCTGTTCGCCGCCAGCACGCTGACCCGGGCCCAAGCGCGGCCTGCATTGGACGCCATTCAGGAGGCGCTGGCTGCACCTTGAGCGGCAGCCGGATTCAGCCTCCGTGGATCCTCTCAGCCAGAATGATTGCGAGCTGCAGAGAGAACGGTGGGGCAGGGCCCCACCCTACCGATCCATTCCTGTAGGGTGGGGCCCTGCCCCACCGAATGCTCCGATGGAACAGGCGCTCACGTCGGGTGCGGTTCGCCGCACCCCTGACGCTACTGCTTCAACGCCGCATGCGCCGCCGCCAGCCTCGCCACCGGCACCCGCGGCGCGGAGCAGGAGACGTAGTTGAGGCCTACCTTGTGGCAGAACACGATAGAGCTGGGATGGCCGCCGTGCTCGCCGCAGATACCGACGCTGAGATCGGACTTGACACCGCGGCCCCACTCCACCGCCAGTCCCATGAGCTTGCCGACGCCCTTCTCGTCGAGCACTTCGAAGGGGTTGTCCTTGAGGATGCCGTTCTGGTTGTACATGGGCAGGAACTTGTTCTCCGCGTCCTCGCGTGAGAAGGAGAAGGTGGCCTGGGTCAGGTCGTTGGTGCCGAAGGAGAAGAACTCCGCCTGCTCCGCCAGCGATTCGGCCCGCATGCAGGCCCGCACCACCTCGATCATGGTGCCGAAGCGGAAGTTGAGCTTGTGGCCTGATTTCTCCTCCACCTCGGCACGGATCTGATCGACCATCTTCTTGACCAGTTTCAGCTCCTCGGCAGTACAGACCTGGGGCACCATGATCTGGGGATGGACTTCCAGGTCCTTGGCCGCACACTCGGCGGCGGCCTCCAGGATGGCGCGGATCTGCATGCCGTAGATCTCGGGGAAGGTGATGCCGAGGCGCACCCCGCGATGACCCAGCATGGGATTGGTTTCGGTCAGGGCGCGCACCTTGCGCAGCATGGCCTCCTTCTTTTCGATCGACTGCTCCACCAGGCTCTCGTCCACCATGTGGCGCAGTTCTTCGGCCTCCGCCTTGGCCCGGGCCGGCTCTTCCAGCAGCATCAGACTGCCGGCCAGCACGTTCATGCCGCGGACTGAGTTGCGCAGGTGTTTGAGCTCTTCCAGATCGCTCAGCAGCTGCGATTCGGTGGGCAGGAACTCGTGGATCGGCGGATCGAGCAGACGGATGGTGACCGGCTTGGGCGCCATCACCTCCAGGATCGCCTTGAAGTCGCCCCGCTGCATCGGCAGCAGTTTGTCCAGCGCCGCCTGGCGCTGGGCCGGGGTCTCGGCCACGATCATCTCGATCACCACCGGCAGCCGGTCGACCGCGTTGAACATGCGTTCGGTGCGGCAGAGACCTATGCCCATGGCGCCGTACTTCAGTGCCCTGCCGGCGTCGATGGCGGTGTCGGCATTGGCCATCACCCGCAGGTAGGCGGCTTCGTCGGCCCAGCGCAGCAGCCGGTTGAGCTCCTCGGTGAAGTCGGGCTCCACCATCGGGATCTCGCCCAGGTAGACGTTGCCGCTACTGCCGTCGATGGTGATCATGTCGCCCTCGCGGATCAGGGTGCCCTTGGCCATCGCCTCGCGCCGCTGCACGTCGACACTGATACCCTCGGCGCCGGCCACGCAGGGTTTGCCCATGCCGCGGGCCACCACCGCCGCGTGGGAAGTCTTGCCGCCGCGACTGGTGAGAATGCCCTGGGCGGCGAAGAAACCGTGGATATCCTCAGGCTTGGTCTCCTCGCGCAGCAGGATCACCTTCTGTCCCTGGTCCTTGCCCATGATCTCGGCGCGGTCGGCGTCGAACACCGCCCGGCCGCTGGCCGCACCCGGGGAGGCGGGCAGGCCCTGGGCCACCGGGTCGCCCTTGAAGCTGCTGTCGAGACGCGGGTAGAGCATCTGCTCCAGGTGGGCGGGATCGATGCGCAGCAGGGCCTGTTCCTTGCTGATCAGCCCCTCCTCCACCATCTCCACCGAGGTGCGCACCATGGCGGTGGCGTTCATCTTGCCGTTGCGGGTCTGCAGGCAGTAGAGGGTGCCGCGCTCGATGGTGAACTCGAAGTCCTGAATCTCTTTGTAGTGGGTCTCCAGCTTCTGGCGCAACTCCTCGAGCTGCTCCCCCATCCCCGGCATCTCGTCACCCAGGCGGGCGATCGGCTTGGGGGTGCGGATGCCGGCCACCACATCCTCGCCCTGGGCGTTGACCAGGTATTCGCCGAACAGCTTGTTTTCGCCGGTACCCGGGTTACGGGTGAAGGCCACCCCGGTTGCCGAGTCGTTACCCCGGTTGCCAAAGACCATGGTGCAGACGTTGACCGCGGTGCCGTTGGCCATGTCGGGAGTGATGTTGAACTGGCGCCGGTAGTCCACCGCGCGCTTGCCCATCCAGGAACCGAACACCGCTTTGATGGCGATCTCCAGCTGGTCGTAGGGGTCCTCCGGGAAGGCCCTGCCTGTATGGGTTTCGAAGACCTTGAGGAAACGCTCGCTGATCTCCTTCAGGTCCTTCGCCGAGAGGCCCACGTCTTCGGTCACGTGGGCATTCTGCTTGACCGCCTCGAACTCCTCGTCGAAGCGCTCGTCGGGCACCCCCAGGGCGACCTTGCCGAAGAGCTGGATGAAGCGGCGGTAGGCGTCATAGCCGAAGCGCTCGTCGCCGGTCTGTTCGATCACCCCCTGCAGCGTCTGGCTGTTGAGGCCCAGGTTGAGGATGGTGTCCATCATGCCGGGCATCGACATGGCGGAGCCGGAACGCACCGAGACCAGCAGCGGGTTGGCCGCATCGCCGAAACCCTTGCCGGTGGCTTTCTCCACCTCGGCCATGTGCCTGCGCACGTCCTCCATGATCTCGGCCGGCAGCTCCTTGGACGCGCTGGCCAGGTAGTCGAGACACGCCTCGGTGGAGATGACGAAGCCCGGCGGCACGTTGAGACCGAACTGGGTCATCTCGCAGAGGTTGGCCCCCTTGCCGCCCAGCAGCTGTTTGTTCTTGCCGTCTCCCTCATGAAATGCATAGACATGTCGTTTGTCGCTCATCGGCTTTTCTGCTCCTTATAAACAATTATTTTTCATCATTAAGTTAGGAATCAAAATCCCATCAATCCGTCGCCATCGGAAGCCACCGGCACCTGAGGGATCCGGAACGGGACTCGGCTCCGAGCTGCGCTTCGATCGGGGTGACGAATTGATCTGATCTTGTTATTGAGTACCAGCGTTGATGGTGGGACACACCGCCTTCCTGGCAGGTTCCATGAGCCCCTGCCCATATTCCCTGATTGTAGTCGGGTTTTGATTGCCCGTTCTTCTCGGATTCATGTGGTTGACATACGTATGATAGTTATGAATCCAGGTATAGTACTACTCCCTTTTCGTTACAGAACCAATAATAGGGATCCCTGGGAAAAACCTACGACCTCCCCACCAGCAGAAAGAGCCGGTACCAGACAGGACAAGCGCAGGCGATCACGGCCCGGGAGAAGGAGGCGATAGGCGGATCATCAGCACAACTGTCCCCGGAACGCCCGCCGTACGGTGACGGCCTGCCACCGTCAACAGGCATCGGCACAGGATGTGGAGTCGCAACGATGCGGCACTTTCTCGGATTTCAATGGTATGGGTGTCAGAGGAGATTGGCACTGACATATGACGAATTTGAGGATTTTCGTCATTCCGGCAAAAGCCGAACAAATTCACGATGCGCAATGAACGACTGAAAGTCGGCCAGAAGGGTGAGCGAAGCGAATAATCCAGGAATTCGGCCACCATGAAGCTTCCTGGATCCCGGCTTTCGCCGGGATGACGGTGGGGCAGGGCCCCACCCTAC
>JBNKYJ010000204.1:0-8938 GCA_050300835.1 Sedimenticolaceae bacterium
CGTAGGGTGCGGCTTGCCGCACCGAATCACAGAACCTATTGGATTAGTGTTAACAGGCCCTGAGGTAAGTGCCATTCGGGGCAGACTCCTGTTCCCCAACCAGGCTTGAATTTCATTGCCACCTCCTGCGACCATGTCGTCCCGCCCGAAGGCAAGACGAGTTGCAAGCAAGGCATGAACAGATCACCCCTCCTGTACGATCCGGCCGTGGTTGTCGGTATTCTTGCGACCATCGCCGCTGGATTCGTGCTGGCTGCCATGGACGGCCTGGCCAAGTGGTTGATGCTCTCCCTGCCGACCCAGCAGGTGGTGTGGGCACGCTATCTCTTCCACACGCTGATCGTCGGGGCGGTGTTCAGCCTGCAGGTCGGACCGGCGTTCATGCGTCCCAACAGGCCGGGGCTTCAGCTGTTGCGGGCGGCCTGCCTGCTGGGAGTGACGCTCTGCATGTATTTTTCCATCCGCACCATCTCGCTGGCCGACGCCACCGCGATCCTATTCTTTGCGCCGGTACTGGTGACATTGCTGGCGGGAGCGTTACTCCACGAAAGGGTGGGGGCGCCGGAGTGGGTGGCGGTCGGAATCGGCTTCGTCGGTGTGCTGTTCGTGGTTCAACCCGGTTTTCGCCAGATCGATCCCGCCATGCTGCTGGCGCTGCTGGGTGCGCTTTGTCTCTCTTTTTACTTCATTCTGACACGCGCCTTGAAGGGCAGGGACAGTGAGAAGACGACCCTGTTTCACACCACGGCTCTCGGGGCTCTGGCGCTTTCATGCCTGATGCCGCTGTGGTGGCAGGCGCCCAGTTTGAGTCAGTGGGGCTTGCTGGTTTTGATCGGTGCCTTGGGAGCCAGTGGACACTTTCTGCTGGTGAAGGCGTTTCACCTCGCCCAGGCTCCCGTGCTCTCGCCGTTTCTGAATGCACAGCTGGTGGCGGCCGTGCTCTACAGCATGCTCTTTTTCAATGATCGGCTCAGCAGCGGTTTCTTCCTGGGAGCGGCGCTTATCGTAAGCGCAGGCTTGATCGTCTGGGCGCACGAAAAGGCACTCGCCGCCCGGCGCGGACGGAAGTCCCAGAGGGCCTGAGCAAGTCGGACTGAGTGCCAGCCCGGCTCGAGCGGGCCGAACTCAATCTGTCGGCCCGCGGGGCGGGGAGTGATTCAGTTCGACATCATCTGGTCGATGATACGCTCGCAATCGAGCCAATCCTCGACATCATGTCCGGGTTCGAAGTCACGCTGTTCCGCTCGATAGTAGGCCATGGTCGCGATCATCTCGTAACGCTCACGAGGGCTGATCAACGAGCTGCCCTTTGCAGGCGCAGCTGCCTTTTTCCTGCTCACCTGCTTCTTGGTGGTCGGATTGGCCGCGACCTTCTTCTTGGCCACCTTTTTTTTGCTCGCCACCTTTTTCTTGCTGACTTTTGCCTCTGTCTTGCTCACATCGTACTCCTGGTTTGAAAGCCCTTCGTTAAGCTGGAAATAATAGTTATATATTGTTGATGTTTTGTGACGGAATTCTAGGCAGTTTAATCTCCCAGAACCAGTAAAAATAATCAGGTAATCACCGTCGGCTCCTGACGTCCTGTGCGTTGTTCGATTTCTGCCAGACTTTTTGAAATCGCTACCAACGGCTGCATGACTTCCGCCGTCGCCTGTTGCTGGTTGGCGACATCGGGCTCAAAGGCTTCGAGATAGACGCGCAGGGTCGCGCCCTGGGTCCCTGTACCTGAAAGCCGATAGACGATGCGTGAGCCGTCGCTGAAGCCGATGCGGATGCCTTGACGCTCCGAACGGCTGCCGTCCACCGGATCGACGTAGGCGAAATCGTCGGCGTAGTCGACGCTGTAACCGTCCAGCTGCCTGCCGGGCAGATCCGGGAGCACGTTTCGCAGATGCGCCATCAATTCCTCCGCAGCCTGTTTGTCGATGCCTTCGTAGTCATAGCGTGTGTAGTAGTTGCGGCCGAACATGGCCCAGTGTTCACGCACGATCGACTCGACCGACTTCTGCTTGACCGCCAGCAGATTGAGCCAGAACAGCACGGCCCAGAGGCCGTCTTTCTCGCGCACATGATTGGAGCCGGTGCCGAAGCTCTCCTCGCCACAGAGGGTGATTTTGTTGGCATCCAGCAGATTGCCAAAAAACTTCCAGCCGGTGGGTGTCTCGAAACATTCGAGACCGAGCCGTTCGGCCACCCGATCGGCAGCCTGACTGGTCGGCATGGAGCGGGCCACCCCGCTGATGCCGCTGGTATAACCCTTGATCAGGTGGGCGTTGGCCGCCATCACTGCCAGGCTGTCACTGGGAGTGACGAAGAAGTCGTGTCCCAGGATCATGTTCCGGTCGCCATCACCGTCGGAGGCGGCGGCGAAATCGACCCCTTTGGGACCGGATGCCAGTGCCACCAGTTCATGGGCATGTGCCAGGTTGGGATCGGGGTGCCCGCCACCGAAATCCTCCATCGGCTTGCCATTGATGACCGAGCCGGGTTCGGCGCCCAGCATCCCCTCGAGGATATGCTTGGCGTAGGGGCCGGTGACGGCATGCATGGCGTCAAAACGCATTGTGAAGAAGCCGGAGTTGAAGAGTTGGTGAATGCGTTCGAAATCGAACAGTTCCTCCATCAATGCGGCGTAGTCCTCCACCGGATCGATGATCACGACTTCGGTGTCGCCGATGATGTGGCTGCCCTGCGCGTCGAGATCGAGCGGCTCGGAGTCCAGGGTGATGTAGCGGTCGATGTTACGGGTCCGCTCGAAAATCGCTTCGGTAACCGATTCCGGCGCCGGTCCACCATTGGGCGTATTGAACTTGATACCGAAGTCCTCATCGGGACCCCCGGGGTTGTGGCTGGCCGAGAGAATGATCCCGCCCTGGGTCTTGTATTTTCGGATCACACAAGAGGCGGCGGGGGTCGACAGCAGTCCACCCTCTCCGACCAGAACCCGCTGCACACCATTGGCTGCCGCCATCCGCAGGATGGTCTGTATGGCCTGGCGGTTGTAGTAGCGACCGTCACCGCCGACGACGAGTGTCCCACCTACGAGATCCGGGCGGGTGTCGAAGATGGATTGAACGAAATTCTCCAGATAGTTGGGGCTCTGGAACAACTTGACCTTTTTCCGCAGTCCAGAGGTCCCTGGGCGCTGGTCGGAGAATGGTTGGGTTTCGACGCTGACTTTGTTCATTGGATAAATCCGAAATTTTGTTGTTGCTCCACTATTCAAACACCCTCGCAAAAAATAGAGAAGAGGGTGATGGTTCGATGGTTCATACGGGCTGCGTTTCAGAACTCGACCGGTTCGCCCTCTGGCGTGACCACCGGCAGACCGAATATACGCCAGAGCTGCATGCCGCCACGGTAGTAGCGGAGCTTGTCTTCGGGATACCCGATGCCGATCAATCCCCTGATGGCCGACGGCGACTGACCACACCAAGGACCATTGCACCAGAGCACCAGTGTCTTTGCCTGGGAGAATTCCCAGCCGGAGGCGGTCTGTTTCACCCCCAGGCGCAGCAGCGACTCTTCCAGGGTGATGTCGTCAGCACCTTGGGCGGGATTGAGGTGGGTGTAGGGGATATTCAGCGAGCCGGGTATCGTCCCCCGCCGATGCCAATCCGGTGTGCGCGCATCAATCAACAGTCCGTGTCCGCTCGCCAGGTCGTCTCGCATGAAGGCGAAAAGCTCGACCTCACCGATGGTCTCGACCCCCTCTGCCGCCAGCATGGGTTGGGCACAGAAGGGGGGGCAGGGTCTCGATGTGCGGGCGAAATCGAACATCAACATGGCGTCGGTGTCCTGATTGCGCCGGATCAGGATGGATTTGCCGGCATGGTCCACCGTGAACTCCTCCAGCGTTGGTGTCATCTTCACTTCCAGTGCGGGCAGGGGTGAAGCAAGACCCAGCAGTGTCATAAGCAGGAGAAGCGGGGGGATGTCAGTGATGTGGCGGATGAGCGTCAAGGGGACCTCCACGGACGGGATCAGCTACGGATAGGACAAAGCCATGTTATCCGAGGCCATAGCGTGAAAACAGGGTGCATAGGGGGGTGTCAGCATCAGGGGGCTGTGCCCGGTAAGTGTATTTAACCACTCGACTTATGGCAGTCAGCTGCGTAATCTTTGCACCATTATGGGGAATTTGTGCTCGTGACCACCCTGAAACATCATTCATTTTCAAGGGAACTCGCTGTTATGACTTTTATATTCAGACTGAAAAAAATTCCGCTGCTGCTGGGTGGGCTTGGTGTTTCGGCATTCACGCTGCCTGCAGTCGCGGCTGACTGGATCATCGTGCCCGCGGTGACGTTGGAGCAGTCCTATACCGACAATGCCCTGCTGACCCACGATAATCAGGAAAACGAATCGATCACGCTGCTGCGTCCGAGTATCTCCCTCTATCGGGAAGGTGCCAAGGCAAAGGTCGATATCAACTATGCACCCGAATATCGCCATTATTGGGAAGATACCGAGGACGATGAGCTGATCCATTTTCTCCGCGGCGACGGCAACGTGGAGCTGATGGAGGAGCATCTCTACCTGGATGGCTGGGCCTCGGCCGATCTCACCAATATCACCAGTACCGGACGCACCGGTATCGGTGGCTTGACCGGGCGCGGCGCCAGTACCGAGATCTACACCGCCGGCCTCAGCCCCTATTTCAAATCGCGTTTCGGCAGCGTCAGTCTGTTCGAGGCACGCTACACGCTCGATGCCGTCAATTACGCCGAGGGTGGCCTGGACGACAGCGTGGGACAGCGTGCCGAGCTGGTGCTGGGTAGCGGTCCCGCCTTCATCAACCAGGTGTGGGAAGTGTCCAGTATGTACAGCATCGTGGACTACGACACCCTGGACGCGGATAACGAAGTCAGCCAATTGAGGGCGGAATTTGTCCAGCAGCTGGTGCGCCAGTGGGCTGTGGCCTTTGCCGCCGGTTACGAAAACTACAACCTGGCCCTCAACGATGATATCGACGGTTCGCTCTGGAGCGTCGGTGTCATCTATACACCGAATCCGCGCACCCGCCTGGCCCTGGGTGGCGGCGAGCGGGCTTTCGGTGACGACTACTATCTCGACTTTTCCCACCGTTCGCAGCGTACGATCTGGACCGCCAACTACTACCGTGACGCCACCAGTGCGCGTAACGAGCTGTTGCATCCAAGCCTGTTCCGAAGGCAGGATGCCTTCGGCAATCTGGTGCGCGATCCGGTGCTGGAGAACCCCCCGGGACTCGATCGGGAGGGCTCGCCCACGATCAGTGCCCAGTACTACATTCTGGAGCAGTTCAACACCCGGTTCACCTTCACCAGCGGCCGAACCACCCTCGATCTGGGGGCCGGCCACACCAAGCGTAACTACGAGTTGGCTGTCGACGATACCCGGGATGTGGATGGCTTGGTGAGCCTGTCGCGGGCGATCAGCCCGCGTACCATTGCTTTTCTGCGGCTGAACTGGAATGACCACGAAGAGGAAGTTCTGAACTACCAGGAGTCGATCGCCACGCTCGGCGGCCGCTACCAGCTTGGAACCAATACCATGCTGGCCATGCGGCTGGCCCACTTGAAGCGTGACGCAGAGATCGAGACAGAGAGCTACGACGAGAACACCTTCAGTATCTCTCTTACCGCCACGTTCTGAGCCTGAGTCACCACTTTCACCCCGGGATCGGAAAATCATCGAATGTTTCCGACCCGGGGGTTGAAATTCTCACCCATAATCCCCATCTCCCGCGGGATTGAAAAATTCCGCTAGCTTGGATTCAACACCCCCCGAAGATCTGGAGACCGTTAAGAACCATGACCGTCGAAGCCCACAAGGAGACCCTGTCTTTTCAGGCCGAAGTCAGCCAGGTGCTGAACCTGGTGATTCGTTCCCTCTACAGTAACAAGGAGATCTTTCTGCGCGAACTCATCTCCAATGCCTCGGATGCGGCGGAGAAGCTGCGTTTCGAGGCCCTGACGGATGAAGCGCTGTTCGAAAGCGATCCCGACCTGAGGATACGGGTGACCCTGGACAAGGAGCGGGGCACGCTGACCATCTCCGATAACGGCATCGGCATGAGCCGCCAGGAGGTGACCGAGACCATCGGTAGCATCGCCAGCTCCGGCACCCGCAAGTTTTTCGAATCCATGTCGGGCGACCAGGCCAGGGACAGCGAGCTGATCGGCCAGTTCGGGGTCGGCTTCTACTCCGCCTTCATCGTTGCCGACAAGGTCACCCTGGAGACCCGCCGCGCCGGGCTGAGCGAGGAGCATGGGGTGCGCTGGGAGTCGAGCGGGGAGGGCGATTACACTATCGAGAACGTCGACAAGCCCGCACGCGGCACCGATGTAATCCTGCATCTGCGCGAGGACGAGAAGGAGTTTCTGGACAACTTCCGCCTGCGCAGCATCATCGGCAAGTTCTCCGACCACATCACCATCCCGGTGGAGATGGAGAAGGAGTACTACGGTGAGGACGAGGAGAAGCCCGAGACGCCGGAGTTCGAGCGCGTCAACAAGGGCACGGCGCTCTGGATGCGCAACCGCTCGGAGATCACGGAGGAGGAGTACGAGGACTTCTACAAGCACGTCTCCCACGATTTCGAAGCGCCGTTGACCTATGTGCACAACCGGGTCGAAGGCACCAACGAGTACACCTCCCTGCTGTTCGTCCCCCAGCGGGCGCCCTTCGACCTTTGGGACCGGGATCAGAAACATGGCGTGAAGCTGTTCGTGCGCCGGGTCTTCATCATGGACGAGGCGGAAAAGCTGATGCCGCGCTACCTGCGTTTCGTCAAGGGTGTGGTCGACGCCGACGACCTGCCGCTCAACGTCTCCCGCGAGATCCTGCAGCATAATCGCAAAATCGATACCATTCGCCAGGCCAACGTCAAACGCATCCTCGGGGCGCTGGAGAAGCTGGCCGAGGAGGACGGGGAGAAGTATCAGACCTTCTGGGACCAGTTCGGCAAGGTCATGAAGGAGGGTCCGGCCGAGGACTACGCCAACAAGGAACGCATCGCCGGTCTGCTGCGCTTCGCCTCCTCCCATAACGAGAGCGACGAGCAGAGCGTCTCCCTGGCCGACTATGTGGGCCGCATGCGGGAGGGTCAGGACAAGATCTACTACATCACGGCCGATTCAGCCGCCGCCGCCCGTTACAGTCCCCACCTGGAGGTATTGAAGAAGAAGGGCATCGAGGTATTGCTACTCTCCGACCGGGTCGACGAATGGCTGGTCACCAGCCTGCTGGAATTCGACGGCAAGACCCTGCAATCGGTGGCCAAGGGTGAACTCGATCTGGGCGAGCTCGAGGACCAGGAAGAGAAAGAGAGCAGTGAAAAGGTGGCTGAGACCCGCAAGGAGCTGATCAAACGCATGCAGGATGTGCTCGGCGAGACGGTGAAGGAGGTACGCGCCAGCCACCGTCTGACCGACTCACCCGCCTGCCTGGTGGTGGAGGAGCACGACATGAGCGCCAACCTGGCCCGGGTGCTCAAATCGGTGGGGCAGGATGCGCCCCAGACCAAACCGATCATGGAGGTCAATCTCACCCACCCCCTGTTGGAGCGGCTGGAGCAGGAGTCCGACGAGGAGCGGTTCAGCGACCTCTCAAAGGTGTTGTTCGATCAAGCCCAGCTGGCGGAAGGCGGGCAGCTGGACGATCCCGCCGCCTTCGTACGGCGTCTCAACAGTCTGATGCTCAAGCTGGCCGGCGCCTGAGGTCTATCATTCCCGCCGGCAGTAGATGAAGGGGGGGCTGAGCCCCCTCTTTTTCCCGTCTACCCATACCCGGACAGCGTAGCCCGGATGCAACGAAGTGAAATCCGGGGAACGATGAGCCCGCCGCCCTGGATTGCGCTTCGCTCCATCCAGGCTACAACGTGCACGTCGTTTTCGGCCCGGCCCAGTCCGGCGATGGCGGGCCTTGTGCCGTGCGGCATAAAGTCCCTGTATCGACCTATTCATAGCCTCGACTGGCCCGTTTGCCCAGCGCATGGCACACTCCCCGCACCAAGAGAACAACCAAGGGAGAGAGACATGCGCGTCATTCTGCTCGGTGGACCGGGCGCCGGAAAGGGCACCCAGGCCAATTTCATCAAAGAGAAATACAATATTCCACAGATCTCCACCGGCGACATGCTGCGGGCTCACGTCAAGGCGGGCAGCGAACTCGGTGTGGCGGCGAAGAAGATCATGGATGAGGGCGGACTGGTCTCCGACGACATCATCATGGGCATGGTGAAAGAGCGGATCAAAGAGGACGATTGCCAGAACGGTTACCTGTTCGACGGCTTTCCTCGCACCATCCCCCAGGCGGACGCGCTGAAAGAGGCGGGTGTTCCCATCGACGCCGTGGTCGAGATCGGCGTCCCCGATGAAGAGATCATCAAACGCATGTCCGGTCGCCGTGTGCACCTGGCGTCCGGGCGTACTTACCACGTGGTGTTCAATCCGCCCAAGGTCGAGGGCAAGGACGACGAGACCGGCGAGGACCTGATCCAGCGTGATGACGACCAGGAAGAGACGGTCAAGGCCCGGCTCAAGGTCTACCACGACCAGACCGAACCCCTGATCGGCTTCTACACCAAGGAGGCCGAAGCGGGTACCTGCAAATACGTCAAGATCGCAGGCGTGGGCAGCGTCAACGAGATCCGCGATCAGATCTTCGCCGGTCTCGATGCATAATCCCTTCTGACTGCGCGGTAACGGGGTGTCCGTTACCGGCAGGCGCACAGGGAGAATGGCAGAAGTTACGGATTTCGTGCGGGAATTTATTAGCGATTTCTGATAGACTGCGCAGAATTTCACTCAAACATGAGGCTCATTGTGGCTGTCGTCGAACTGACTAAAGAGAACTTTGAATCCACCATCACCGGTAATTCCTTCGTGATCGTCGATTTCTGGGCGCCCTGGTGCGGTCCCTGCCGCTCTTTCGCTCCGACCTACGAGAAGGT